>CAXMRU010000267.1:0-28831 GCA_964195715.1 Akkermansiaceae bacterium | reverse complement strand
CCGGAGGCCATGGCCTCCGCCGCGAAGGTCACGGACGAGCCGCTGATCGACGCGCGCACCTCGTACGCACCCTCGGCATCGCCCAGCGTGAACGTCACGGACGTCTGGCCGTTGGTTCCGGTCGTCGTGCTGCTCGAGTTGACGCTGGCGTTGGGACCGGCAGCCGAGGCGAGCGCCCACGTCACGGACTCTCCGCTTATCGCGTTGCCGGACTGGTCCTCGACGCTGACGATCAGAGGTGCTGGAAGGGCCGCGCCGATAGCTCCCACCTGGTTATTGCCGCTGACGATGCTCAGGCTCAGCGTCGGACCCGGATCGGTCGGGCCGTCGTCGCCGCAACCGGCGAACGCCGCGGTAGCGAGCAAAGCCAGGGCCGTCGTGCGCAGTCTCGTCATGAGGTCGTCACTCCATGCCAGCGTGAAAGCGTTGGGGCCACCCCGGGTCGCCCGGAACGCGCATTTCTCAGCATATTTCAGAAGAATCATGGCAATAATGGTGCCGCGGCCAGCCCACTCCCCAGGCCGCGGAAATCGTTCCCTGCGCCGGCTAGAACACGCAAGGCGGACGGGGGTTCCCGTCCGATTGCCGTGTCCAGGCGCACGCATACGGCCCTGTGGGCTGCTTGCTCTCCTAGCGCGGCGCTCGGCCGGTCTGCAACGTGTTTTGCAAAGTGGTGCGACCCGCCGGCGAGAAGGCGGAGCCGCCCTGCCGGACGTCACATGAGGATCGCGCTGGCAAGACCCAGCAGAAGCAGGAATCCCCACAGATCCGTCAACGTGGTCACGAACGGAGATGACGCGACCGCTGGATCCACGCCGATACGCTCGAGGAAGATCGGGATGAACGCCCCGGCGAACGAAGCGATGATCAGGCTGCCCCACATCGCGAGGAGAACCACGACTCCGAACTTCAGCCCGGCGTCGGTGAACAGGAGACCCAGGCTGGCGGCCACGATGCCTATGACCAGGCCATTCGCCAGGCCGACGACCAGCTCCTTCCAGATGACGCTGCGCCGCTCGCTGAACGTCTCCTCCGACAGGGCGATACGACGGATCGTCACGGCCAGCGCCTGGGTGCCCGCGTTGCCTCCCACGCCCGCGATGACCGGCATCGCCACGGCCAGGAGTGTCATCGCTTCGATCGTGCTCCGGTACGCGAACACGACGGACGCGGCGATGGCCGCCGTGAGGACGCTGAGGAGAAGCCACGGCAGGCGGCTACGGATCGCGTCGAACGTCGTGCCCCGAAGCTCCTCTTCCTCTGATACCGCGGCAAAGCGGAGAATGTCTTCCGTCGCCTCGGCCTCGACCACGTCGATCACGTCGTCGAACGTCACCCGCCCCACGAGGTGACCAAGCGGATCCACAACGCCGATCGAAGCCAGGTTATAACGGGAAAGCAGTTTCCCGACCTCTTCCTGGTCCATGTCCACGGTGACCACGCCGGGAGGCTCCTCGGTGATATCGGCTATCGAGGTCGCCGGATCGGCGATAACCAGGTCCTGGAGGGCCACCACGCCCCGGAACTTGCCGTCCGGGTCCACGACGAAGATCGTGTAGAAATCGAAGTCCTCGTGTGCCTGTCGCCGGATCTCGGCGATGGCCTCGGCCGCCGTGAGGCGAATCGAGACCGACAGGACTTCCCGGGTCATCAGCCCGCCGGCCGACTCCTCGGGGTAGGTCAGGAGCTCCTCGATCTCCGCGGCCTCTTCGTCGTCTACGACCGCGAGGACACGGGCCCGCTCCTCGGGCTCGAGCTCACCGATGACGTCTGCCGCATCGTCGTCCGCCATCTCGCGGACGATCTCGGCCGTTCGTTCCGGCTCGAGGTGCAGCAGAAGCTCTCCCGGACGCTCCACGTCCTCCATTTCGGCGAGCGTATCCGCCGCCAGGTCAGACGGAATGTGCTTCAGGAGCGCCAGCCTATGATCGTCCTCGAGATGCTCCACGAGGTCGGCCAGGTCGCTGGCATGCAAAGTCTGCAGGAAGGTTGCCAGCGTTTCGAAATCCTCGCGGGACAGGAGGTCGAGCGCCTGACCAAAGACCTTTTCCAGTTGGTCAGCTCTGTCGCTCATGACTCACCTTCCCGGAGGTCAACCGGCGGGAGTTCCGGCACGGCCACACCAGCGGAGAAAATCAATTTGAATCCCTCCTCCACCGTCATGTCCAACCGGCGTACCCGGCTGCGCGGTAGAAAGAGCAGGAACCCCGATGTCGGATTCGGTACCGTAGGCAGAAACACGCTCACGGCGGGCTCACCGATATCATCACCCACCTCACGCGGGGCCTCTGCCGTCTCGAACACCAGAGTGTGCGATCCGGGAGAAGGATACTCTATCAGGGCGCAGTGCCGGAAGAGCTTCTGATCTCTCGTGAGCACGGCCTCGAAAACATGGGAGGAAGCTGTGTACAGACGCCGAGCGACCGGTACCCGGTTGGCGAAGTTGTTCCAGACCCGCAGGGCCCGTCGGCCGACCGCCTTCTGGGAAGCCCACCCGACAACGATCAACACCGCGACCAGCAGCAGGAGTCCTAGGCCCCGGGGCTCGTAACCCGCGATCGGGGGCAGGTAGCGTCCCACGATTGGATCCAGCTTCTGGAACAGCCACGACAGGACGAAAACCGTGACACCGATTGGAGCAATGACGATGAGTCCGGTCACGAGATAGCGTCGCAGTCGCTGTGCGATCCTGTACATGTCCACGGCCTCCGGCTGGGTGACAGCTGGCCCTTCCATATCTGAAGGTCGCTGAACAGCCCTGTCAGGCTAGCCGTCCGTCAGCGACCGTAGCAACTCCTCCTGCAGGACGAACATCTCCGAGGCTTCCCGATCCGGGCCCTCCGGATGATCCAGACCGATGAGGTGGAGAGAGCCGTGAACCACGAGCCGCAGAATCTCGCGCTCCCCGGATTCGTCCCTGTCCGCCGCATTCATCGTGGCGACCTCGGGTGATATGTATACGTCGCCGAGCAGCCCACCCTCCTCGCCAAGCTCGAAAGCGATCACGTCCGTGACCCCTTCCCGTCCCAGGTAGTCATGGTTGAGCGCCCGGATCTCGCCCAGCGACACGAACGTGAAGGACGCCTCGCCGTCCCGGGGGCCGTCGTACTCGAGAGCCGCCAGAGCGGCCCGCCTGAGCATGGGCTCCGCGCTCTCCAGGCCAGGCCACTCCTCGAGCCGGTTGAGGTGCACGACTGGGGTCATTATCAGGTTGCCGGATCAGGCGGGCGGCGGGCCGGCAGATGGCGAAGCCCCCTCCGCGGCGGGTGGAGACACGGCGGCGTGCACTCCTGAAGGATACTCGATCCGGCGGTGGTACATGCCGATGAGGACTCGCCCGAACTCGGCCTTCGCGATCTCCAGGTCTCTCAGGGTGAGGGGACACTGGTCCAGCTGGTTCTCGGCAATTCGTGCGTTCACCAGCTGATCGATCGTGGCACGGATTCGATCGGGAGTCGGATCCTGAAGCACCCGGGTCGCCGATTCGATGCAGTCCGCCAGCATGACCACGGCCGTCTCCCGCGTCTGGGGCTTGGGCCCGGGGTACGCGAAGTCCGATGGGTCGAGCTCGAGGTCCGGATCCGCCTCCCGCGCCTTGTCCAGGAAGTACGAGATCATCGTCGTGCCGTGGTGCTCGCGGATGAAGTCGTGAATCACTCGCGGGAGCCGGTGCTCGGACGCCAGCCGCAGTCCGTCCTTGACGTGGTCCCGGATGATGGCCGCGCTGCGGGCCGGAGCCAGTCGATCGTGCGGGTTCCGGCCCCGGGGCTGATTCTCCACGAAGTACTGCGGATTCGACATCTTGCCGATGTCGTGATGGTAGACGCCGGCCCGGACGAGCAGTGGGTTGGCGCCGATGCCCAGAGCGGCGGCCTCGGCCAGGTTCGCCACGTTGATCGAATGTGCGTACGTACCCGGTGCTTCTCTGGATAACTCCCTTAAAAGCGGAGCATTAAGGTCGCATAGCTCAAGTAAAGTCTGATCTGTACTGATCCCTGTCAGCTTCTCCAGGGCCGGAATGAAGGCCGCTACCGCGAGCACTGTGCACAGGGTGGCGCTCACGCCTCCCCAGAACGCCACCCTGAGGATCTCCTGTGCAGGCAGAGACCGCAGAAGCACGATCGCAACACCAGCCATGAGATAGGCCCCCGCGATCAGCGCGATGAGAACCCAGCTGTGACTGCGCCTGCGTACGCGTCGGATCCCGAGCGCCCCGGCGCCACCCGCGACGACCATCTTGAACGGAACGCTGACCGCGGCGAGAGCGAACACGGTCTCGCCCAGGAGGACGATCTGGCCCCCGATCACGGCCGCGACGATGGCCACGGCGACGATGGCTATGAGACCGTCATACAGAGCCCCCACGAGCAATGCCAGCACCGCGACCGGAATCAGCTCCGACGGATACCCCGCCTGCTGGATGAGGCTGGCCGCCACCATCACCATCGCCACCAGTCCCATGACGATCAGGTATCCCTTCACGTCCCGGTAGATCGCGGGACGGAACAGGAGCAACACGGCACCGAGCAGCGACATCAGGAGCCCCGTGTACAGGACGCTCCCGGCGCTCGCGAGCCGGCGGCTAGTGCTCCCGGCCAGTCCCCTTCGCACCAGCTCTGAATTGTAGGCTTTGAGGCGCTGGAGGTCCCGCCGACCGACGCGCTCATGCGCGCCTACGATCCGCTCCCCCTCAAGGATCACGCTGGCTACCGTGTCCACTGCCCCGCGCGACTGCTCGCGAGCCGTGCGGGTCGCGAGGTCGTCCGGCAACAGGGTCGGCTCCCGAAAACGAATCAGCAGGCTGGTATACAGCTGAAACCCGTCCACGGACGCGTTCTGCGGCGCGTAGACCAGTGCTTCTTCCTGGAAACGGCTTAGGGTCATGATGGAGTCCCGCCGGACCATGCGATCCGTTTCGCCACGCACCATGACTACGCTGGCCGACTGCCCGCCCGGGTCGAGAAGCGCGGCGACTCCTGACGGAAGCAGGACTTCAAAGGCCGTCTCCATGGACGTCCGCAAATCGGAGCGGTTGGCCGGATCCGACAGGTAATCCAGCTGGCTGTCCGTCACCGTGATGCCGTTCGAGAGCATGAATGCCCGCGCGGCGGACCGGTCTACACCGGCCGGGTCTGTACCCAATACCGAGTCGGCCCGCGCGAAGAACAGCATCGTCTGGGCGAGCGCGGTATCCGTGGCTGCTGCGTCGAGAATGTATACGGGGAGGACCGCTCTCACCGCATCATTCCGCTCCCTGGCGAGCTGCTCCGCCGGCTTGGGGACCGTGAACTCGAATTCGGCGATCACGTCCTCCGTCGCCACGGCACCTGCTTCGACGTCGATGGTCTCCGGCAGAGTGTGGCTTCGGAAGAACAAAGGCACCGTCACGGCGATCGCAATGACGACCAGGACCCTGAAGCCATGATGGAACAGCTGGTCCCGCCAGCCTTCGCCGGGTCGCCGATCTATCGCGCGAGCAGCGTCGCGCCACGTTTCCCGGAACCGTGCGGCACTCATCCGTCTTGCCCGCTTCGGTTGACGTTGTCGTGCTTCGCGTACGCCCGGATGATGTCTTTCACTAGACGGTGTCGGACTACATCCGATTCACTCAGATACACGAACCCGATCCCCTCGACGGACTGGAGGATGCGCTCGATCTCCAGGAGACCCGACTCCTCCCGGCGTGGCAAATCGATCTGCGTCGTGTCGCCCGTGATCACGGTCTTGGAGTTGAGTCCCAGACGTGTCAGAAACATCTTCATCTGGGCCGTCGTCGCGTTCTGTGCCTCGTCGAGGATCAGGAACGCGTCTGAGAGCGTGCGGCCTCGCATATAGGCAAGGGGCGCAATCTCGATCGTGTGATCCTCGATCGCCCGGCGCATCCGGTCGGAAGGCAGCATGTCTTCCAGGGCATCGTACAGCGGGCGAAGATACGGATCGACCTTGTCCCGTATGTCCCCGGGGAGGAAGCCGAGAGCCTCTCCCGCCTCCACGGCGGGGCGCGTCAGGATGATGCGCCGAAATCGCTTGCGAACGAGAGCGTCAACGGCCATGGCCACGCCCAGATACGTCTTGCCCGTTCCCGCCGGGCCGATGCCGACTACGATGTCCTTCTCGCGGATTGCCGAGAGATAGGCTCTCTGACCCGCCGACTTCGGTCGGATCACCTTCCGGGCTCCGGGCAAGGCCACGACTTCGTCATCCGAGTCGGGCTGTGGGGCCACGGGCTGACGCTCGGCCTCGGCAAAGAATCGCTCCACATCCGCCAGGTCGAACGACCGTCTGAGCTGCGCCATCTGGATCATGCGCTGCGCTACGGGAGTGCACCGTTCGACCGCCTCGACCGCTCCAGACAGGATGAGGTGGTCGCTGCGGAGGATGACGCGCAATTCGCCGAGTCGTGCCAGTGCCTTCAGGTGACTGTCGTTCACGCCCGCCAGCAGCAGCTCGTCGGAACCGTCTGCCGCCAGTCGATGCTGGATGACCGGCGTGTCCATGGATTCGGAGCCCGCGGCCCGCGCGTCACTCATTCGCTTCAGCTTTCTCTCCGGCCAGACGGATGCCGAGATCGGCAAGCAGCTCGCTGTCGACGCTGGCCGGAGCTCCCTCCATGAGTCCGCGAGCGGCCGTCGTCTTCGGAAACGCGATCACGTCTCGCAGCGACGATGCCCCCACCATGAGCGCAATCAACCGATCGAGCCCCAAGGCAAACCCGCCGTGCGGCGGGACGCCGTACCGGAAGGCCTCCAGCAGGAATCCGAAGCGGGCATCCACCTGCTCCTGCGACATGCCGAGAACCTCGAGAATGGCTCTCTGAAGAGCCGGATCGTGGCACCGGATGCTGCCGCTGGCTAGCTCCGTTCCGTTCAGAACCAGGTCGTAGGCCCTCGAGCGCACGGAGAACGGATCCGCGAGCATCTCTTCCGGCGTCACGTCCACCGGCATGGTGAACGGGTGATGAGTGGCCGTTGGGACGCCTGTCTCGGGATCTGCCTCGAACAGCGGAAAGTCGGTCACCCACAGCCACTCATCGTGGTCGCCTACTGCTCCCATCTCCGAGGCCAGCGTGCGGCGCACAATGTCCAGTGCCGGCGAGCTTTCGGCGTCCGGCCCGGCCACGAACACGACCAGGTCACCCGTGCTCACGGCGTAGTCATCCCGTAGAATCGAGGCAGCCTCCTCATCGACGGCACGCGCGGCCGGTCCCGAGTAACCGTCCCCCGTGCACTTGAGCCACAGGGCACCCCTGGCGCCGGCCAACCGCGCCGTCTCGTTCGCCGCATCCAGTCTCGACCGGGACAGCGAGGTGCCTCCCGGGATCACTATGCCGCGGACCCGCCCGCCCGCCGAGATCGCTCCGTCGAAGATCCCGAAGCCGCGGCCGCCGAGCACGGACGAATAGTCCCTGATCTTCCACTCGATCCGAAGATCCGGTTTGTCGGTCCCATAGACTTCTGCGGCTTCAGCCCAGGTCATGCGCCGGAACGGCGCTTGGACGGCCTGCTCCAGGGTCAGTTCGTACATATCCACCAGCATCCGTTCGCATGCAGCGAACACGTCGTCCTCTTCAACGAAAGCCATCTCGACGTCGATCTGCGTGAATTCGGGCTGGCGGTCAGCGCGCAGATCTTCATCGCGGAGGCACCTGGCAATCTGAAAATAGCGGTCAAACCCGGCCACCATCAGCAACTGCTTGTACAGCTGCGGCGACTGGGGCAGCGCATAGAACTCGCCGTGATGGATCCGGCTCGGCACCAGGTAGTCTCGCGCACCCTCCGGCGTGCGCCTGGTGAGGAACGGGGTCTCGACCTCCAGGAAGCCCTGCCGGGCCAGCGATGCGCGAGCAGCGTTCGTCGCCAGGTGGCGCACCACGAAGTGGCTTTGCATCTCGGGGCGGCGCAGATCCAGCACGCGGTGCCGCAGCCGCAGCTCCTCCGAGGGAAGCTCCTCCCCGGGAGGAATCGCAACTAGAATCGGGAGCGGATCCGAAGAGGCGAGGACCCGCATCTCCCTCACCCTCACCTCGAACTGCCCGGTGGGCATGTCCGGATTTACGGCTTCGGGAGGACGCGCCTCGACATCGCCAGTGACCCACAGCACGTCTTCGGGACTCACTTCGCCGGCCGCCGCCAGGACATCCGCTGGCGTCCGTTCCGGCTCGAACGCGAGCTGTACGAGCCCCGTGCGGTCGCGCAGGAGGAGAAACTTGACGCCCCCTTTGTCCCGCCTGCGGTGCACCCAACCGGCGAGTCGAACGGTCTTCCCCACCCAATCGCCATCGACCCTTCCGCATGCCACGTCACGGTAGCGGGTCGGTCCGGGGATCCCCAGAAGGGTATCCCCGTCGAGCGGCCCTCCTACTCTGCCCCTGCCACTGTCGTTCAGAGTGCCTCCCTGATCTCTTGGCTTGAACGCCTCGCTATTTTTCCGTCGTCGATCGACTCCAGACCCATATACCCACGGCGAGCCCGATGGTCGCTCCGATCACGTCCGCGGCCCAGTCACCTACCGACGGCACGCGTCCGGGCAACCAGGCTTGATGCGCTTCATCCAGCGCGGCGAACGCCGAAGCCACCGCCAGGGCCACGAGCCCCGCGCGGGCCGTACAGCGCCCCGCCGCGCACATGGCCGCACCCGTGAGCCAACCCAGCACAAGGTACAGGGTTCCGTGGGCCAGCTTGTCCAGCCAGGACACGGGCGCCCGCAGCACGACATCCGGCACGTGCACGGTCGTGGCCACCAGAATCAGCGCCGCCCAGGCAGCCACAGACCACCAGGAGCCCGCCGGTCTCCTCAAGCGCCGGCGTCCAGGGATTCCAGCGGAACCTTGATACGGTCCTCCGTCAATGGGACGGAGAGCGTCAGGGGCGGACCGGCAGAGCGGGTACTCGTAGCCGAACTCCGAAGGCGGAAAGGTCTGGAAGACGCGCGCCTCGCGGGCCTCCGATTTCGCGGCCGATAAAGATACCGGCCGTCACGGGGAGCAGCAAGCGAACCCTTGCGCCGCGCGATCTCGATCGGGATCCTCGTGTTCATGGTCGAGAATGATGCCCAACCAACGCGAATCGAGCTGTTGAACCACGTGCCGGACGAGTTCCCGGCCGTCCTGGCTCCGACGCTCGACGAGATCGGACAACCGTCATATCGGGCAGGGCAGGTGGCCGAGTGGGTGTACGATCACTATGCGACCGGGTTTGGCGACATGACCAACCTTCCGGCGGAATTGAGAGTCGTGCTCGCCGAGCGCTTCTCCGTGTCCCCGCTCGAGATGGCGTACGACGCCCGCTCCACCGACGGAACGATCAAGCACCTGTGGCGACTGCACGATGGAGAGCAGATCGAGTCGGTCCTCATCCCCATGAAGGACAGGGTCACGCTATGTCTCTCGTCGCAGGCAGGGTGCGCGCTGGCGTGCCGATTCTGCGCCACGGGCGACTTCGGGTTCCGGCGCCAACTGAGCGCTGCCGAGATCGTGGCCCAGTTCCGCGACGCCGAGCGCGTTTCCCGCGAGATATTCGGTCGTGGAATCGCCAATGTCGTGTATATGGGGATGGGCGAACCCATGGCCAACCTGGACGCGGTCCTCCAGTCGCTGTCGATCCTGCACGTAGGATTCGGATTCGGGGCCCGACGCATCACGGTGTCCACCGTCGGCCTGATACCCGGGATCCAGGCGCTGGCAGCACGCCCCGAGCCGTTCCGGCTGGCCGTTTCGCTCCACGCCCCCGAACACGAGCTGAGGCAGGAACTCGTGCCGGTCGAGCAACGGTACCCCCTTCCCGACCTGTTCCACGCTCTGAGGGACTACCAGGAGGCGAAGGGCCGCAGGATCACCTTCGAGTACACGCTCATCGAGGGCGTCAACGATTCGCCCGAGCTCGCCTCGCGTCTGGCGGACCTGCTGTACGGGCTGGACAGCTTCGTGAACCTCATTCCGTACAACCCGATCCCGGGACGCGACTGGCGTCCGAGCCCGAGCGACAGGATCGCGTCCTTCCTACAGATTCTGGACTCCCGGGGCATCGAGGCGGCGGTTCGTCAACCGCGTGGGCGGGACATCGCTGCGGCGTGCGGACAGTTGCGGCTCCAGCGCGAAGGACTGAGTTCGGACAGACCCGGATAGCCGAGGAACCGTTTCAGCGACCTGGTGGAGCCTACTCGAGCGCGCGCAGCCGGCGGCGCCAGTCACGACCGAGGATGATCGTCGCGTCCAGGTACAGATCGGGCCGTGGCTCCGACCGGACCTCCGAGACCCCGAGCGCCTCGGCTACGGATCGCGCAGCACCGGCCCGGTTCGATCGGTCGAACACGAGGGTGCTGTCGTACTCGAAGCTCGAAGCGTTGCCGAACGTCTTCACGTCGAACCCGGCATCACGCAGGGCCTCCGTGATCTGAGCGGCCGCGCCCGACTCTCCCGCACCGTTCAGCACCTCCACACTGATCCGGCGCGCGAACGACTCGGGCGAGATCGACGAGGGCAGGCCCCCGAATTCCGAAGATTGAACCGGCGTCTGCAGCGCCCGGCCACGCCACTCGAAAAGGTACGAGCCCAGTAGAACACCCGCCGTGAGCAGGACGGCGACGAGCAGCATGGTCTGCGCCCGGGCGATCACGGCCCCACCAACTGGTTCCATGAGTCCACGGAACACTTCATAAGCGGTCGCCTCTTCTCGAGAAGGCGGGTCAGCCGCTGACCGACCACGACCGCGAGCACGTCGTCCCCACCGGCCGGAAGTCGGTCCCGGAGCGACGCGCGCTCCACGCTCTGGAAGTCCCGTCCCGGCTCCAGGTAGTCAGCCAGGATCAAGTACTTTCCGAGATCGTCCAGGTCCGGGTGACCGACCGGGTGGTATGCGATCGCATCCAGCAATGAGTCATCCTCGACGCCGTCCGCCCTCAGCCGGACCGCGCACGCGGGAGCGTGAGCCACCGGATCCGGCCAGCCGTCGCCCGCCAGGGCACGGAGATCCTCGTCGGAAGCGTCCTTGAGCGCGTCATGAAGAACACCCGCTGCCCGCCAGCGGATCCGCTCCCCTTCCGGGACGCCGAGGCCGGCCGCCCATGTCAGGAGGAGGTCGCCTACCCGTACGCTGTGCGCGTAGCGCTTCTGGCCACACTGCGCCCAGTCGGGCAATTCTGCTGCGGATCCAGCGCGCTCGACCAGCGTGTGCATTCCGAATCGGCTCCTCTGGTTTCGAGTCGATCGAACGAATCGATGCTCCGTCCGACGGGGCTGTCCCGTGGCGACCGTACAGATAGATATTCATTCAGAGCGGCCGCATCAACGGGTCGGCCGGACCGAGCCGTGAGAACCGTGGCACGGCGGACCGAAGGAACGGAAACGGGGGAGCGAAGCGGTGGCGATTCGCTACGATCCACTTCTCATCTCGGGACTCGCCAGGCAAGCGCGCGAACAGTGGACGGGTCGGCGGGTCGAGGGCCTGTGGCTGGATCGCGACCGCCGCGAGGCGTGGCTGGTTTTTGCCGATGGCGCCGACGAGGATCGAGCGGTGGGCTTTCTGCTCCACCCGACGAGCGGTTTCATCATCGCCGCACCGACGGTCCCGCCCGAGGATCCACTAGCCGGACGGCGGGTTTCGTTCCGGAAACTGTTCGTGACCGCGGTCGAGGCCCCGGTCGACGAGCGTCTGATCGTGGTGGAGCTGGCTGGAGGCCTCCGCGATGTGCACACGGATCTTCCCCCTGTGTATCGTCTGTTCGTCGAGCTGCAGACCAACCAGTGGAACGCGGTGCTCACGCGCGGGAGCGACGACGCGATCGAGGCGGTCCTGTGGCAGCGGACGGCCGGCGCACGCACCCTCCGACCCGGAGCCATTTACGCACGACCGGAAGGAGCGCGCGACTGGGCTCGCCGGTGTCCCGACACGCGCGAGTGGTCGAGCCTCCTCCTGGATCACTCACCGGACCAGCGGCGCCGCGTGCTGCTCCAGTCGGCCGCGTTGACCAGCGCCCTCAACGTCGACTGGGTCCTCGGCGACGCGTCCACAAGCGACGACCCCGCGAGCCTGGCAGCGGCGCTCGAGCGATACCGGAGTCTTCGTGATGCGCCCTCCGACGAGGCCTGGTTGATCTCCCGTGGAGAGACGGCGCAGCCATATCCCCTTCCCCTGGAGGCTGGATCGGGACCGTACGCCGGGTTGCTGGCGGCCATGTACGTCGCGGCGAGCCAGGCATCGGTGTGGCCCCGCGACGACGAGCCCGAAGCCGGCGCCACGATGCCGTCTGACGAAGCCCGGGAAGCAGTGCGACTGGAAGGTGTGCTGCGCGATAAGATCAAGGGGCTCGAGCGACGACGTTCGGCACTTGGTCGCCAGCTCGAGGGTGAGTCCGCCGAACATCTGCGAGAGTTGGGACATCTGCTGCTGGCACGCCAGTCCGATGTTCCGCGCGGCGCGGCCAACGTCTCACTCGAGGGCTTCGAGGGATCCCGGGTCCAGCTCGAGCTCGACCCGAGGCTCAATGCGGTTCAGAACGCCGAGCGGTACTACAAGCAGGCACGCCGGCGTGACCGGGCCGCACGGGCCCTGCCGGGACGCCTCGCGCGCATTGCGGACCGAATTGCCAGACTCGAAGCCGGTCTGGCCAGCCTGCGGGAGGTGGGGCCGACGGCCGAGATGTGGAATCTGGTCGGAGGGCGACCGGAGCCAGGTAGCTCGGAGAGCGGACGGCGCGGCGGGCAGACACCTGGGATTCTGCCGTATCGCCGGTACCGCACGTCAAGCGGCCTCGAAGTCCGTGTCGGACGATCGGCCCGGGGCAACGACGACCTGACGTTTCGCCATTCGGCCCCGGAGGACATCTGGCTGCACGCCCGCCAGGCGGCCGGCTCGCACGTGATCCTGAGATGGGAGCGGCGCGACCAGAACCCGCCGCACTCGGACCTGGTGGAGGCGGCTGTCCTCGCGGCACTGAACAGCGAGGCGCGGCACAGTGGCGTCGTGGCCGTGGACTGGACTCGGCGGAAGCACGTCCGGAAACCGCGGAAGGCACCCCCGGGAACCGTGGTTCCGGAGCGCGTCACGACACTGTTCGTCGAGCCCGATCCACAGGCCGCCTCACGACTGGCGATGGACGACTGAACGAGGCGGGCCCGCCATCCTCATGGACAAGCGGGGCCCGTTGGCGACCTGGCAGGTCGCTGAACAACTTCAGAAGGCTGTTGCAGGGCTTCCGGTCAGTCCGTCGTCGGTCGCTCCACCGGCTTTCGCGGCATCATTTCATCGCGCATCGCCAGGTGATAGGCCGTCGCCGCTACCACCACGGCCGCCTGCTTCAGGTCGTCGAGCATCAACCGCTCGTACGTGTCAGCAGCGGTATGGTGGGTGATGGTTCCGTACTCGATCGGGTCCTGGATGAAGTTGAAGCCCGGGATTCCCGCCGCGTCGAACGCCAGGTGATCGGTGCCGCCCGTGTTCCCGTGCTTGACGGCAACCACACCCAGGTCACGGAAGGGCCACAGGATCTGCTCGAAGACGGGGATCGCCGCTTCGTTGCTCTGGTCCCAGATCCCACGGAGCCGGCCGGTGCCGTTATCCACGTTCAGGTAGGCGGAGATCTTCGGGTGAAGGTCCTGGTGATTCTCCACCCAGCCCCGAGACCCCAGCAGCCCCTGCTCTTCACCAGCCCACAGCGCAATGCGGATCGTCCGGCGCGGCTGCAGGTCCAGTTCCTTCAGGATCCGCATGGCCTCCATCATCACCAGCGATCCGGCGCCGTTGTCGGTGGCGCCCGTGCCATAGTGCCAGGAGTCGAGGTGGGCTCCGATCATCACGTACTCGTCGGCGAGATCCGAGCCGGGAATGTCGGCCACCGTGTTGTACGACTGGAGGTCGTCTGAGAAGAACCGGTTCTGGACGTCGATCTCCAGCTCGACCGGGATGCCGCGCATAACGTTGCGGTAGATCTGGTTGTACTGCTCGCCGGACACGTTCAGCTCGGGCGGCGGCTCGGGGTTGGCCGGATCGCGCCCCGCTCCGCTTCCGCCACCGCGCACCAGCGTGTACTCGCGAGAGGACGGCACGAGGAGGCCGCCGATTCCCTCCTCGGCCAGAAACTCATTGATGGCCTCGCGGACCTCTCTCAAGCGCCGCCATTCGGCTATCCTCCGCTGCCTCTCGGCCGGGTCCCTCTGCGGACGCCCCTCGCGCTCCTCCTCCGGCTCGAGAAGATCCTCGAGCGGGGTACGCAGGGGACGAGGATCCCAGTCCGGGCTCATCTCGACGGGGGACCTGGAGAGGATCCAGGCGCTGGTCAACTGGCCGCGGTACTTCTCGAGGTCGGCTACGGTGTCGGCCTCGATGATGACGGCCGGACCGGTAACCATGCCCGCAGTGCTTCCCGTCCAGCCCGACGGCTGCGCCACGAGCGGCTGGACGAACGGAGTAACGATCCGGCCGCTGTAGGACACGCGCTCCCAACCGCGTCCGAATTCACCCCACGGCTCAATCTGGACATTGGAGAGGCCCCACTCCTCGAACATCTCCGCCGTCCACTCGTTTGCCCTCGTCATCCCGGGCGAATTGGTGAGGCGAGGACCGATCACGTCTGTCAGGTAGCCCGCGAGCTCCTCGATCTGAGAGTTCTCCAGACCCTCGACGCGGATACGCTCGACGGCGTCCATGTCGACGGCTTCCTGGGCGATTTGCGCCGGCGCGGTAGGCGCCATGACCAGAACCGCCGCGGCCGCGACGATTATACGAACCATGCGTCGCTTCACGAGATGCCTCCATTGTGTGGTAGCTGCGTTCGACCGACTTCCTGCCGGCCACCCGCCAGATCCGGAACGGCGGAGATGGCTCCGCCTCTTCTATCTGCAAACATGAATGCCCGGGGCTACGAAAACGTTTAATGAAGGCTGCTCAAGAGCGCCGGGCGATAGCGTCAGTGGACGATCATGAGCCTGCCGGATCGCACCTCGTCACCGAGCTGGAACACGTACAGGTAGGCTCCCGACGCCGCCTCGAGCCCGTCTGCGAGCAGGCCGTCCCACGTTACACGCGGCAGACTGCCGGTCGGCGAGAGCACATTCGTCTGACGGACGAGTCGACGTCCCGCTACGTCGTAAATCTCGAACACCAGGGTCCGTCGGTCATCCTGCGCCTCCTCGGGAACGCTGTACGGGAAGGTCATAACCTGGCCGCCGCCCGTCCGAAGGGGATTCGGGAACGGGGGCTCGATCTCGAATCGCGCGTCAGGGCCCGGCGGATCGACCGGCTCGTCCCGCAGCTCCTCCAGACGAGACGCTGCGGCCTGCTCCGTGTCCGCCGCGAGCAGCCAGAATCGGACGGTCCGACTCTCTCCTGCGGCCAGGTCGAACGGGCCGATGCTGAGAAGGGACGCTCTGTCGGTGGCCGTCGCAAATCCGGGGAGGGTGGATGGATCTCCCCCTCGCACCAGGTCGAGCTTCACGACCTCCTCGAACGTGTCCCACAGGACGCCGCTGTCGGCCTCGTACGCCCCTCCCAGCACCGGAGTGCCCAGCGGGACCGATACTCGCCCGACGACATCACCCTCCGAAGCGAGCACGACGAGCGGCCCTCCCTCGTCTCTCGATTCAGCGATGAGAGCGCGCATCTCGTCCGACCAGCGAACGGTCTCGCCTCCGGTCAGATCCCAATCCGCCAGGAACGCCGGGATCGCATCGGGAATGCGTCCACCCGTCACGTTCCGGAAGGTGGTCGTTACGGTCAGGGCTCCCACCGATGCGACATCGCTCGCCTCAGCAGTCGCACGCACCTCGAGCCCGACCGGACTCAAGGCCTCCAGGTCGTCAAAACGGAATTCGGCCCGCGCCGGCTGCACGTCGGTTTCCGATCGAGACGGTGCCCAGTCCGTTTCCGCGGCGGGGGCTGACGACTTGATGTCCGCCCGGCCGAGCACCGTCGTGTACATGCCATCCGACAGGCGGCCAACTCCCGCGACGGCGAACCCGCCCGCTGGGAGTAGTTCGGTTCCCTGCCACACGAAGCCCTTGAACGCCGCTACGCGCCCGAACCGGCCGAAGTCGTTGCCCCCGGCCGCAAGGTCCCCGGCCTCGAGTATGTAAGCCCCGAAAAGGTTGGGGGGACCGCTGACCAGAACCCTCGAGAGGACGATCCCACCGGACGCATCCGTGACTACCACACGAACCTGCCTGAGCCCCGACTCCGGGTCGATCGAAAAGACGAAAAGGGCCTCGTCCGAAGACGCGAGCGCGGGAAGGTCGCGGGCAACCGGCGCCCTCCCCTGGGGAACGACCCACAGCTCACCACCGGGCCAGGTCGCCGCTCCCCGGTTCCCGATCGCCACGTACAGGCTGTCGAGCGTCCGGCGCGTGAGGGAGACCTGCAGGAATCCGCCGGCGAAGGACGCGTTGGCCCTCTGAACCGCGCGCGGCACGTCCAGAAGCCCGTACCCGGCGTCGTTGTCCGGCCCGGCGACACCTATGTCCTCCGCGGTGTCGAGCAGAATCCGCTTAGCCTCCTCCGGACTGGCCGCCGGGCGGATCTGCGCTAAGAGAGCCAGGGCACCCGATACCTGCGCGACCGAAAACGACGTGCCGGTCACCTGGAAACCCGTGAGGCGAACTGCCGACGCGCCATCTGCCCTGACCTCGGGGACCTGGCCCGGTGCCACGATCTCGGGTTTGATACCGCCGTTGCACGGAGATGGACCACGCCCGCTACTGCCGGCGACCGCTATGTTCCCCGGCACTCCCGCCGTCGCTCCGACGGCCATGCTACGCAGATCGGGGTCATCTCGCGCACCAGGGGGCGTCACGGATCCAGGGTCAGACCCGAAGTTGCCGGCCGCGAACAGCACGGCGATGCCGGCCGCTTCCGCGGCGTCCATCGCGTCGTACAGGATGTCCGAACATGGGTCGAACCCGTCCGTGCCCGGAATCAGCCCCCAGCTGTTGTTGATCACATCGGGGAAATCAGCCGTCGCCGGGTTCCCGTCCGGATCAAGCGCCCACTGAAACGCCTGCAGCAACACGGAGCGCCGCGTGTACAGGTCACCGCCGAAGCGCTCGAATACGCGGGCGGCGATCCACTCTGCCCGTGGCGCGGGTCCCGTAACGATGTCGATCGGCGAGGAGGCCACGACAATACTGCCGTCGGAGAATTTCAGGGTGTCACCGGTCGCCAGAGCGCCGACCGATGAAACGGCCACCTGCGTTCCATGTCCGATCAGGTCCTGCGGCACGGAGGCTCGAAGAAACGGGTCGAACCAGGCGGCGCGGATGTTGGAATGTCTTCCCCTCCACCGGGACGAGACCATCGCGTTAGTTCCGTCCACCCCGGAATCAAAGAACGCGATCGTGGTGCCCTCTCCCGTGACCCCCTGATCCCACACGGCGTCGGCGCCGATCGTACGCATCGCCTGGGACGTGAAGCTCGGATCGGCGACCGACCCAGCGATCGGTGAAAGGCGTACCGGCAGTCGCTCGTCCAGATAGATCCGAAGCACCGTGGGATCGGAAGCCAGAGCCTGTACCGCGGCCGGCGTGGCGTCAGCCACCGCCGCCGGAACCACCCACAGTCGCTCCCGGATCTTGAGCTGATCTCCCAGACGATCTCGGGCCGAGTCGAGGCGCACCATCGCATTCACGGACCGGACGTGGAGCCGGGGGACGAGATCTCCGGGCACCCCGGCGGGCGCAGGCTCCGCGCGGAACTCCACGATGATCGGCACGGTGTCGGTCGACACGGACCGATCCAACCGGGCCGCCAGCGCCGGGGCCAGCCGCGCGCCGGGCAGCGACTCGACATCCTGTCCGAACATCGCTCCGGGCAGCGCCAGCGTCGCCAGGAAGAGCGTCAGGAGGATGGGTCGACAGCGATCCGCGGACGCCTCGAACCCTCTGTCTGTCGCTCTCTTCGAGCGTGTCCTCATGGTCCCCCTGCGAGCTGCCTGCCGCGCCTCTGATATGCGAAGGCGAGCAACATAGGTGGGGCCGAGCCGGATTCCAACCACACCCGGCTTGCATTTCGGTTCCTGTTCGGGTAGCTTGATTTCGGTTTCCGTTCGGTTCCAGACATTGGCCGGCAGGAGAATACGCCATGGCCCTGACGCGACGGCAGAAGGAAATACTGGATTTCATCGAAGGCTTTCTCGATGATCGAGGCTATTCGCCGAGCTTTGAGGAGATCGCGGGTTTCTTCCAGTACCGTTCCCTCGCAACGGTGCACGAGCACCTCTCAAACCTCCAGGCCAAAGGCTACATCCGGAAAAACTACAACGAGAGCCGTTCCATCGAGCTCGCCCGCACGGAGATGCGACTCGCGGCCGTGGATCTGCCGCTTCTGGGAACGGTCGCCGCCGGACAGCCAATTGAGGCGATAGAGCAGAAGGAGGCGATCTCGGTGCCGGAGGACATGGTATCGGGGCCCGTCGCCCACTACGTCCTCAGGGTGAGGGGCGACTCGATGATCGAGGAGCAGATCCGGGACGGTGACTACGTGATCGTCAAGGCGCGCGACACGGCGAACAACGGTGAGATGGTGATCGCCCTGGTCGACGGCGAGTGCGCCACCGTGAAGAAGTTCTACGCCGAGCCGGACGGGAGCGTGCGTCTCCAGCCCGCCAACCCCGACCTGGACCCGATGTACTACGCGGCCGAGCGCGTGATCGTCCAGGGTATCGTCGTCGGCGTCATCCGGAAGTACTGACTGACAGGTCGCCGAGAATGAAGCCAACCCGATCGCAGCGCATTTCGACTCTCCGGTAGCTTGCCGCCGTGCACTCTGCAGATGGTACGCGTTACCGCGCTACGGTCCACTACGACGGGTCGGGGTTCTCGGGCTGGCAGGTGCAGCCGGGCGTCCGAACCGTTCAAGGTGAGCTCGAGGCCGGGCTGAGCCGGCTGGGCATCGGAGGGCGGGTCAACGGAGCCGGACGCACGGACTCAGGCGTTCATGCCGCCGGTCAGGAGATGTCCTTCGAAGCCCCGCGGCGCTGGGTCATCCAGGAGCTGGCTAGCGCTCTCGATTCCGTGCTCCCCGATGACGTGTGGATCGAGACGCTCCGGGAGGCCGCTCCCGATTTTCATCCGCGGTTCCAGGCCACGGGCCGGAGGTACGAGTACTACGTCGCCCCGGGGCTCGCCGGCCGGTCGCCTCACCGCCGAAGCGGCACGTGTTGGATCGCCGAGCCACCGGACCTGGAGGCACTGCAAGCGGTCGCTCGCACGGTTCTGGGTCGTCACGACTTCGATGGCTTGTCGATGTCCGGGCAGCCGGATGTGGCGACCGTGTGCACGATCGAGAATGCTGAGTGGGTGGAGACTCCGCTCGGTGATCTCCGCTTCACGGTCGTCGCGGACCGATTCCTACATCGCATGGTACGATACCTGGTTGCCACGATGGTCGACGTCGGAGCGGGGAAACGGCCTCCGCACGACATGGACCGGCTCCTGGCGGGATCGGACGACGTGAGGCCTCCTTCGCCAGCAGCGGCCTGCGGACTGTACCTTACGGGCGTCCGATACCGGGAGGGTTGGAATCGTCCCCCCGGGGTGCCCGGACTGTGGCCCGTGCCCCAGTCCGATTCCTCGGCGCCGGCCGAAACGTAACCACCTGCGCATGGCAGGCTTCTAAAGAACCATGATCGGAGTGCGGCCGTCTTGACCCGACGCGACTGGCGTGTCTGGATTCCCCTGCTGCTCGTAGCAGCGTTCCCGGCCGGGCTTCTCCTGGGGTCCCGGTTGGACGAACGCGAAAGCGGTCATGCAGACACATTTCCGGAAGTAAGTCTGGCGGATCCGGCGAGCGGCTCGGCCGTGCGAGCGTCCGCCGCGTATTCCCCGGCAGCGGAAGGACCGGCGGCAACCCCCCTGCGTGCCGAGCCTGCCGCAGAAGGCCGGGTCCAAGAATCGACCGGCAGTCGCCGCCTGACGCCTATCGTACAGGCGGCGAACCGCGTGGCGCCGTCGGTCGTCAGTATCAGCATTCTGAGGATCGCTCGATCCGGACGCACCAGCCTCTTCGAGGACTTCTTCAGCCGCAGGGCCCCGCGGTCCCAGCTGCGGCGTTCCTATGGGTCGGGGTTCGCGATCGACGAGGACGGTTTTCTCGTGACGAACGAGCACGTGGTGCGGGGAGCGGACTCGATCGTCGTGACCGACGCGGAGGGCCGCGTCCACCCCGCGACCGTGGTCGGCGCCGACGAGCTCACGGACATCGCCGTGCTTCAAATCGAGCCAGGCCGGGTACCGCCGGCCCCGCTGGGCACCTCGTCGGACCTGATGGTCGGCGAGCCGGCCATCGCGATCGGCAATCCGTTCGGCTACCTGCTGGCCAACGCCGAGGCGACGGTCACGGCCGGCGTGATCTCCGGGATCGGGAGGGACATTCGGTCGGCCGACGAGCGGCAGACGCTCCTTGCCGACATGGTACAGACCGACGCCTCGATCAATCCGGGCAATTCGGGAGGTCCGCTGGTGAACGCGGATGGGAGGGTGATCGGAGTCAACTCGTCCATCTTCTCGCGCTCGGGCGGTTCCGAGGGGCTCGGCTTCGCGATCCCCATCGACCGTGCGCTCCGCATAGTCAGCGAGCTTCGAGAGTTCGGCCGCATCCGTCACCCGTTCGTCGGCGTGGATCCGATGGCCGTGGAATCCGACACCCTCCTGTTCTCGGAAACGCTCGTCCGCCGCGTGGCTCCGGGTTCCTCGGCCGAAGATGCTGGCCTGGAACCGGGTGACGTCCTCGTGGCCATCGGCGGTCGTCCGATCGCGAGTCTTCTCGACTGGGAAGTGGGCCTCGTGGACGCCGGCGTCGGCTCAGACGTGGACGTTCGCTACCAGCGAAACGGGCGGGACCGGATCGTCCGGTTGAGGGTCGAGGAACTGCCGTCGGAATCCGCGGAGCGACTGCAGGTGCTGAGCGGTCTCGAGCTCATCACGGTCGATCCCCAGATTGCGGTCGAGCGCCGCCTGCAGGTCGACGCGGGGGCCATGATCTCCCGGATATCGCAGCGAAACGCGGCATCTACGGGCATGCGGCAGGGAGACGTGATCGTCGAGGTCAACCGCCGGAGGGTGGAGTCGGCCGAAGACGTTGCCGACCTCTTCCAGTATTACTCCGGACGTAGTAGCATCCGGGTGAGCCTGTACCGGGACGGGAATATCTACATAACCACCTTCTACGTACAGTAAATTGTCAGCCATACAGAGCAGCTATCCGCATCCGCTGATCGAACGCTACGCGTCAGCGGAGATGGCCGATGTTTTCTCGCCGACTCGGCAGGCGCTCACGTGGCGGGACCTGTGGATCGCCCTGGCCCAGACGGAGCGGGACCTGGGCGTCGAGATCCCGGAAGAGGCGATCGCAGCCATGCGGGCGACTCGCGACGACATCGACCTCGCCCGGGTCGCGGAGCTGGAATCGGAACTGCGGCACGACGTGATGGCGCACATCCACCACTTCGGCGAGCGAGCTCCACAGGCGCGTCCATATATCCACCTTGGCGCCACCAGCTGCTTCGTGACGGACAACGCGGGGCTCATCCAGCTCCGTGACGGCCTGCTGATCGTGCGGGCCCGCCTCCTCGCTTCGATCGCGGCCCTGTCGGACTTCGCGCACAGGTACCGTGCGCTTCCCACGCTCGGCTACACCCACTGGCAGCCGGCCCAGCCCACCACGGTGGGCAAGCGCGCCTCCCTGTGGCTGCAGGACCTGCTTACTGATTTCGAGCAGGTGGACCTGGTGCTCGACGAGCTCCGGTTCCGTGGCGCCCGTGGGACGACCGGCACGGAAGACAGCTTCCTGCAGCTGCTCGGCGGCAACGACGAGAAGGTAGACGAGCTCAACGCCCGCCTGGCGGCGAGTTTCGGCTTCCCGGGCACATACGACGTCGTGGGGCAGACGTATCCACGCAAGGTGGATCATCGAGTGCTCTCGACGCTCGCGGGGATTGGCGCCAGCACCAGCCGGTTCGGACAGGACGTACGGCTCCTGCAGAGCTACGGCGAGATCGAGGAACCGTTCGGAAGCCGCCAGATCGGCTCCTCCGCGATGCCATACAAGAGGAACCCGATGCGCTCGGAGCGCATTTGCTCCCTCGCCCGGCACCTGTGCACGCTGCAGCTCGACGCGGCATGGACGGCCGCCGTGCAGGGGTTCGAGCGCACTCTCGACGACTCCGCTAACCGTCGGATCGCCATTCCCGAGGCGTTCCTGTCGGCGGACGCAATCCTGCAGCTCGTAAGCAACGTGGCTTCCGGGCTCGTGGTGCACGAGGCGGTGATCCGGACGCGACTCGACCACGCCCTGCCGTTCCTCGTCGTGGAGCGGATTCTCATTGCGGGGGTCGAGAGGGGCCGAGACCGGCAAGACCTGCACGAGCGGCTCAGGCGCCACGCGATGGACGCCAGGGCACGCCTCGACGAAGGCGCACACGACAACGACTTCTTCCGGCGGGTGGAAGCTGACGAGGCCATCGGCCTGTCGATGGATGAGCTCCAGGAACTGGCCGACCCGGAGGCCCTCGTGGGTCGCGCCCCCGGACAGGTAGAGCGCTTTCTGAGGGATCGGGTCGAGCCGGCCCTGGAAGGTGGCGGTGGCGAGAACCTGGGACCGGCGGAGCTACGCGTTTGAGATCCCCCTGGACGATCGAGAGAATGGACGAAGGGAGCCAATGTCGACCGTGAAGCGATCCGATCTCCCGTTTCCGCTCCTCCGAGAGGGAAAGGTCAGGGAGATATTCGACCTGGGCGACCATCTCCTACTCGTGGCGAGCGACCGCATCAGCGCGTTCGACTGCGTGATCCCGCAGCCGATCCCCGACAAGGGATCCGTCCTCACCCAGTTGTCCCGCTACTGGTTCGATCGAACGAACCACATCGTCCAGAACCACTGCGTGAGCGCCGACCCGGACCGGATCATAGAGATCGAGCCCCGATTGGCAGACACCCGGGACCGGTGGGCAGGCCGGGGGATGCTCGTGCTGCGTGCCGACCCCTTCCCTGTCGAGTGCGTGGTCCGCGGCTTCATCACGGGCTCTGCATGGAAGGAGTACCGAGCCACGGGAACGCTGGCCGGCGAACCCCTGCCCGAGGGCCTGGTCGAAGCGCAACAGCTGGACGAACCGATCTTCTCGCCCGCCACCAAGGCCGAGGAAGGTCACGACGAGAACATCACGTTCGGTCAGGTCAAGAGAATGGTCGGCAGCAAGGTCGCCGAGTTCCTGAAGGAAAGGAGCCTCGAGCTGTATCGGTACGCGAGGGACCACGCTCGCCGGAACGGGATCATCATCGCGGACACCAAGTTCGAGTTCGGCACTTCGCCCATGGGTGAATTGCTCCTGATCGACGAGGCGCTGACGCCCGATTCGTCGCGCTTCTGGCCGGAAAGTGAATACGAGCCGGGGCACACGCCTCCGTCTCTCGACAAGCAGCCGGTGCGCGACTACCTCGAAGAGCAGGTCCAGGCCGGTGAGTGGAACCGACAGCCGCCGGCGCCGGATCTTCCCGAGGCCGTAGTATCGGCGACGACGGCGAGGTATCGAGAAGCATACGAGCGCATCACCTCTCACCCGCTTCCAGAGTTCTGATGTCGGAACGGGCTCGCAGGACCCTCCCCACGTGGCGGGACGACGACAGGGTGCGGGACGAGTGCGGCATCTTTGCCATCACCGGAATCGAGAAAGCGGCCGAGCTCGCATTTCTCGGCCTCTACTCTCTGCAGCACCGGGGGCAGGAGTCCGCCGGCATCGTGGCAATCGACTCGGACGGATCCGCCCGCTCGCACAAGGGCATGGGCCACGTGAGCGAGGCCTTCGACGATTCCATACTGGCAGACCTCCCCGGCGACATGGCGCTCGGCCACGTGCGCTATTCGACGGCCGGAAGCTCGAGCTTGCGTAATGCCCAGCCGGTGCTGGTCAACTACCGCCACGGCAGCATGTCCCTGGCACACAACGGAACCCTGACAAATGGGGTCGAGCTCCGCGATCGCCTCTCGGGCGAAGGAGCCATCTTCCAGACGGAGAGCGACTCGGAAGTTGTGATCCACCTGATCGCCCGGTCGAGGCGCGAGCTTCCGGACCACCAGGTGGACGACGCGCTCTCTCAGCTGGTCGGAGCATTCTCGCTGCTTCTGAGTGTCGGCCGCACTCTCTACGTGGCACGCGACTCGCGGGGCTTCCGGCCGCTGGTCCTCGGCCGGCTCGGAGACGCCGTCGTCGTGGCGTCCGAGACTTGTGCGCTGGACATCGTGGGGGCCGAGTACGAGCGGGACGTGCAGCCCGGTGAAGTCCTCAGGATCGAGGACGGCAAGATCCAGAGACTGCGTCCCTTGGAGCCCGCACCCCATTCCCCGTGCCTGTTCGAGCTGGTGTACTTCGCGCGCCCGGACTCCCGCATCTGGGGCTGCACCGTGGACCGGGCCCGCCGGGCGTTCGGCCGGCAGCTGGCTCGTGAACACCCGGCCGACGCCGACTGCGTGTTCGCGGTGCCGGATTCGTCCAACTCGGCAGCCCTCGGCTACGCCGAAGAGTCCGGGCTCCCCTACGAGCTGGCGCTGATCCGAAATCACTACGTCGGGCGCACGTTCATCCATCCGGTCCAGGAGGGGCGCGACTTCCGGGTCCGGGTCAAGTACAACCCGGTAACCGAGCTCATAGAGGGTCGCCGAGTGGTCGTTATCGACGACTCGCTGGTGCGCGGTACCACGAGCCGTGGCCTGGTCACTCTTCTCAAGGAAGCGGGTGCCAGGGAGATCCACTTCCGCGTGGCCTCGCCGCCGATCATAGCGCCGTGCTACTACGGCATCGACATGCCCACGCGGGAGGAGCTCATCGGCGCGACCCACACCGTCGAGGAAATCCGCCAGCACCTCGAGGTCGAGTCGCTGGGTTACCTGTCTCTCGAGGGCATGCGCGCGATGGTCGAGGAGCACGGGCCGTTCTGCGAAGCATGCTGGACCGGCGACTACCCCGCTCCGCTCGTGGACCTGGAGAACGGAGCCATCGCTGGAAGTCGCGTACGCTGATTTTGGCACCACCGTCGCGTTCTGACAGGGTTCTTCAGCAACCTGCTATGAGACGATATTTATGAAACACGTCTACTTCTTTTCCAAGGGCCAGACCGACGGCGACCGGGGGATGCAGAGCCTCCTCGGCGGTAAGGGCGCGAACCTGGCCGAGATGACGCGACTGGGCATCCGCGTGCCGCCCGGGTTCACCATCACGACTGAGGTGTGCCGGCATCACCTGATCGCCCACGACCTCCCGGATGGTGTGGAGCAGCAGGTCACCGACGCGATCAAGCGTCTCCAGCGCCTCACTCAGAAGGAGTTCGGAGGCGCGGACGACCCGCTCCTTGTATCCGTGCGCTCCGGCGGTGCCGTCTCGATGCCCGGGATGATGGACACGATCCTGAACCTGGGGCTCAACGACCGGACGGTGGACGCGCTGGCTCGCATCTCGGGGAACGAGTGCTTCGCGTACGACAGCTACCGGCGGTTCCTGCAGATGTACTCGGACGTCGTGCTCGAGGTCGGACACGACTCGTTCGAGGCCATCCTGTCGGACACGAAGCGACAGGCAGGTGTGGAGACGGACAACGAGCTGGACGCCGACGCCCTGCGCAGCGTCGTGCACCGCTACAAGGAGCTGATCGAGACGGAGTCCAATGCCCCGTTCCCCGAGAAGCCGGAGGACCAGCTATGGGGGGCGATCGAGGCCGTCTTCCGGAGTTGGCGCACCCCGCGCGCCCAGGCATACCGGAAGACGTACCGGATTCCGCACGACCTCGGGACCGCCGTGAACGTCCAGACGATGGTATACGGCAACCGGGGACAGGACTGCGGGACAGGCGTGGCGTTCACCCGGAACGCGGCGGACGGTGAGCCCAAGCTGTTCGGAGAGTTCCTGATCAACGCCCAGGGAGAGGACGTCGTGTCCGGAACCCGGCACCCGCTCTCCATCGAGCAAATGCAGGAGTACCTGCCCGAGCCCTACGCTCAGCTGCTCGAAACGGCGCACAGTCTGGAGACGCACTACCAGGAGATGCAGGACCTGGAGTTCACCGTCGAGAAGGGCACTCTCTATCTGCTGCAGACGAGGACCGGAAAGCGAACCGCACGCGCAGCGGTCCGCATCGCGGTCGACATGGCGAACGAGGGCCTCATCACCCGGGAGCAGGCAGTGATGCGTGTGGAGCCGGACCGCCTGGAGCAGGTGCTTCACCCCATGGTCGACCCGTCGATCGACTTCACTCCACTGGCCGTGGGCAACCCGGCATCTCCGGGCGCAGCGAGCGGGCGCATCGTCCTCACGGCGAAGGAAGCCGTGGAGGAAGCGACCGACGGCAATCCCGTGATCCTCGTCCGGCAGGAGACCTCTCCCGACGACTTCGAGGGAATGGTGGCCGCGGTGGCGATCGTGACCGCCAGAGGCGGCAAGTCGAGCCACGCCGCTGTCGTCGCCCGCGGCATGGGCACGTGCTGCGTCGTCGGCACCCGGGAACTCGAGATTGACGAACAGGCGGGCGAGATCCGGGCGCGCGGCAAGATCGTGAAACGCGGCGATTGGATCACGGTCGACGGGGCCTCGGGAGAGATCATCGAAGGGCAGATCCCGACCGTGAAGCCCGAGCCGGGCGAGGACTTTCACACTCTCATGGGATGGGCGGACGGGTTTCGCAGGCTTCGAGTGCGCACCAACGCGGACAACCCGGCCGACTCCGCCGCGGCCCGGAAGTTCGGAGCGGAGGGCATCGGGCTGTGCCGCACGGAGCACATGTTCTTCGGCGAGGAGCGCATCGACGCCGTGCGGGAGATGATCCTGGCGAGCGACGAGGCCGGGCGGTCGGCCGCCCTTGCCAAGCTTCTCCCCATGCAGCGCTCGGATTTCGCAGGGATATTCCGCGCCATGGACGGCCTTCCGGTGACGATCCGGCTGCTCGATCCGCCGCTGCACGAGTTCCTGCCGACGGAGGCCGAGGATGCGAGCCGCCTGGCAGCGGGTCTCGGTCGTTCGGTCGCAGACATCGAGGGCGCCGTCGCCCGGCTTCAAGAGTCCAACCCCATGCTGGGTCACCGCGGCTGCCGGCTCGGTTACTCTCACCCCGAGATCACCGCCATGCAGGCACGGGCGATTATCGAAGCCGCGCTCGAAGTGGCAGCGGAAGGAGTGGAGGTCCTGCCGGAGATCATGGTGCCGCTCGTGGGGCACGTGGACGAGTTCACGAACCAGCGCGCCATTATCGATGCCACGGCGCGGGAAGTGTTCGCGGAGCAGGACCGCGAGGTGGACTACCTCGTCGGCACGATGATCGAGCTGCCACGGGCCTGCCTTACTGCGGGCGACATCGCGGACAAGGCAGAATTCTTCTCGTTCGGTACGAACGACCTCACGCAGACGACGCTCGGACTCTCGCGCGATGACGCCGGCAACTTCCTGCCCCTGTACGTGGAGGCGGGCGTATACGAGCGCGACCCGTTCCAGTCGATCGACACGGAGGGAGTCGGACGTCTGATGCGGCTGGCCGTGAGCGAGGGGCGCGAGCGACACCCGGAGCTTAAAGTGGGAATCTGCGGAGAACATGGCGGAGATCCGGACTCGGTGGTGTTCTGCCACGGGCTCGGGATGGACTACGTGTCCTGCTCGCCGTTCCGCGTTCCGGTGGCGAGGCTAGCCGCGGCCCACGCGGCGCTGGAGGAAGCGCGGTCCGCAGCGGAAGGAGCAGCCTGATGGACGATTCACAGAGGAGCGAGCTGCGGGAGCGCCTGCACGCGGTACCGAAGGCGGAGCTGCACCTGCACCTGGACGGATCCCTTCGGCCGTCAACGATCATGGAACTGGCTGCAGACGCCGGCGTCTCACTCCCCTACGACGATGAACACTCCCTGTACGACTATATGTACGTACAGGACGGTCGTGACCTGATGGACTACCTGAAGCGTTTCGACCTGACGCTGTCGGTGATGCAGACCGCGGAGTCTCTGGAACGCACGGCGCGCGAGCTGTGCGAGGACGCGGCTGCGGAGAACGTGCGCTACCTGGAAATCCGCTATTCGCCGATCCTGCACCAGCAGGGAGATCTGACGCTCGAGGAGGCCGTCGAGGCCCCGCTTCGCGGGGTCCGGCAGGCAGAGGCCGAGCTGGGTGTGAAGGCCGGTCTCATCATCTGCGGCATTCGCAACCTGCCTCCCGAAACGTCGGTACGCCTGGCCGAGCTCGCGGTGGCCTTCAAGGACCGCGGCGTCGTGGCGTTCGACCTGGCGGGCGGCGAGGCCGGGAATCCGGCGACCCGGCACGCCGAGGCGTTTCGAATCGCCCGCGAAGCCAATCTGAATGTCACGATCCACGCCGGAGAGGCCGCGGGCGCGCAGTCGATCGCGGAGGCGTTGCACGGCTGTGGAGCCCACCGGATCGGCCACGGAACGCGGCTGTACGAGGACCCGGACCTGCGGAGATACGTCAACGACCACCGGATCCCGATCGAGGTCTGCCTGACGAGCAATGTCCAGACTCACGCGGTCGAGAGCTTCGAGTCGCACCCGGTGCGCGGATACTTCGACGACGGCCTCCTGGTCAGCCTGCACACGGACAACCGCCTGATGAGCGGCACCACGATGACCGAAGAGTACGTGCGCGCGGCCGCCCACCTCGGGTTCACGCGGGCCGAGCTCGTCGAAATCGTTCTGAACGGGTTCCGCAGCGCGTTCCTGCCGTGGAACGAGAAGCTGGCCCTGATCTCGGAGGTGGAGGGAACGATCGGCAACCTCGCGGTGTGACGGTCGTCCACGCGTGACCCTTGCTAAAGCATACCAGAATGGATCGTTGCACCCTTGCGGACGCCCCGGGATACTGGTATTGATTCTAC
>CAXMRU010000266.1:0-30463 GCA_964195715.1 Akkermansiaceae bacterium | reverse complement strand
ACGACACTTCTCGAGGCGTTCGTCCGGGCCCTGTACGGATTCAGCAAGCGGAAGCCGGAGGAGCGGAGGCTCCTCGAGCTCCGCCGGCCCTGGTCGGGCAGGCCCGCGGAAGCCGAGCTGGAATTCGTAGCAGCCGACGGGACCGCCGTCGTGGTACACCGTGACTTCGCGACGGACCAGGTCGTGGCGCGAGCAAGCGGGAGCGGAGAAGAGTTGTTCCGGGGTGACGCCAATCCTTCGGGAGTGCGAAGCGAGAGTCGACATTACCAGGACCTGGTCAGGGGATGGGTCGGTTTCGCGACGCTGGAGCCGTACCGCGCGACGGCGTGGATCGCGCAGGGCGAACTGGTGGACACCAGACTGGACGACGAGCTCCTGCGCGCCGCAGCGGGCTCGCATCGCCGAGTCGAGACGGCCCTCAAGGAGCTGCGCGACTCCTTCGACGAGCTGACTCGGGAGTCCATCGAGCTCGGCGGCCGGCGAAAGAATCGCTCGAGAGAGATCGAGAACCTCCGCGAGGACACCGAAGCCGTCGTCAGCCGGCTGGAGGCCGCTCGCACGGCGCGCGAACGCCGCAAGCCTTTGCTCGAGCTGGAGGCCCAGACCCGGGCCGAGACGAAACGTGTCGAAGTCGAGATCGGACTTCTCGAGTCCTCGTATCGCCCGATTACCGAGCGACGCACGCTGATCGCCGAGGAGAAGGAAGCAAGCTCACACCTGGCGACCCTTTCGGAGTCGATCCGGTGGCTCCGGGAAGCGCGGACCGGCCTCGAGCGGGCGAATATGGAACTGGCGGCGGCGGAAGCCGGCGGTCGATACCCCGCCGACTTCGAATCGCGCCTCGGACAGGCGGAAGCCCTGTGGGAAAAACTCCGTGTGCTGGACGACGAATCCGGGACGGCGCCGGAGCCGGACAGTGAACGTCCCCACCGACCTGTCATCGCGCTCGCCGGTGCGGCGCTGGTGCTCCTGGGGCTTGGAATCGGCCTCACCGTCAGCTCGACGGCCGGTTGGATGCTGGGCTCCGCCGGGCTGGCGCTCATTGGCGCCTACGCATGGCACCGACGTTCCGTCATACGCGACGCGGAAGAACGGTTGTACGACCTGTCCGTGAGCCGGGAGGCGGACCTGGCTGCCGTGAAATCGAAACTCGCCAGTATCGTAGCGGACTTCCCTCAACCCGGCCTGTCTCCGGACACGCGAGTCGTGCACCGGGAGAGGTTCCGCAAGCAGGCGGATGCGCGCACGGCCCTCCTGCAGGCCGAGCAAACGGTGCGGCAGTCCAGCGAGCGCGCGGGTGCCCTCGTTCGCATCGAAGCGGCAGGTGCGGAAGAGGCGGGTCCGGCGGCCGTCGCTCAGCACCTCGAGGCGGCTGAGGGCGAGGCCCGCACGGCGCTGGCCCGGATCCAGCTTCGAGCGGAGGAGCAGCCGGCGACGCCAGGGCTTCCTGACGGGGTGGAGGAATCGGTGCCCGCCATCGAGGCGGCGCGTGAAGAGCGCCGGGAACGCCGGGATGCTCTGCGCGCGCGACAGGCAGACCTCGATCTCGAGCTTCGAGATCTGAAGCGGATGGCCGAGGACGTATTCGCGCTCGAGCGCGAGCTCGCGGGCCTCCGGGACCGGATCCGCGAAAAGGAGGCCGAAGCAGAGGTTGGCAGGCTCGCCTGGGATCTCGTCCGCGACGCCTACGAGGAGTTTCGGGCCACGGACCAGGGCCGACTTCTGGGAGCCGTAAACGAAAGACTCGACGATCTGTCGGGAGGCCGGTTGGGTCCGGTCGCGACGGAGGGGGACCTCGCCTCGTCACGGGTCGGTCTGCTTGGCCGCCCGGTGCCCCTCGAATCACCACCGCTGAGCTTCGGCGAGAACCATATCGTCCTCCTGGCCATTCGGCTCGGAACCGCCGACTTCCTGTCCCGTGACGGGCTTCACCACCCTCTGCTCGTGGATGAGCCTTTCACGCACCTCGATGAGTCCCATTCGCGCGATGTCTGGAATCTTTTGAGCGAGCTGGCGACAGAGCGCCAGGTCGTGGTTACCACTCAGAACCGACTCGTCCTCGAACATCTGGGAGTCGAGCCGGACGTGGACCTGCTCCTTCCCGGGTCCGCAACGGAACAATCTGGACGCGTGTTGTAACAGAACCGGAACGTCGGTCTGGACATCGTAGTTGGCGAGGTTGCGTTGATACTATCCGATACATCAATCCGTCGCCCCGTGCTGACGAGCATGGTCGCGGCTGCGCTCATCCTGTTCGGGGTCCTGAGCTTCAACCGGCTGTCGGTGCGGGAGCTGCCCGACGTAGATCCGCCCATCGTGTCCGTGTCCGTCTTCCTTCGCGGTGCCAACCCTCGCGTAATGGAGACCACCGTCACCGACATTCTCGAGGAAGAGCTGAGCACGCTTCCCGGCGTCCGAACCCTCACGTCCACGAGTGGGGAGGAAAACAGCAACATCACGATCGAGTTCACCCTCGATCGCGATCTCGAACTCGCTGCCCAGGACGTCCGTGACAAGGTGGCGCGCGTCCGGGGCAGACTGCCTCAGGACATCCTGGAACCCGTCGTGGCCAAGCAGGAAGCCGACGCCCAACCCTTCATGTGGCTGGCGCTCGCGGGCGCCAACTACGATCTGCTGCAGCTTTCTGACATCGCCGATCGGATCGTAAAGCGACGCCTCCAGTCGCTGCCCGGAGTCGGGCGGGCTCAGATCGCGGGCGAGCGCCGGTACGCGATGCGCGTGTGGCTGGAGTCACGTGAGCTCGCGGCCAGGGGGCTCACCGTACAGGACGTGATCGCGGCGATCCGGAGCCGGAACGTCGAGGTCCCGGCCGGCCGCATCGAGAGCCAGCGGCGGGAATTCACGGTCCGTTCCCTCGGTGAGCTGAAGACGCCCGACGAATTCGGTGCACTGGTCGTATCCAGCTCGAGCGGCCAGGTCGTTCGCCTCCGTGACGTCGCCCGGGTCGAGCTCGGAGCCGAGAACGACCGCTGGGCTCTTCGGTTCAACGGTGAGAGAGCCGTCGCGATCGGAGTGGTCCGTCAATCGAAGGCCAACCTGATCGAGGTCTCTGACGCGGTGCGGGCGGAGATTCCAGCCATCCAGAAAGCGCTTCCGCCGGGCGTGTCCTTCAGCGTCGGGTTCGACCAGGCCCTGTTCGTGCGCCGCTCGATCCAGGAGGCGGAGGAGACGCTGGTCCTCGCCGGGATCCTCGTCGTATTCATCATCTTCGTATTCCTCAGGAATTTCCGCGCGACGATCATCCCCGGACTCGCGATACCCACGTCCATCACGGCGGCGTTCGCCGTGCTGTACGCGTTCGGCTTCACGATCAACAACTTCACTCTGCTCGCGCTCATCCTCGGAATCGGGATCGTGGTCGACGACGCGATCATCGTCCTGGAGAATGCTTATAGACACCAGGAGGAACTGGGCGAAGAGCCAACCACTGCCGCGATGAGGGGTACGAGCGAGATCGCGTTCGCCGTCATCGCAACGACGGTCGCGCTGGTGGCCGTGTTCACACCGCTGGCGTTTCTGCAAGGGACGGCGGGCCGACTCTTCAACGAGTTCGGAATCGCTCTTGCCGGCGCCGTTGTCGTGTCGAGCTTCGTCGCGCTGACGCTCACCCCCATGCTAAGCGCCCGGATCCTCCGCGTGCCGAAGACCCACGGGAGGCTGTTCCTGATCTTCGAACGGACGTTCGACGGAATCGCAGCAGCCTACCGCCGCCACCTGGCCATCGCGATCCGTCACCGCGGGCTGGTCGTGGCGGGCGGCGTCGCGACGGTTTTCCTCGGGATATTCCTGTTCACCCGGCTGGAGCGTGAGTTCCTGCCCCCGGAGGACCGGGGCTCCATCATCAGCTTCCTGGTGGCTCCCGAGGGGGCATCGCTCGAGTACACACAGGGCTACCAGATGCAGGTGGAGGAGATCCTGGCCCGTGTTCCCGAGATCCAGAGCTACTTCAGCATCACGGGCTGGCCCGGCGGCGTGAATAACGGGATCATCTTTGCCCGGCTCACGGACTGGGGAGAGCGGGAGCGGAGCGTAGAGGAGATCCTCGCCGAAATCAGGCCGCAGATGTTCGCGATCCCCGGGCTCTTTGCGTTCGCCAGCGCGCCGGCGGCCATCGGGTTCGGGAGCCCGGTGAATTATGTTGTGCGCAATCCGGACTTCGACTCACTGGCCGTTGCGATGGACCGGATGACGGGGCGCGCGAGGCAGATTCCTGGCCTGATCAACGTCGACACGAACCTGCGCGTCAACAAGCCGGAGCTGACGGTCATCTACGAGCGTGACCGGGCGGAGGACGCCGGCATCGCGATCGTGGACATCTCGAGCTCCCTGCAGGCCCTCCTCGGAGGCCAGCGGGTCAGCACGTTCACCCGAGAGAACAGGCTCTACGACGTGATCGTCCAGCTCGAGCCCACCGAACGCGCGACACCCGGCGACATGTCCGGCATCTACCTTCGCGGCAGAGAAGGTGTTCTGGTGTCGCTCGACGCCGTAGCCCGGGTCGAGGAGGGCGTAGGGCCGCGCCAGTTGAATCACTTCGATCGAGTGCCCTCGTTCACGCTCACGGCGGCCTTGCAGCCCGGGCTCACCCTGGGCCAGGCGATCGATTCGCTGAACGCTGCGGCCGCGGAAGTGCTCCCCCCGGGAAGCTCCACGGCGCTGGCGGGTGAATCTCGAGAGCTCGAGGAAAGCGGCAACGCCCTCTACTTCGCGTTCGTGCTTGCGCTGATCGTGGTCTACATGGTCCTGGCGGCGCAGTTCGAGTCCCTGGTGCATCCATTGACGGTGCTGCTCGCCGTTCCGCTCGCCGTGACCGGAGCGCTCCTGACGCTCCTGCTGGCTGGCTCGACTCTCAACCTGTTCAGCCAGATCGGCATGATCCTGCTCATCGGGATCGTGACAAAGAACTCGATCCTGCTCGTCGAGTACGCCAATCAGCTCAAAGCCCGGGGCATGGACAGCGTCGAGGCGATGCTGGAGGCCGCCCGCATTCGCCTCCGGCCGATCCTCATGACATCGGTCGCTACGATCTTCGCGCTGCTTCCGATCGCGTTGGGCCTCGGCGCCGGGGCGGCCAGCCGGAGACCGTTGGGCTACGCCGTGGTGGGCGGTCTGCTGTTTTCTACCGCGCTGACTCTGTTCCTGGTGCCGTCGGTGTACACTCTGTTCGACGCTCTCGGAGACCGGCGGCGCAGGAAAAAGGCGCTGGAATCACTGGAGTCGTTGAGTGCCGTGGAGGTGGAGGCGTGATGAGAGGCTGGACGCGATCAGTGGCGCTCGTCGCCTGTCTGCTGATCGCCGTGTCATCGGCCGATCCCGTTCCCGTGTTCGGCCAGCTCGCGACTCCGACGCCCGGGGTGCCCGGAGACGAGGTTCTCCTCGAATCGAGGAATCTGGCGGCGGCGGTCGCAGCGGATCAGGAAACGCGGGACTCGATTCTTCGGGTCACTCTTCCGGAGGCGCTCCGCAGAGCGGCGGGCGTAGACCCGAACTACGTTGCCGCCCTTCGCCAGGTGGGCGACGCCGACTGGGTGCGCCGGAAGGCCTGGTCGGCCTTCCTCCTCCCCAGCATCGAGTTCCGATGGTCGTTGAACCGGTTTTCGTCCGAGCAATTCAACTTCGGCACCGGTGAACTCACGGACAAGCTGACGACGGCGACTCTTGGCGCCAGCTACGACCTGTTCCGTGGCGGCGCCAAGATCTACGACATGCAGGGCTCGGCGGCCGAGGTGGACGGAGCCAGGGCCGGCGAGCTGGAGGCCCGCTTCCTGACGGCGCTCGGTACCGAGGCGGACTACTACGACGTGGTCGCCCAGACGGAGCTGCTCCGCGTAGCGACGGAGAGAACTCGACGGGCGGAGCAACAGCTCGCGGTCGCGCGAGCTCGCGTGATCTCGGGCGCGGCCGTTCAGACGGACTCTCTCCAGTTGCTGCTCGAGCTCACCCGGGCGCAGGTGGAGCTGCTCCAGCAGGAGTCGGTGCTCGCCGTGGCCCGCTTCCAACTCGGCCGCCGGATCGGTCACACGGGACCCGTGGACGCGGCTCCCCTGGATACGATTCCGACGGGCGAGCTTCCGATCACGGAGGCCGAAGCGTTGCAGGAGGCACTCTCCTCGAGCCCCCGTGTGGGAGTGGTGCAGGCCGACGCGCGGATGGCGGAAGCGGCCTTCAAAGCGGAGAGAAGCAGCTACCTCCCGACCCTCAGCCTGTTCGGCCAGTGGGCGGGCTTTGACGAGGAGATCATTCCGCAGGCGACGACGAGGACCACATATGGCCTCGCGTTGAGTTTCCCGATCTGGGACGGCGCGAACCGCGAGCTGCGCGTCTACCGCGCCAACACTCGCCGCCAGGTAGCCGAGGCCGCACGCGCGGACGCGGAGAGGGAGGTCGGACGCAACATCGTGGCGGCCTACCAGGCGTACGAGGCGGCACGGGCGAGCGCGGCGTTGGCGGCCCGGGCGGTCGTAGTGGCGCGCGAGAATCTGCGGGTGCGGGAAGAGCGGTACCAGGTGGGAGCCACGGCGATCCTCGATCTGGTCGTCGCCCAGGTGGACCTGACGGAAGCCGAAGCGGGACTGGTGCAGTCACGCTTCACGACACGGCTCGCTCTGGCTGGTGTGGAAGCCATCCTGGGTCGCCGGCTGTTCGACAAATGAGGGGTTCGAGATCTGTGATGGCTGGATCAAAGAGATTGTACGGGGTCAGCCGTGCGGCAGTGCTGGCCGTGTTCTGGCTGGCGGCCGGGGCATGCTCTGGCGGCGACGCGAGCGAAGGAGGAGGCTCGCAGGGAGGCGGACCGGGAGGAGGCCCCGGCGGAGAACCGCGGGGACTGCCCGTGGACGTCGTCGCAGCCCGCCTGGACACGGTCGTGGACGCGATCGGCGCGACGGGCCAGATCGAAGCGGTCCAGGCGATCGAGCTGCGACCGGAGGTGTCGGGCCGCCTCAACCAGATCCTCGTCAGGGAAGGAGCCGAAGTACGCGCCGGTACGCCGCTGTTCAAGGTGGACGACGCGGAGCTGCAGTCCCAGGTCGCGCGTCTTCAGGCCGACCGGGATCTGGCGGAACAGGCCTTGGCGCGCACGCGCGAACTGATCGCCCGAGACGCCTCGTCGGAAGCCGATCTCGAGCGCGCCGAGGCCAGCTACCGGAGTGCGGACGCACAGCTGGAGCTGCAGCAGACGCGGCTCGACCGCACGCTGGTTCGAGCCCCGTTCGGTGGCGTCGTGGGCGAGAGGTTCGTCAGCGTGGGAGACTACGTGACCTCTGCCGACCGTCTGACTACCCTCCAGACCGTGGACCCGCAGCGCGCGAGTTTCCAGGTGCCGGAGCGGTTTTCACAGCGTCTCGAGGTCGGACAGAGGATCACGTTCCGCGTCGCATCGGTGCCGGAACGGGAATTCGAGGGCACTGTGGATTTCGTCGACCCTCGCGTTCAGCTCCCGGGCCGGACGATCACCGTCAAGGCCATCCTTTCCAACAAGGACCGGATCCTGAAGCCGGGGATGTTCATCGAGGCCCGTCACGTCATGGAGGTGCGACCGGAAGCGGTGGTCGTGCCCGAAGACGCCATCCTGCCGCTCCAGGGAGCGGACTACGTGTGGATCGTCACCGAGGACGGGACGGCCGAGCGTATCGAGGTCGTGCTCGGCGTCCGTACTCCCGGCTGGGTGGAGATCGTGAGCGGACTCCAGGCGGGTACGCAGGTGGTCGTGGGAGGTATCGAGCGGCTCTCCCCGGGGATGCCCCTCGCTCCCAACGTCCTGGAGCGCTAGAGACCTGTCCCGGGTCGCTGAACGACCCCGGCTGACGCGCATTGGCTTTCAGCCGGCTGCAGCGACCGTTTTCGGGTCAAGTTGCCACTTCCTGATGCCGGCCATCCCGTAATCGATGATCGCGTAAACGGATACGACGCCCGTCAGGTAGATCGGTAGTTTGACGTATCCCGGATAGAAGATCAGGGTAAGCAGAGCGACGACCTGGAGAGCCGTCGTCAGCTTTCCCCCGATCTTCGAATGGAACGGCATCTCCTTGCCGGCCAGCCGCCCGACCAGGAACACGCCTCCGGTGAATATGTCCCTGAGAATGAGGATGAGGAATCCGGCCCAATCGATACGGCCCGTTGGCAGGAACGATACCAGCGCGAGGAACACGAATATCCGGTCGCAGAACGGATCCAAGAGGGCCCCGATCTCCGACTCCGTGTGAGTGAGTCGCGCGGCGAACCCGTCCAGTAGGTCGGTCGCCGCGCCCACGACGACGATAACAGCCACCCACCTCGCATCGTCCACAACCAGGAACATGAACCCCAGTGGAATCCGAAGCAGTGAGAGGAAGTTCCCTACCGTTAGAAAGCCGGCACCGTGGTGATCTTCATGGGCGGCGCCGGATGTCCCCGACTCCGGGGTAATCGTTCCTTCGCCGTTCACGCTCACCCGCCCCCCTCCGAGTATCCGTCGACCCGGTCCGTGTCGTCCGACCCGGTCTCCAGGTAGTCCTCCAACGCGTCACGAAACGGAAGCGGCTTCACTCGAAACACGGTACGCAACGGATTCTCGGCGCCACTCAGCACGCTGCCCCAGCGCAAGACATCCAGCTGGTCACGCGTGATCGGCGTCGGAAACCCCGCTTTGCGGGCCAAGCGGGTGGCCTGGGAAGCCACACCGTCCGGCAACGGCAGAATCGGGCGCCGGCAGCCGGCTACCTCGCCGATGGTCCGAACGATCGTCGTGAAGCTGATCCGGTCAGGGCCGGCGATCTCGTACAGACCTCCTTCCACGTCGGCGCGCTCGACGCACTGGGTGAGTGCATCCACCATGTCCTCCACGGCGAGCGGCTGCAGACGGAACGTCCCATCTCCGAGCATCGGAAAGACCGGCAACCTTCGGAGGAGACGCACGATGGCCGTAACGAAATGGTCCGAGGGACCGTACACGACGCATGGTCTCAGGATCACGTATTCGAGACCCGACGACATCACAGCGTCTTCGGCCTCGAAACGGCTCCGGGAATAGGGTCCGGCGGCGGGGCTCGCCCCCAGCGCGCTAACGTACACGAACCGTCCGACCTTCGCCTCGAGCGCCGCCAGGAGGACGTTTCGAGTGCCGGCCACATTGACAGGCTCGAGACCCACTCCCGACTGCGACGAACTGCAGCCCGCCAGGTGCACAACGACATCACACTCGAACGTGGCCCGGGCCAGAGTGTCGGGTCGTGTGACATCGGCCTCCAGCCACTCGACACCGGGCGCACTCTCGCGCCCCGGACCTTCCCTCCCCCGCCACATCGCCCGGACCCTGTGACCACGAGACACGAGGCGCGGGAGGAGATGACTCCCGATGAACCCTGACGCGCCGGTGACGAGCACCCGGCGCGACGGGGTCACGGCCACGTCAATCGGATCCAGCTGTTCGCGCTCGGCCACGCTTCCGACCGAGCCACCGGCTCGAGAATCCGCCGGCACAGAGCCTCCCGCCATTGCTGCTCCGTTGATGCATGAAGTCAGCATGTAGTTTGGCGACCAGCGTGGGAAACGCGCAACGCCAATCAGTCCAGAAGGTTCGACTCGTCGAGAGACAGGTCGGCACCCACAGAGTCTCCGTTCGGCCGTCCGTCGAGAAAGACGAACTCCTGCACGACGACGTCAACGGTGGGGATGGCCACACCATCCCTGTCATAGGAACCGTACTCGATGCGTCCCTCCACGTACATTCGCGTTCCCTTTCGCACCCACTTCTCGACGGTTTCCGCCGCGCCGGACCAGAACGTGAGTCGATGCCAGTCCGTTTTCTTCTGTTCCTTCCCGTTCTGCTGGAACACACGATTCGTCGCGAGCGAGAGATGTGCGACGGTGACTCCCGCCTCGGTCTCTCGGACGTCCGGATCCGATCCGGCGTTTCCAACCAGGATGACCCTGTTCACCGAACGACTCATACACCCCTCCTTATTGCATTTGAGGATTTCGACGCCGCTCTGCAGGCACCGTCCAGGGGAGATTCAGCGATTCGGGATCCTTCGGGAAGTCGAGTTGTGACAGTTTGCGGCGCTGATCAGGGAATGAGTCGGATTTCGTCTATCCGTGGAGCTTCGCCGACCTCGGAAGCGAGCGCCAGGAAATGTTCTAGCCCTTCCAGCATCTGCTCGTCCAGGTCGTAGCGAATGCGCGACCAGTAGGACTGCAGGCGGAACGGTGGAAAGCCGTACCTGCCGCTCGCCTGAGAGGCGAGAGCCGGCGCGTCCACGGCGGCCGCGTCGCGGCTCTGCAGGAACAGGCGGTGCAGCTCGTGTATTTCGGACCGATTCGCGACCGATTCGCGAACCAGCCACACGGCGTACACGAACGGCAGGCCCGTCCACTCCGTCCACTCACGGCCGAGATCGAACAGGAGCTCGCCCGGCTCTCCTTCCCGACGAAGCGCCACGTCTCCGATGAACAGGGCGGCCTCCACCTGACCTGCTGTGCCCGGACCGGAGATCAGGGGATCGTGGCTCCGCTGATCGAAATCGACCCAGACGGGCTCAACGCCCAGCCGGACCTCGAGGAGGATCCTGAGGAGACAGCGTGACGTGGCGGACGCCGTGGGCAGCGCAACTGTCCGCCCGGCGAGCTCGCGAAGCGGGAGACGGGAGACGAAGATGATGCTCTCCACAGGGCCCGCGCTGCCGATGCACAGTCCGCGCAGCACTCCGTACTCGCGCGAATGACGGGCAAGCTCTATGCTGGACCCGGGAGCCACGTCCAGTTCTCCGTTCGCCAAGCGGCGATTGAGATCGGAGGGTGGTCCGTCGACGACCTCGAGCCAGTCGGGACGGTCTCTCTCGAGCACGGGCCCGTGGATCGGATAACAGTTGCTGTAATCTATGTTCCCGAGACGAATCATCATTATTCCCCGTACGTTCGGCGCCACGCTCGCTGATGGATCGCGACCCGTGGACGCCCACGCAAGACGTTGAGACCCGTCCGGCGATCCGATCGCTGGCGGTCGTACCTTCCGGGAATCCTGATTCTGGTGGGTCTGGCCACGATCTCGACTGCCGTTTTCCTCCTGGACGGGATACGCCGGGCTCTCCTGGAGGGCCCCGAGATCGTGGTCCTCGCGGCCGAGGCCAGGGGCCTCGTCCCCGGGTCAGACGTCTGGGTGGCTGGTAGTCCGTCCGGACGGGTCAAGAGCGTGGTATTCGCCGACCCGCACGGGCCCACCGAGAGTCGAGTCGTGATCCGCGCGACCATGAACCGGAAGGCCGTGCCATTCCTTCGAGCGGACACTCGCGCCTCGATCAGTAGCGCGGCGCTCCTGGCGCCGCTCGTGTTGAAGCTCGACCCGGGTCACCCCGGCAGTGGCCCCCTGGACTTCACCGACACGCTGCGTGTGCCTTCCGAGCGGTCTACCGAGCAGATGCTCTCGCTCGCGCGGCAGGCCCGTGACGCCACTGATTCACTCACGCTCCTGGCACAGATGCTCCGGCGGCGAATCACCGCCGGCCCGGGGACGGTGGCGGGCTTCCGAAACGACACCGTCCTGCGCCAGCACCTGTGGAGAATCGCCGGCAACGCACGTTTCCTCTCCCGCGCGATGGACTCCGAGGACGCATTGCCCGCACGGCTGGCCTCCGATTCGCTGGGAGTAGCCCTGGCGGGAATGGCGAGCAGCCTGCGAAGTCTTCAGGGGGAGGAACGGGCAGCAAACGTGACGGAAGCCGTGGTCGACCTCGCCCAGCGCCTGGAGCGGATATCGGAGAACCTCGACAAGCTGGATCGTGACCTGCGGGCAGGCAGGGGAACGGCTGGACGGGCCCTGTACGACGACGAGATCGTCCGGCAACAGGAGGCGTTCCAGGCCAGGCTCGACAGCTTGAAGTCCGAGCTGATACGCAAACCCTGGCGCTGGTTGCGCTTCAAGCTGTTCTGAGCTGCCGACTCAGGAACGCGGCGGTGGGAGGCGCGATTCCAGCAGGTACTTCACGATCTCCCTTTTTCGGCCCCTCTTCCTGCGCGTCACCACGATGACCGATTCTACGATCCCGTTCGGGTCCTCGACCGAGATCCGGAAGTCCACCGAACCGTCGACGGAGGAGACCCCGGTTCTCACGACCCGACCCGGCGAGACTTCCGCCCGCCGCGCCGGGTTGCGGAACAGAGTCACCATAGAGCGGCGCCGGTCGCCGGGAAGATGCCGTGAGATCTTGATGCGACTCAGCCAATCGGGCTGGTAACTGATTCGCCACAGGGTGCCCAGCTGATCGACTCCACGAGCTTCACGATTGTGTCGCGCCATGCGTGTGCCTTCCTCTTTGAAGCCGGTCGACAGCTGACGGGACCACCCGGGGGTGCTTCTGCAACCTGCCAGGCGGCAGCGGAACCCGCGCACGCCGCCGAACGTATACGATGGTAGTCCTGGCCGCGATCTTGACCGGGGAGTCGGATCCGGTTATATGAGGGTGAGCCACCCGATTCTCACCAAGCTCCCTGTTTTCGGACCGCTGAGCAACGCTTTTTCTGAGTATAATCTCTGACTGACAGGCCGCCTCGCGGCACGATTGGTCCGTTTGCTGCCAGACGGACCCCCAACCACCGGAGTACCCCGTGGACATCGCCGAACTGAAATCCAAATCCATCGCCGAACTGCACGACATGGCCGAGGAGATGACCATCGCCAATTTCTCAGGCCTTCGTAAGCAGGACCTGATCTTCCGCATCGAGCAGAACCTGCTCGATTCCGACGTCGTCCTGCGCGGCGAAGGGGTTCTGGAAATCCTCCCTGAGGGCTACGGTTTCCTGCGCAGCCAGGATTGGAATTACCTGTATGGGCCGGACGACATTTACGTCTCGCCCTCGCAGATCAAGCGCTTCGACCTCCGCACCGGGGATACCGTTCTCGGCCGGGTTCGCCCGCCCAAGGAGGGAGAGCGGTACCTGGCTCTGCTCAAGGTCGAGGAAGTGAACGGCGGGGACCCCGAGGCCGCCAAGCACCGCATCGCGTTCGACAATCTCCGCCCCCGCTATCCGGAGGACCGGCTGCAGCTGGAGACGGAGGACGGCGACATCTCGATGCGTATCCTGAACCTGATGGCACCGGTCGGCAAGGGCCAGCGCATGCTGATCGTCTCCCCGCCGAAGGCCGGCAAGACGATCCTTCTCCAGAAGCTCGCGAACGCGATTCTAGAGAATAACCCGGACGTGTACCTCATCGTGCTGCTCATCGACGAGCGTCCCGAGGAGGTCACGGACATGGAGGAGCACGTCCTGGCCGAGATCATCTCGTCCACGTTCGATGAGCCCGCGGATCGTCACACGCAGGTCGCGGAGATGGTGCTCGAGAAGGCCAAGCGGCTGGTCGAGTACGAGAGGGACGTCGTGATCCTCCTGGACTCGATAACGCGCCTGGCCCGCGCCTTCAATACTACCGTCCCGCACTCGGGTAAGATCCTCTCCGGTGGTGTGGACGCCAACGCCCTGCACAAGCCGAAGCGGTTCTTCGGCGCGGCGCGGAACATCGAGGACGGCGGAAGTCTCACGATCATCGCCACGGCGCTCGTCGAGACGGGCAGCCGCATGGACGAGGTCATCTTCGAGGAATTCAAGGGCACCGGTAATAGCGAGGTCCTCCTCGACCGGCAGATCTCGGACAAGCGTATCTTCCCGGCGATCGACGTCAATCGCACGAGCACCCGCCGGGAGGAGCTACTGCTCGACGACGTCGAGCTGAACCGGATCTACCTCCTGCGGAACTTCCTGGCGGACATGCCGCCCGCCGAAGCGATCCAGTTCCTCATCGACCGCCTGAAGCGGACGGAGAACAACACGGAGTTCCTGGACTCCATGGCCGCCGGTGAGTGAGGACGCAGCAAGACGCCGAACGGACGAGGCTCTGCAGAAGGCGGGTCTGGCCGATATGAGGCCGGTCTACCGGAAGATGCTCGTCCAGCTCAAACAGGCGGACCCGGCTGCGTTCCAGGAAGCGACGCGTCGATACAGGGAGGACCTGGAACCGGCCGTTGCCGGCGGCGATGCGGACCCGATCGCGGCGTGGCTCGACTATGGCTGCTGGCTGGCCGGTCGCCTGGCCGAAGGGCGAGCGATGGCGATCGACGCCACGGGACGAGCGCGTCCCTTCGAGCCGCCAGCGCCCGACGCGGGCACCATGATCCTCCATGTTCCAGACGACGACCGCGCCCAGGCTATCGCGCTCGCGATGCCTTCTGCGCCCAGCGAATCCCAACGCGAGACGGCCGAGCTTCTCCTCCGCTGAGCTTCCCCGCGCTTCCCGACCCCTGCAGGCTGCCCAAGAACCCCGGGCGGCCGCCGTCCGGAGTAAGTCCGCTCTTGTGCCTCACAGCGCGCCCCGCGACAATCCGAAGGTGAGCCGAAACCACCCTCCTATAGTCTCGAAAGGAAGCGTCGTCTCCTCGTGAAAACGACCACCCGCAGCGAGAGAATAGTCACGCGCTTGATCGAGGAGGAGCTCAGAGACTCCTTCATCGACTACTCCATGAGCGTCATCGTTCAGCGCGCCCTTCCCGACTCCCGGGACGGCCTCAAGCCTGTGCACCGGCGAATCCTGTACGCGATGTACGAGCTTGGCCTCCTGCCGGAGCGGGAGCACAAGAAATGCGCCACGGTCGTCGGGGATGTGCTCGGCAAGTACCACCCGCACGGGGATAGCGCCGTCTATGACGCACTGGTTCGCATGGTGCAGGAGTTCTCGCTACGGTACCCGCTCATCGACGGGCAGGGCAACTTCGGCTCGATAGACGGCGACAGCGCGGCCGCATACCGGTACACGGAAGCCAAGCTGGCTCCCGTGGCGATGGAACTCCTGACGGACATCGATCGCGACACGGTAGACTTCTCACCCAACTTTGACGGCCGGCTCCAGGAACCAACGGCCCTGCCCGCACGGCTGCCGCATCTGTTGCTCAACGGTTCGGACGGCATCGCGGTCGGCATGGCCACGAAGATCCCGCCGCACAATCTGCGCGAACTGGCGGCCGCCACGGACCTCCTCGTTCGTAACCCCGACTGCGACGTCGACGAACTGGTCGAGCTGATCGACGGTCCTGACTTTCCGACCGGTGGCTACATCTGGGGCTGGGAGGGAATCGGAGACGCCTACAGAAAGGGCCGTGGACTCATCGAGATGCGGGCCCGGATGCATCTCGAGGAGGGCATGTACGGCAAGAACTCGCTCGTGATCACCGAGCTTCCCTACCAGGTCAACAAGACGCGGATTATCGAGCAGATCACGAAGATCGTTCGGAACGGTCGCGTCGACGCCATCTCGGATCTTCGCGACGAGTCGGACAGGGACGGCATCCGGCTCGTCATCGAACTCAAGCGCGATGTTGACTTGAAGAAGCTGGTCAAGACGCTGTTCCTCAAGACGCAGCTCAAGAGCACCTTCGGGGTCATCATGCTGGCTCTCGTAGATGGGAGGCCCGAGCAGCTGGATCTCAAACGCGCGCTCCAGTGCTTCGTCGATCACCGGCTGGACGTGATCCGGCGACGCGCCGTGTTCGAGCTGGACAAGTCGGAGGATCGGGCGCATGTCCTCGAGGGCCTTCTCACGGCGCTCGATCAAATCGACCGCGTAATCGAGATCATTCGGGCCTCGACGTCGCCGAAATCGGCGGCCGATCGCCTCTGTGCAGAGTTCGGCCTGACAGGGAAGCAGGCGGACGCGATCCTGGCGATGCGCCTCGCTCGCCTCACGCAACTGGAGCGCAAGAAGCTCATCGAGGAGCTCGAGGGCCTGCGCAGCAGGATCGTCGAGCTTCGCCACCTGGTCGAGCAGGACGCCACGAGGCGTGACATGCTGCACGCCGAGCTAACGGAGTTGACGACCCGCTATGGCGACGACCGGCGCACCGAGATACTGGACGAGAGTGAGCCGTTCCCTCTGCCCACCGGAGAGGGAGGCGAGTCGTCCCTGGTCCTGATCAGTCGCCTCGGATATGCCAAGGCGTTGGCCGTCAGGGGGAGTGGCGGCATATCGGGAGTGGAGGCGATGGCGGAGCGGGATGGCGACTTCGTTCGTCAGTCCTTCGTTGCCCGTGGCTCCACCGAAATCCTGTTGTTCACGGCAAAGGGCAGCGTGCTCTCCCTGGCCGTGAAGGACCTCCCTCGCGGCACGCGCAGATCACGAGGAAAGCAGATATCGGACATAGTGGACGTGGCGCCCGGCGACCGGATCGTGTCCGTCATACCTGTCCCCGAGTTTGACGCTGAAAAATTCCTGCTGTTCGTAACCCGGGATGGTCAGGTCAAGCGGACGGCTCTGTCCGAGTACTCGAACGTGAGGGGCAGCGGTATCCGCGCGATCGGGCTCACCGGAGATGATGAGGTGATGATGGTGCGTCCGAGCGTAGGCACGGGAGACTTGCTTCTCGCCACGCGGGGAGGTCTGGCGATCCGCTTCGGGGAGGAAGAGATCCGGCCCATGGGACGTACGGCGAAGGGCGTGCGCGGTATCGAAGTCGGCACGGGGGACGGCCTGGTCGCGGCCCTTGCGCCCAGGAGGGACAGCGAGCTGCTGGTCATCGGAGCGAATGGGTTTGGAAAGCGCGTCCCGTTCACGGACCTGAAGCGGCAGGGACGGGCTGGAAAAGGCATGACTCTGCTGCCCGACACGGACAGGGCGGGGGATCTGGTGGGAGTGCTGCCGGTGCACCCGGGAGAACTCGGGATGTGCGAGATGGTTTCTGGCGAGGTCGTTCCGGTGGTGGTTGATGCCCTGCCCGTGAAGCCACGGCGGGGCGCGTCGGTACGGATCGAAGCGTTGGCCGGGCATGCGGGGCTTATCGCTGCCGTCCATCCCCTGCGCGCATCGACGGAGAACAGGAAAGAAACCGGCACTGCCGAGAGCGGAACGAATGCGGAAGGGAATGTCGAAGAGCCGGCTGTAGCCCGGGAAGGCACCGCCGAACTGGTTGCCGATCCATCCGAGCACCCGGGAGGAGACTCCCAGGGAGAGCTGTCCTTCTAGCAGGTCGCTGAGAGACCCCGAGCGAAGTGCTTCAGGGGATCGGTCATTCCCGATTCACGACGATTACGGTTTGAACCGGGAGGGTCGTGATCCCGCTCGTCAGATCGCGCACCGTGACAGACGTGCGGTACCGACCGGGAGACGAAGAGGACAGATCGATCCGGAGGTACCCGCGGGTCACGATCTGGCCCCCGGTGCCTGCGGTGCCGGGATAGGACAGGTCGAATGCCTGACCGCCGCCTTCAGGCTCCAGCACGACCCGGGTCTCGTACCGTCCTCCGGGCGTCAGGTTGTAGGCCTCGTAGTAGATGAACGCGATTCCGTCGCTTCCGGTCACGTGAGCCGGTGTCGGGTTCAGGCTGATACCTCTTGCCGGTGACCACGCGCCCATGGAATCGGGCGACACGGCAACGTCGGAGAGCAGCGGGAGATCGGCGCCCATATCACGCACGAGGAGATCTCCGGTCGCGTACCCTCCCGCGGGTTTCTCGTCATCCCGCTCGCCGATCACGTTGACGTCCGCTACCACGAGCATCCATCGGTAGGCGCCTGGTGGGAGATCAGCGGACATGCGGATCGACAGGCCCGCTTCCTCGTCCAGTTTCGTGTCCGTAGGAAGTTCGAAGAATACCGGAATATGGAGGTAGGACGATCCGCTCTCGTCCAGCAGGGTCCACACCACATTCACACGATATACGACACGCCCGTCCCGCAGCTCCGGAGTCAGCGTCGACGCTTCCACGAGGCCGTTCATCCATATCCTCGTCAGGCCGGGCCGGGGGGCCCGGAAACCCAGCCATTCGAAGCCGAAGTTCACGCTCAGATCCACGGGAGGCCGCTCGGGTACGCTGGCCACGGCATACTTCCCGTCCGCCCAGGTCCAGTCTCGTTCGTCTTTCAGCTCCTCGGCGAGTCGCAAGCCGACGAAAGCGTCGCCAGCGAGATTGAGCGCGTGATTGGCGATCCGTGCATAGGCCGGGTCGAGACCCATGCGGGACATGTACAGGTCGTAGAACGTCTGTCCCGGCGTGTCCAGCAGGAGTGGCGAGTTGGCGCCAAACGGGTTGCGATCCCAGGTGCCGCACCGGTTCACCATCGCCAGGTTCTCCAACAGGTACCAGTCCCCGGTTCCGCCGAGTGGTGACAGATGGTACATCCTGAATCCGCCGGGACGCTCGTATGCCCACGACACGTTGGGCTCAATGCAGACATCGCCTGCGTGGGCAGCCACATCATCGGGCGCCCCCATTCGCACGTACAGCAGTCCCCTGTCGTCGTACACCGAGTCGGCCGGCCGGCCGAGCCGAACGGAGAACCGAGGCCTCACGCGACCCCTTCGCCTGTAGTGCTCGAGCGCGTACCGGGTCCGCGTGTAGTGCGCCAGGATCCGCTCGTCCACGGCCATACCAGATGCGGCGGCCCGACGGTTCCACAAGCGTCGGAAGAATGCACAGGCGTTCCGGTCGGCGGCAGGAAGGGTCCTGAGGCGATTCCACGTTTCGAGCTCGTCCGGCGTGGCCAGTACCTCTACGTCTAGCCACGCCTCGGTGGCCGTCGTCTCGCCGGCGATCTCGCACGCCCTCCAGTAGTCGGAGGCGCCGTCCACTTCTTCCTTTAGGAACGCGATCCGGGCGCGGTCGAGGCGGTAAACAGCCTCGGGCACGCGGCCTTCGGTGCGGCGAAGAGCGGACTCCGCCCGATTCGCCTCGCTTGCTCGCAGCCACATCCGTGCTACGGCAAGCCAGTCGTAGCCGGACTCGGGACCGTCCGCCTCGTCTTCCCACCGTTCGAGAAAGTCCTCGATGCCGTCGCGCTCGGGACGCGATCGGAGATCCAGGAGCCGGGTCAGATCCCGAGCAAGCCGGTCATGGCCCTGCGAGAGAAGATCGTGATACACCTGCCCCGGCATGGTTTGGGAGAGAGATGGCGGAGGCGCGCACAGCAGAAGGAGAGCGGCGAACGCCGTCGCCGCTCCGACCCTGCGCAAAAGCGGGAACCGGGGCGCGATTCCCTGCATCACAGCCGCTCTCCAGTCAGGGATCCGACCGGTTGACGGTTATTGGCGTGTAGTACGGCAGCGTCGAGGCACCGGTCTCCTCGTCGGTGATCGTGACCTTCATCACGTACACGCCCGGGTCGGTGTCGCGGAGGTCCAGGCGAAGGAGCCGCCTGGACATTCGGCCGAGACCGGTCGTTCCGTCGCTCGGGAACGAGAGATCGAACGGATCGCCCGCGTCATCGTCCTTCGGCTCGAGGCGGAGCCGCGTCGTGTACCGTCCCCCAGGCGTCAGGTTGTAGACCTCGTAGTAAACGAAGGCAACGCCGTCAGCGCCGGTGAGATGGGCCGGGCTCGGCCGGAGTCGGATTTCACCGTCTGGCGACCACGCGCCACCCGAATCCGGGGCGACCGCTACGTCCGACAGCGCTGGCGCCCCCGCACTCAGCTGTCGTACGCTCAGGTCTGCGCGCCGATAGTTGCCCGATCGCAGTCGCTGTCCGGCCGGAGTCTGTGTGTCCCGCACGAGGAGTGAGTACCGGAACTGTCCCGGCGATAGATCGGCGGCCAGTCGGACGGGCAAGCTCTCGTCACGGCCCAGCCTGCGTGGCACAGTCGTCTCGAAGGCCGAATTGTACGTAACGGACTCGCCATCCTCGTCAACCAGAACCCACCGGGCCTCCACGCGGTACCAGAACTGGCCATCGATGGTCTCGGTGGGGGTGAGCTTCTCGGCCTCCACCACCGCGTTGATCCACACCCGATTCAGCCCCTCCCGGGGACTCCTGAACTGCAGCTCCTCCACAAGGAGTCTCGTGTCGGTAGCGACGGAGGGCTTGTCGGGAACGGAATCGACCGCAAAACTCCCGTCGGTCCTCGTCCACTCGCGCTCCTGGTGCAAGATCCGCTGCCCGTCCAGCGCTTCCGAACCGGTCGAGATCGTGGTACTTGAGTTGAAAGGTCCCTGACTGGCCCGATTGTCCATCTGCTGCGCGATCCGCGCGTACCGGGGATCTACCCCCTGACGCGAGCGATACAGGTCCTGGAGAACCAGGGCGGCGGCGGCGCCGAGCACGACGAAGCGATTCTCGTTGACCGGTGACAGAACACCCGTGATCCGTGCGCCGATTGACGCGCCCAGCGAGGCCATCGGATCCCCGCACCGGTAGACGAGCCCGAGGTTCTCGAGTAACCAATAGTCGTCAACTCCCGACATGGTCGAGAAGTGAAACACCCGCGTTTCGCCTGGATAGTCATAGGCCCAGCTCTCGTTAGGCTGGTAGCACTCCGCGCTCACGGCCTGCTGGCCGATGGACGGATTTCCGCCGAACGTCGCCGTACGGTCCGGCGTTCCCATCCGCACGTAGATGAGGCCTCGGTCGTCGAACGCCGAGTTCGTCGGCCGCCCGAGTCGGTTGGAGAACGTCGGCCCCTTCTTTCCACCCCTGCGTCGGTAGTTGTCGAAAGCGAATCGGGTACGCGCGTAGTGCACGGACATCCGCTGGCTCACTTCCATCGCTGAGGCCAGCGCACGCTCGTTCCAGAAGACTCTCAGATGGCGACACAGATCGGTCTGCGTGATCGGCAGTCGCCGGAAGCGATCCCAGTCCTCCATCTCCTCCGGGGTCGCCAGGGACTCGATGTCGAGCCAGTACTCACGGTACGCGGTTTCGCCGGCGTCGGAGCAGCCCTTCCAGTATGCCTCGGCGGCGAGATCCAACTGCCCGCTCATGAAGGCGACCCGCGCCTGGTCGAGCAGGAGGATTGGCGCCGCTACTTCGCCCGACTCCTCCGCCTCCAGGAGCGCCATTTCCGCCTCGGCGGCTCTTCCGGCACGTAGCCACAGCCTCGCGACGGTGATGTAGTCCCAGCCACTGTCCGGGCCACCTTCCTCCCGCTCCCACCGGTCCAGCAGGGACCGTACATCGTCATCATCAGGATCGGACCGGAACTCCAGCTTCTTGGAGATGCGATTCGCCAGCTTCTCGTAGCCGTTGTTGGTGAGCTCGTAGTAGACGGGAGCGGGCATGGTCTGCGCCGTGGCCTCCGCCACGAAGCCCGCGGTCGCCAAAACCGTCGCCAGGCCGGCAGTGACCGCTCCTCGAGTCGACAACGACAGTACTCGGATCATCCTCACCCTCCCTCCGAACCTCCCTCGCTCCTGACCTCGATCTCGGTGATCGGTGAGGCCCGGCTCGTCTGCTCCCGAATCTTCAGTGTCGCCGTGCGCACGTCGCTCCGCGCTCCGGTCTCCATGTCCGTGATGCGGATCCGCACCTCGTACGGGCCAGGCTCTGCGTCCCGCGTATCCAGCCGCATGACAGCGCGAACGGGTGCCGTGGGGTCCGCGGGAACGGAACCGCGGTACTGCATCTGGAACGGCTCGTACGGGCCGCGGAACGTCTCTCCTCTGCCCCGCGAGACCCACGTGGAGGCCAGCTTGATCTCGGCCCTGTAGCTCGCTCCGGGTGTGAGGCCGTAGACCTCGAAGTAGATGAACGGGCGCGCTGCCTTCTCGACGATGGAGGCGGCGTTGAGCTGTAGCTCGACGCCCACGGCGGGCTTCCACGTACCGTTCGAGTCTGCCGCCACAGCAATGGAGCTGACCACCGGCCGGTTCACGTCGAATGCCGGGACCGTCAGCTTCCCTCGGATCGCGTTCACGGAGCGGTCGTCCGGCCAGTTCAGGTCCTTGACCACGAGCCGGCAGTCGTACTCCCCAGGCGGAACGCTCACCATGGTCTGCAGCGGGAATCCATCACGCGTCGTGTCGGCCACCTGTCCGCTGAACAGGAAATCCGTGCGCCGGACACTGCTCGCCATGAGCGAGTCGTTCTGATACAGCTCGAGCCCGAGCGACAGCGAGTAGCGCCAACCGCCGTCGAATACGCCCCTGATCCGACCGGCCTGCACACTGGCAGCCGCCCACACGGCTACGAGTTCGCTGGATCCGCCGTGAAAGACCAGATACTGGTAGTCGAACGGGAACGCCCCGCTCGCCTTGAGCCCACCGGACTCGGCCAGGGCATCGAACGCGCCCGCATCGGCCGGCGCCTGGACCTCGCTCTCCTGCTGCGAAACAGCGGGCAGAGCCGTCGAAACCGCTGTGAGAAGAGCGACAAGTCCGACCACGGGAGCCGCGCGTGGCGAACGGCGCCACACGCACGGCATACCTCGTACTCGTCTCCGGGAAACCGGACTACCGGGGGTAACCCCACGAACGGGTGTCCCTTCAGACATTCCGCTGCCTCCTGTCCTCCTCCACGCCTCCCACCAGTCGGGGTCCGGCACACTGGACGCCCAACCGGGCCGAGCCACTTACATTACGTATGCTGGCCCGCGATATTGTTCTACTACGGGAAAGAAAGGAAAAAGTGCCGCACTCCCGGTGGGCTGCGAGCCGCGCACCAGGAGAACGGTCGTCCGGTATTACTCGAAGTCGCCGGGGACGGCTTCCTGCATGCGAGACTCAAACTCCTCGCCGGACTTCATGCGCGAGAGGTCGAGCTCGAAGTCCAGGCGCTCGGCTGGCTTTAGCTTCTCGATCAGCTCGATGGCCTCGCGTTTCGACAGACCGGAATCCTTCAGGGCCTCGATGTCGAGGAATACTCCATCCCGAACTTTCAGGCTGTCTTCACCGGCGTCGATCAGACGCCGGAGCGCCTCGAGCTCGCCGCGGCTCATGTGCTCACCGCTGAACTCGTAGTCGAGCCAGGCCTCGTAGCTGAGCGGCGCGACGCGCTTCATTATCCCGGCCATCACCCTGGCGAATTCCTGAATCTCCCACTGGGCGTGCGGGTCGGCCCTGAGGCTCAGGAAGTGGAATAGATTGTGGAGGTCGATCTTCCAGTACCACTGCGTATACGTGGACAGCGGCAAATCGATTCGGGCAAGCTCGCGCGCCACTTCTTCCTCGACCATCCAGCCGTAGGAATCGCCGGCCATCCGGCGGATCTCTTCCCACCGCCGAATCGCCTCGTCGTACACGGAGCGAGGCGCCGGCTCTCCTTCCCGACCCTGCCGGTTGGAGGCGCTCTGGATCGCAAATTGTTCGTAGTCCGGCTTGTAGAACAGCAACGGCATCAGGCTATACCGGCCCGAATATTCGTTCACCGAGTTGTGCGTGACGATCCCGTTGGCAACGAAGTTGTGGTGCGGTCCCTCGACCTCCAGGTCAAAGGTCTCCTCGATTCCCACGTACTCGAATATCTCGATCCGAACCAGCCGCGTGACGTACTCCAGCTCCCTGTCGGTGTAGAGCGCCGGATCCTCACACACCATGCCGTTGATGTGGACGTAATAGTCCCCCTGATTCCACACCGCTGAACCCGATTTCTCCGCGAGACCGGTCTTCTGCTTGAGCGTTCCCCACCCATCGGCGAACAGAAACTGATGATCCGATGTCGCCTTAATGGTCTTGCCATCTGTGAGCACCATCCGGAAAACAGGTTTAGGACCGTTCCGATAGACGTCCACCACCCTCGTGTGCTGAAGCCGGTGTGTGTCCTCGTTGGCCTGGCGCAGGCACATGCTCCGGACGCGATCGCGGCGAAACCACGGCTTCCTTTGCTTAGCCGGCCGCGTGACATTTCGGGTGGGCTGAAAGCGGTTCCAGAGATCCTCGATTGTCAGCTTGTAGAGTTGATTTCCTCGGTGTACGATACCGCCGGGCAGGTCGAAGTAGATCTCGGTTTCACCCGCCAGGCAGGCCGTGCGATGTCGTATCCACTGCCGCGCCACGAACATCGGCATAGCGCAGTGGAACTTGAGCTCGACCATCTCGGACGGCGTCGTGTGCCGGTGCCGGCGCAGGTACCGGACGAGCCCACGCGTCAGGCTCGTCGTCCTCGTGCCGAACCCGTAGCTGACCCGCGCCGCCTGCTCGATACTCTCATCCGAGCCCATGTAGTCGATCAGGGACACGAACCCGTGATCGAGCACCGGGAAGTAGCCGCCGAGGATCTCCTCCGCCGCCGGAACGACGGTGCGCTTGGTCTCCATGTCGATCCTGTCTCAGTGGTCGGGTGGTCAGAGCCCTGTTGGAACGATACGAGAGGATTCGAGCCGCCGCCACGAATTCGGGTCAGTTGCTCGCTGATTCGCACCGAGGGCAGGTGGAGCGCGGCGTCAGCTCCGCTCCTATTCCGGCGAAAGCAGCTTCCCCATGCTGACGTGGTCGTCGACGGAGTAGCCGATACGCCTGTAGAACTCGACAACTCCTTGATTGTGAGCACGAACCTGGATGTTTGAACGATATGGCGCTCAAACGTCGAGGTAGTCCTTCGATTCGCTCGGAATCCTATACGTCCAGGTTCTTGACGAACTTCGCGTTCTTCTCAATGAATTCGCGTCGCGGCTCTACGTCATCTCCCATCAGGCGCGCGAACAGCAGCGACGCCTCCGTCGCTTCGTCGATCGCCACCTGCAGCAGTGTGCGGTTCTCCGGGTTCATCGTGGTCTCCCACAACTGCTCCGGGTTCATCTCACCGAGACCCTTGTAGCGCTGGATGTTCACGGATGCGCTGCCCTTGCCGTTCGAGAACTGCTGCACGGCCTCGGTCCGCTCGTCTTCCGTGTAACAGTAGATCTCCTTCTTCCCACGGTACACGCGGTACAGGGGCGGCTGCGCGATGTAAATGTAGCCGGCCTCGATGAGCTCCAGCATCTGCCGGAAGAAGAACGTCAGAAGAAGGGTGCGGATATGGGCTCCATCCACATCGGCATCGGTCATTATTACTATCTTGTGATACCGGGCGGAATCCAGCGCGAACTCCTCGCCGATCCCCGATCCGATCGCCGTGATGATGGCCCGGATCTCCTCGTTCGAAAGAATCCTGTCGATCCTCGCCCGCTCGACGTTCAGGATCTTCCCCTTCAGGGGCAGGATCGCCTGGAATTCACGGTCCCTGCCCTGCTTCGCCGAGCCGCCGGCACTGTCACCCTCCACCAGGTAGAGCTCGGACAGCGAGGCATTCCGGCTCGAGCAGTCGGCCAGCTTTCCCGGGAGGACCCCGGTCTCGAGCGCCGACTTCTTTCGCGTCAGGTCGCGAGCCTTCCGGGCCGCTTCCCGGGCCCGCGCCGACTGCACCGCCTTCTCGATGATCTTGCGTGCCGAAGACGGATTTTCCTCGAGCCATGTACCGAGCTTATCGTTCACCAGGCTCTCGACAATGCCCCGGACCTCGCTGTTTCCGAGCTTCGTCTTCGTCTGTCCCTCGAACTGCGGCTCGAGGACTTTCACGGAGAGCACGGCCACGAGACCCTCGCGAACATCGTCACCCGACAGGCTGGGCTCGCCTTTCTTGGCGTTCTTGCTCCCATAGGCGTTCACCGTACGGGTCATGGCCGCCTTGAAGCCCGAGAGATGCGTGCCGCCCTCGTGTGTATTGATGTTGTTCACGAAGGTGAACGTGTCCTCGTTGTAGGCGTCCGTGTACTGCATGGCGAGCTCGATCTCCGTACCCTGCTGCGCCCCCTTGAGGTATATTATCTCATCGTGCAGCGAGGTCTTCTTGCCACGGAGATACTCCACGTACTGGACGATTCCGCCCTCGTAGTAGAAGTGGTCCTCGACCGGCGTCTCGTCGTCGGCGTTGCGCTCGTCGCGCAGCGAGATGCTGACCCCGGCATTCAGGTAAGCGAGCTCCCGCAGGCGGCTCGCGAGAGTATCCCAGTTGTAGTCCAACTCGTCGAAGATCTCGTGATCCGGCCTGAAGTGGACCATCGTGCCGGTCTCTTTCGTCTTCTCGCCCATCTCGAGCTCGGACTTTTTGGCTCCGCGCTGGTAGTTCTGCGTCCACACGTGGCCGTCACGCTTGACCTCCACGTAGAGCCGCTCGGACAGCGCGTTTACTACCGACACGCCCACTCCGTGCAAACCACCGCTGACCTTGTAGGACTCCTTGTCGAACTTGCCGCCCGCGTGCAGCCGGGTAAGCGCCACCTCCACGCCGGGGACATGCTCGGTGGGATGGATGTCCACCGGGATGCCTCGACCGTCGTCAGAGACCGTTACCGAGTTGTCGTCGTGGATCACGACGTCGATGCTGGAACAGTAGCCAGCCATCGCCTCGTCGATCGAGTTGTCCACAACCTCGTAAACCAGGTGGTGCAGCCCGCGCGCGGCGGTGGATCCGATGTACATGCCCGGACGCTTCCGCACCGCTTCGAGGCCCTTGAGGACCTGTATCTGCCGAGAGGTATACCCGTCTCCCGTGCCCTTCCCTGCGCTTCCTTTAGCCTTGGCCATCCCGTTCCTCCGAATACCTTCCGTCAGCCTGCACGAACACGATTCTCTCAATGCGTCCCCGGCGCTTGCCAGCGTTCAGCTTCCGCATCAGCTGGGGCCGCATCATCGACAGCTCCATGCGCCAGGACGCGCTTTCGACTTCCACAAACAGCGTGTCTCCCTGCACCCGCACCGGGCGGGCTACCCGCGCGATGTGCGATCCCACCAAGTCCTCCCACTCAGCCACGACCGAGGCGCGCTCCACCTTCTCGGCGATCCCGAGGCGAGCGAACATCGTCTCGATCAGGCCCCCGACTTTCTCGGGCCGCGCCTTGCGGTTCTTCAGGGCTTGGGTGGCGGCCGTCCGCCGCCACCACGCCGCGCGCGACTCTCCGGGCGGAGACTCAACCATCTGTGAACACGACCCCTTCCCGGATCCGCCACTGGGCGAGTCCGCCGCCCCGCAGCGGCACGTCCGCCGGCTTCGGGACCGCGAGCAGCACCTGACCCGACCGCCCTTCGTCCAACAGCCGAACCACCCGCGCCGCACGATCCCGATCGAGCTCGGCGAACACGTCGTCCAGCAGGTAGATCGGATCCCGGCCCAGGCTCTCACGGAGTGTGTCCGCCTCCACGAGGCGAAGGGCGATCGCCGCCGTGCGCCGCTGGCCGCCCGATCCGTACGTCCGGAGGTCCCTCTCCTCGCCGCTGTCCTCGACCACGGCCCGGATCACCAGGTCATCCCGGTGTGGCCCGGCCTGGGTCGAACCGCGCCGCCGGTCTCTCTCGACGTTGTCGTGCATCGCGCGACTCAGGCGTTCCGCCAGCTCCGCGATCCGATCCGCCGTTCCGTACGCCGCCCGCGTCTCGGCAACAGTCGGCTCCGGCGTCCCGGACCCCTCGGACTCGGACCGGCTGCCCAGCGCCGGCCCGTAGGCCAGCCCTCCCGTCCAGCCGCCCGCGATTTCCGCGTGATACGACGCGAATGCCGATGCGCTCGACTCGATCCACGTCTCGCGCTCGGCCATCACCCGCGCGCCAGGCTCGATCAAACCGTCGGTCCACACCTCCACCATGTCGCTGGCGCCCTGTCGCAACGCCTCATTGCGCTGCGCGAGCACGGCTCGGTAACGCTGCAGCGACGCCAGGTAACCGGGCGCCACGAGCGACAGCAGGATGTCCAGGAAACGGCGCCGCCGGCCCGGCGAGCCGCACACCAGGTCTGCATCCTCGAGGCTGAACACCACGGCCCCGAGCGCCCCGAGAGCGTCTGAGATGCGCTCGGGCTCACCGCCATTCACCTCGACCTTCTTGCGCCGCCTCGTCTTCTCGTAGGCGGCGGCCAATTCCTCCAGCGACTCTCCGCTACGAACCGTGCCCTCGACCCGGAACACATCCTCTCCGAACCGGACGAGCTCCGCGTCCCGCGCTCCCCGGAAGGAGCGGAAGATCTCGAGGTAGTAGATTGCCTCGAGCAGGTTCGTCTTCCCGGAACCGTTCGGGCCGACGATCATTGCACCCGCCTCGGGAAACTCCAATCGGAGCTCGCCGAAATTCCGGTAGTTACGTGCTACCAGGCGCTCGAGGGAGGCCGATCGGGCCTGCCCCGTCGCCTCAATCGGGGCGCTGGCAGAGCTTGGCATATATCAATATAAAATATCCTTAAACACCCCTTCACCGCAACGGCTCGGAGGCCTTGAAAACGTTGATCTTATGCGGATGAACGTCGGATCCTAATCCCAATCTTCGAGGCCACGGATCGTGGCCGCCACAACAGCGGGAATCGGACACTTGCGGCGGGACTCGTAGTCATAGGAAACGACCACCCCGGCCCCTTCCGCCGCGACTTCGCCGGAAGCCTCCGACACCACTACGTACTCCATCGTGAACCGATCGTCCTCGATCTCGACGGCACGACCGCCGACGATCGCCGTGTCGGGATAGAAGATCGGCCTCCGAAACCGGCAGCCGGTGGAATGCAGGATCGCGCCGACCCGATCTTCCTCCCAGGAGCGTGCGAAACCGCATCTCACGAGATATTCGACCCGGGCAGACTCGAAGTAGCGAAACAGTACCGTGTTGTTGACGTGGCCGTACGCGTCCATCTCTCCCCACTGGATGGGGATGGGGAGTACGACGGGCCAGCCGGAGAGGGCTTCGGGGATGGGATCGGTCATATGTCGGAATCCGGTGCCAGTCTCCGCACGGCCTGCCGCGCCTCCTCCACGATCGCCTGCAGCTCCGGATCCGCACCGCGCCACATGTCGACGAAGCGGGCGTACTGCTCCGCCGCTTTCTCGGGCTCACCCATCGCCTCGTAGATCTCTGCCTGCCGCAGAGCGGCGGCAGGCTCGAAGGCTATCTCGGCGGCCCCCACCTCGCCCAGGTGTGCCAGCCACCCCAACGCCTCGTCGTACCGACCCATCTCCTGGAGCAGAACGCCACGCGTGTACCTCTCCAGCACCTGGCCGTCGAACGGGGAAGCCAGCGGCATCTGGTAGAAGATATCCATTTGAATCTCCTCCATGGCCTCGAGAGCGGCTTCCGTGCTCCCTTCGGCCCACGCGGCATGGGCCCTGAGCCCGGTGGCCAGATCCGATGTGACCGTTCCGCCTTCCTTGGGTGGTTCCGCACCCTCGAGTTGCACCGCATACGCCCGAACGGCGGAGGCGTCACCAAGGCGGGCCGCGAGAGCGCCCGCCAGGTATATCCGGATGATCTCGTGCCGATCATCCAGGACGTTGAAATAGAAGCTCGGATTGCCGCTCGCCGTCACCGTGGACGGATCCAGTGCTTCCACTTCGGTCCGCAGACGCGCTAGAGTCTCCCGGTCTGTTGGCACGAGTGGAACCAGGGTCAGATACGCCTTCATTTCCGTCGCGGTCAGCGGATCGTACCCGGCGATTGCGTCGACCTCGGCAAAAGCGGCGCGAATCCGCCCGCGCCCGACAAGGGAATACGCCCGCATGGAATGCCCCGTCGTCCACACTTCAGGCGTAAACCTGGCCTCGTCAGCCAAGAGGGTCGCTGCCTTTTCCCCACCCACGCGGTTGTCTGAGTGCAGGTGCGCGTTTTGCGCCAGGTTGCCCAGATCCAGATCGGAAAGCGACGCGTATGCAGCCATCAGGCTGTCCACTTGATCCGGATGCCCGTGGGCCACCACTTGAAGAGTCCGTACCTCGTAATGGCGGTCAGAGTCCGGGTTAACTGCTAAGAACCGCGCTGCGAGCGAATCCAGGTCATCCAGTCGCCCTTCCGAAGCGGCAATCCGGACCAGGTGAATGAGCGACGCCATGTCATGCGGCTCGATGGACAATACCCGCTCGAAGGCAACGCTCGACTCGGCGAAGGAACGTCCGTGGAGTGGGTTCGTGTGAAACAGTACTTCGCCGAGCTGGAACCAGGCCTCCACATCGGTCGGATAGGTTCCCACGATCGCCCTGTAGCGTCTCTCCGCTTCCCCGTGCTCGCCCCGTCGCCAAGCCCGGAATGCCTCGAGAAGCTGACGGTCCCGCTCAGAGAGACGGCTGGCATATCGATAGGCCTGCTCTGCCGCCTCCTGGGCTTGCTCCGCACGCGTCAGCCATTCCGCCGCCACACTTAGCCGGTAGTATGCCATCGCGTACAGCGTGTCCACATCGACGGCCCTTTGGAAGGCATCGACAGCCGACTGGAACTCGAAGTCGCGAAACGCCGCCTCCCCCTCGAGGTAGGCTCGAAATGCCGGAAGAGATGACGTGGTCACGGCCGCGATGCGTCTGACCCGAGCGCCGGGCCCTCCTTCAACCCCTGCCAGCAACTGGGTCGCGATCTCGTCCACGAGGGCGAAGGCGTCATCTCCCTCGGCCGAGGCTTCGGCCACAGGTTCGCTCCAGCGGTCCGTGCGGTACAAGACGGCAGACAGCTGCAGGCGTCCTCCCGACTCGATAACGTCGCCCATGACGAACAGGCCCGAGCCAAACCGTGTCGCGATCACCGCCGCGCGCTGCGGGTCGTCCGTCGGCTCGCCCTCCCGGCTGATGTGGCTGAGCAGAGCACGCGAGTCCACGCTCCGGAGGTGCCCCGCCCCGTCCAGCTTGATACCGAGGAGGTTGACCATTCCTTCGCCCAGGTAATCGAAATCAGGGTTCCCACGCACTGAGAACGGCAGCACCGTGATGACCGACTCCGATACTTCCAGATCGGACTCAGCAACAGGATCGGACCCGGCCCGATCCTGCGTGAGCAACCAGGCCGTCAC
>CAXMRU010000265.1:0-3299 GCA_964195715.1 Akkermansiaceae bacterium | reverse complement strand
CCCCAACCTCCTGATCCGTAGTCAGGTGCTCTATCCAGTTGAGCTACGGGCGCTCACTCGAAACGCGGCGTCACGCGTGGATCGCGATCGCGCCGCGTCGTCTGTCCGGCAGAGGTATGCCCAGGAGAGGATTCGAACCTCCACGCCCTGACGGGCACCAGCCCCTCAAGCTGGCGCGTCTGCCAATTCCGCCACCTGGGCTAATGCTCGGGGGGGGAGTCGAACCCCCACGGGATATTATTCCCACAGGATCCTGAATCCTGCGCGTCTGCCAGTTCCGCCACCCGAGCTCGTGCTTCCCGAATCCGCGGCCCGAACGGGCTCAGCGATCGCCTGCGGGATCCTGAGAAGACTTACCCCTCGCGTTGCGGACCGGTCCAGGTTGGTCGACTTTCCCGGAACCTCGCGTGCGAAGGGGGGATAACTTAACGGGGAAGCCCCTGCGCGCAAGCGAAGTCGAGTCCTCACGGGAGAGACCCATGAAAGCCGCCCTGCTGGGAGCCATCCTGACCCTCGGGAGCTCGGCCCTCTGGGCGTCATCGCTCCAGGCCCAAGCCGGCGTCTCCACCTCGATCGACGGGTTCAACGGCATGTCCTGGGGCGCGTCCGCGGAGGAGATCGAGGCGAAGTTCGGAGAACCTGCCCAGGTCGACACACTGGACAACGAGATCGTGGTCCTGGGGTACCGCGAGGACCTGCTCGGCGAGCCGGCCGTGGCCCTGTACGCGATCCTCGGCGACCAGGGCCTGATCAAGGGCCAGCACATCGTGAAGATGAAGCTGGAGGAAGGGAACTGCGAGGCCCAGTACCGGGTGTACCGGGACCACGTGACCCTGACCTATCCTCTCATCAGACCCGTCGAGAACTACGACTACCCGTTCACGGAGGACTTCTGCACGGCGCTTCAGAACCAACGGGGTGAATGGGCAAATCAATGGGCAGACCCCAGGAACGGTGCGGTAATCACGGTCATCGTGCAGAAGGGTACGGACGAGGTGAAGCTCATCTACGAGTCTTCCACGTTTCTGAACTGGCTCGCCCCCGAGGCGCCGGAAGGCTAGGGCGCTTCCTCCGCCGGGCCGTCTCCCGGTCGCCGGGCACATCCTCGCAGTTCTTCACCGTCCACCACGACGATCACTCTCATCGGATGCACGGTATCCGCCATCGTGTCCTGGCAAGTCTCTACCGAGATGACGATCTCGATCGTGTGCTCTCCAGCCGCATCATCCAGCGGTCCGATCGTGGAACGCGGGGCATCGCGCGTCGCGTAACTCGGCGACTCATACGGGAACACGACGTCTTCTTCGCCGAGGCGGCTGTATACGATCCCACCGGCCTCCGAAATGAGGACGCTCCAGAACGGCTCGTTTCCGAACGCACGGATTTCAGAAGCTGGCGCCGGGGATGTCTCGGTGTGCGGAATTTCCGGCTCGGGCGTACCGCACGCCACAACGAGAAACAGCGCTGTGAGTGTGCCGAGCAAACGCATGGCTGCCGCTCCTTTTTGTGTACTGGCGGGGCCGGGTTCATGCGGTCGGGTCGGCTCCGTGTGGACGATACGACACCAAGTTATGTTCACCGGGTTCCGAAGCGGAGGACAGCCGATCGCCGGTTGCTTCACATCCGGAGAATTCTTGACGCCACTTCTGCGGTATCGCTCAGGCTCACTGGAGGAGTGTTCCTGTGCGGGACACCTCCGTAGGACGGTATCGCGATTCGCGTCCTCTTGCTTCGTGCTCGCTCTCGCGGCCGGCCCGCTGGGCGCGCAGGAACAGGTCCTGAGCCAGGACACCCTCGCCCCCGTCCTCGATTCGATCGCGATCGTGACCGAGAACGTCTTCTCCCCCGAAGAGGTGGAAAAGACGGGCATCTTCCGGCTGGCGAACCGACTCCGCTTCACCACGCAGCGCTGGGTCGTGGAAAGGGAAATCCTGCTGGAGGTGGGACAGCCATACGATTCACTGCTCGCCGATGAGACGGAGAGAAACCTGCGCCGCCTGCGTCTGTTCCGTCAGGTGGACGTGGACACTTCGCGGGTCAACGGTATGCTCGTGGCGACCGTGCACGCGCGTGACGCGTGGAGCACGCAGCCGATCATTGAGCTGAGCATCGCCTCAGATGGCACGTGGACCGGCCGGTTCGGGCTCACGGAGACCAACCTTCTCGGCACCGGTAACATGGGACACGTGGCGTGGCGCAAGGACGTGGACCGGGACGGGCTGGAGTTCGCGACCGCGCTCCGACGGGTCGGAGGGAGTGAGGTAAATGTCGGCGGGCGCTACTTCAACCTGTCGGACGGCAACTTCGGAGACTGGTTCGGGGGCGACCCGTGGCGGTCGATGATCGACCGGCGCGCCATACTGTACCGGGGAGAAGCAGCGGATCGGCAAGCCATCCAGTACCGGGTCGAATCCAGCGACGTTACGGACACGACACGCTACTGGAGGAACAACTACGCGCATCGCCTGGTCGGCGGCATCGCGACCCGGGCCACACCCCGCACCTACACGCGCATCGGGGTCCTCGGAGAATACCGGAAACAGAAATACGTGCTGGTGAGCGACACCTCGCTGGCCGTTCCCGATACGACACAGGGATTCATCGGAGTCTTCGGTGAGTACCGCCGATCGCACTTTCTCGTGACTCGGTTCCTCAACGGGTTCGTGACGGAGGACATCGACCTGTCGGAGACGCTGGCGCTGGGCCTGAACGTGGCTCCGGCCGCATTCGGATTCGAGCACACAGGACTCGGCCCCTCGCTCAGGATGCAGGCCGGGTCGCCGCTGGGGGACGGATTCGTGCACGGTGTGCTGCACGCCAACGGACTGTTCAACTCCGCCGGACTCGATTCCGGACGCGTGGTGGTACGGGTGACCGTGGCCCAGAAGCCGGGAGTGCGACATGCCACCGTTCTTCACGCACGGGCCGGCATCATGGAGAATCCGCCGCCCGGAGGTGAGTTCGACCTCGGGTTCGCGCTTCCGCCTCGCAGCTGGGAGCCGCACTCGTTCGTGGGCACCCGGACCCTGTGGGGGACGCTCGAGCACCGGTGGTATCCATTCGACCATATCCTCAACCTGTTCGGTCTCGGATTCGCCGGCTTCCTCGACTACGGAGGAGCCTGGTATGCGGACCAGTCGCCGCGGTGGGGAGGCGCCGCCGGCTTCGGAATTCGGACGGGGGGGTCCCGCGGGTCCGTGGCAGAAACGGGTCGGATCGACATCGGCTATCGGTTTGGATCGGACGTGACAGGGAACCGGTGGGTTATCAGCTTCGGTGGCGGCTGGATCTTTCCATAG
>CAXMRU010000264.1:0-1997 GCA_964195715.1 Akkermansiaceae bacterium | reverse complement strand
GAAAGTGTCGTTGGCTGCCCGCCGGTTCTCCAACACGCGCCCCCACGAGCGCACCGGTGCCATCGTCAGAACTCCACCTTGTTCTCGTCTCCGGCGACGGGGATCGAGTCCTCGGCTGCGACGATGTCCTCCGCCGTTGGTTCAAACAACATGCGGATCTCGAGCAATCGCCTCTGCAGGTCCGCCTCGGCCAGCACGTACATCGAGTCGGCCATCGGCCCACGTTCCGCCGGGTCCGCCAGCGCGAGTCGATAGGGATCGTCCGTCGGCAGGGTCTTCAGCCGATCCCTCAGCTCGTCGTCGGTAGCCACACCACGGTCGGTGACCCAACTCGGGTCGGGTTCGTGACCCGATACGCTGAGAGCTCCGTAGATCGCCTTGGCCGTCCAGCGCGAGTCGGGTGCGACTTCGACGTAGAGGAGGTAACAACCGCGAGCCAGAGCTGGCGACTCGAGGTCCATCTGCGCGAGCTCTGCGGCCCGAAGCATTGCCTCTGCGGCCGAGGTGCCGCGGCTCTCGAACGCCTCGATCAGGCCCTCGAACGTATGAGAAGCGCGCTCCCACCGCTCGGTCCGCGCTCGGATCTCTGCCGCGCCCGATCGACGGGCGACCGCATAGCTGCCGAGCAGGGCCGTCACATCGTCGGGAGCCGTGACTCGCAGCAACCTCACCTCTATGGCAAAGAAGGCCGCCTCCGCCGCGACCTGGCTGGTCGGAGCTTCCTCAATCGCCGCGTCGAATTGCCCGAGCGCCTCCTCTTCTCGTCCGGCGCTCAGATAGGCCCGACCCCGCACGTAATGGAACGCGGCCCGGCGCGTAGCCGGCAGCGTCGGCAGGTCGAATAGTTGCGCAACGGTGGAGTCGACGACCTCGGGAGCCAGCACCGCGAGGGAATCGACGTGAACATACAACGGAGACCTCGGATCGGCGCTTGAGGTGGCCAGCATTTGGCCCGCGAGGTCCGCCGAACGGTCGTACTCGCCGATATCGCGCAGTGCGATGGACAGCGTCAGCCGTCCCTCCAGCGACAGTTGAACTGAGCTTGCAGCCGCCTCGAGATCAATCGCGGCGTCATCCGACTGGCCGAGGCCCTGCCGGGCCAGGCCCCTGTGGAACAGGAACAGGGCCTCGTCATCTGCGTCCACACCCGAACTGAGGCCCACCGAGAGCAGTGAATCCGCCTCCGCGAAAGCACCGAGCTCCCCGAGTGCGATGCCTCTGAGTCCGACCGCCACGGCCCGGTTCTTTGAATCGCCCGTCAGTTCCTCGGCGCGAACCGACGACTCCACGGCCGATTCCCACATCTGATTGTACAGCTCCGAGCGGGTCTTGAGGAGCGCTGCGTCGTCCGCGTACTTGCTTCCGGGGTGACTCTCGATGAGCCGCCCCGTCTTCGCGATGACGCTGTCGAACCGCACCCGCGCCGTCACGTCCGACTGCTCCCGGAGGGACCTCATTCCGGCGTCGTACTCGCGGTTCGCGTCGTACATCGCGTTGAAGTACACGCACCCCCCGAGGAGAGCGACAACGAGCAGCCGGAAACCTCTCACCCCCGGCCCTCCGTTGCTGCCATCCGACGGCCCGCGTCTTCGAGATACGCTTTGATCGTATCGGCAAGCGAGCGGGCGATCCGGTCCTGGTGGGCACTGTCCGTCAGCTGCCTCTCGTCCGCGCTGTTCGTGATGAAACCGAGCTCCACCAGCACGGCGGGCAACAGGCCGGGAGTCATGAGAACATAGTACGGCCCCTGCTTGGCTCCCCTGTCTCTGCTGTCGAGACTTCCCCTCAGCCCGTTCTGAATGTGGCCCGCCAGGAGCCGCGATTCCCGGCGGTAGGCATCTCGATCGACCGTGGCAAGGATGATCTCGAGCTGTGCCAGGTTCGGGGGCTCCGCGCCACCCTCCAGCTCGATCACCGCGTTCTCGCGCCGGGCAACCTCGAGAGCGTACTCCGTCCGTGCCTGCCCGAGATGGAACGTGGTGAACCCGCGAGCCGAC
>CAXMRU010000263.1:0-5184 GCA_964195715.1 Akkermansiaceae bacterium | reverse complement strand
CGCGGACACGGCCGCGAGCGTCTCCATCCGCGCATCGAAATCGGCTGCCGGGCGCTCGTAGCGGTTGATGGCTTTCTCCTTCCCGTGCAGGTACGTGTTGCGGCAGATAGTGAACAACCATGACTTGGCGTTGCTGCCCCGTTTGTACGTGTGCCAGAAGCGATGCGCCCGGAGGAACGTGTCCTGCACGAGGTCCTCCGCGGCGTCCCGGTCACCCCCCGTGAGACGCAGCGCGAATCCGTGGACTGCATCGAGCCACGGAAGCGCCTCCTCGGCGAATCCCTCGGTGGCCAGCTCCGGCTCATCGTCGCGTGGAGCCGGGCGGGAACCTCGCTCCCGTCCGGCGTGCACCTCGTGAGCGCCCCGTCCGGAAAGCATCGTCCAGGCCATTCGGACTTGCTCCCACAGAGCTTCCTGGCTCATGCCTGCACCGAAGTCGAATACTCGTTCAGAACCATGCGTCCATCCGGATCGGGGCATCCACCACAGAGTGAATCAAGATAGAGGCCCGGGTGGTTCCCACCAGATCTGTCGCGGAACCCTTGCGCCTGTGTCGCCGTTCCTTGAACGCTTGTCGACGGGATCTTCAAGAAAGGTGGTTCATTGGCCAACGAGTCGAGCGTGATATCTCGCGGTATTTCTGCGGATTCTACGGATTCTGCTCATGCGGGTGGTGCTGTCTTCCACGAGCTGACGCGTAGTCTGTGCCCCGAGTGTCGTCGTGTGGTCGACGCCAAAGTGCTGCTGCGTGACGGCGCGGTGTTCATGCACAAGCGCTGCCCCCAGCACGGGGCGTTCGAGGCCCGAGTGTACGGCGACGCCGAGGCCTACGTGGACTTTGCCCGCTTCAACCGGCCGGGCACGGTGCCCGAGGCCTTTTCGACCGAGGTCAGTCACGGCTGCCCGCACGACTGTGGCCTGTGCCCCGACCATGAACAGCACGCCTGCGTCGGGATCATAGAGGTCAACAGCGCCTGCGACATGGACTGTCCGCTGTGCTTCGCCGACGCGGGCCGCGGCTACAGCCTCACGCTGGCCGAGGTGGAGGCGGCGCTCGATTCCTTCGTCCGCACGGAGGCGGCGCCGGAGGTCGTACAGTTCTCGGGTGGGGAGCCGTCGATCCACCCGCAGATCGGAGAGATGATGCGGGCGGCATCAAAGCGAGGGATCCGCCACGTCATGCTCAATACGAATGGGCGGCGGATCGCCCGAGACGACGCGTTCCTGGATGAGCTCGCCGACATTCGGCCCGCGATCTACTTCCAGTTCGACGGATTCGATGCGGACACGAATCAGAAGATCCGCGGCGAGCCGGACCTCCTTGACGAGAAGCTCCGCGCGCTCGACCGTCTCGCGGCCATCGGTTGTCCCGTGGTCCTCGTCCCGGCGATCGAGTGGGGAGTCAACGAGCACGAGGTCGGCCGCATCGTCGAGTTCGGGCTCGAGCACCCGGCCGTGTTCGGGATCAATTTCCAGCCGGCCTTCCACGCGGGGCGGTACGGGGATCACGATCCGCTCCAGCGGGTCACCAACCCCGACATCCTCAGCTGGATCGAGGAGCAAACCGACGGGCGGTTCCTCGTGTCCGATTTCTTCCCTGTTCCGTGCTGTTTCCCGACATGTAACTCAGCCACGTACGCGTACGTCGAGGACGGCGAGGTGACGCCGCTTCCTCGTATCCTGCCGATGGAAGACTATATGGACTACATCGCCAACCGTGTGCTGATGGATGTTCCAGGGGAGATGCGCCGGCTTCTCGAAGAGCTGTGGTCCGCAGCCTCCATTCCGGGCACCGGCGATGCGGCGTACGCGTTCGATCTCGCGTGCGCGGCCTGTGGACTGCCACAGGGCCTCGGCGGAATCGAGGACATCGCGGGCCGCATGTTCATGATCACGCTGCAGGACTTCATGGACCCGTGGACCTTCAACCAGAAGAACGTGATGAAGTGCTGCAAGGAGATCCTGCTTCCCGACGGAAAGCAGATCCCGTTCTGCGCCTACAACAGCGTGGGCTACCGCGAGCAGGCGCGCGAGCAGCTGGCGGCGCGCCAGCCGGATCGGGACCGCGCCCGGCGGACGGGGGAGCCGCTTGAGATCCAGCCACTTCGGTTCGAATTCGATCATCCGGGAACCGAGGCGTGACCACGGAAGCCTGGATCCAGGCCCTCACCGATACGCGAGTCGGTGACCGTCCCGAGCCCGAGACCCTCAAGGCCTGCTGCGCCGATGTCTACGCCAGCGACTGGGCGCGCATGCTGCTCGGCGACTCCTTTCACCCCGGCGGCATGCAGCTCACAGATCGCCTCGCCGAAATGCTCTCGCTGCGCCCGGGAGACCGGGTCCTGGACCTGGCGAGCGGCGCGGGAGCGAGTGCAATCCACCTGGCCGACCGGTTCGGTATTCGACCGGTGGGCATCGATTTCAGCGAAACGACGGTCGAGCGGGCCCGTGCGGCGGCCTCCGAAGCGGGAAGCGCAGCCGAGTTCGCTGTCGGCGACGCTGAAAACCTCGACTTCGAGGACGCTAGCTTCGACGCGGTCATCTGCGAGTGTTCCTTCTGTGTCTTTCCCGATAAGGTGGCGGTGTCGTCGGAAATCGCGCGCGTTCTCCGCCCCGGTGGTCGAGTCGGGATCGGGGATGTGTGCCGCGACGGCGACCTGCCACCAGAGCTCGAGACGCGGTTCGGGTGGGTGGCGTGCATCTCCGATGCCTTTTCCGCTCACGACATCGCCGCGGCGCTCGCCGGGGCGGGTCTGCGCACGACCGGAGAGGAACGCCACGATGACGCGCTCGCTGCCCTGATTCGCGACATCGGCGGACGTCTGATGACTCTGGAGGCAGGAGCGAAGCTCGGAAAGCTAACGCTCCCCGCAGGCATGCAGTTCGACGAGGCAAGGCGCGTACGACGAGCCGCGGCCGACGCGGTAAGACGCGGGGTCCTGGGCTACACCCTGATCACGGCCCGGAAGCCGGGGTAAGTGCGTTTGCTTCGATCTCTTCGATCAGCAGCTCGGAGTGGGAGCGGGGCACGGCCACACGGAAGGCGATGAAGGGGAAAAGGGGGTTCGGAAGCCAGTACCTCCACCCTACGCTCCGCAGAGGCGCCTCACCCGGGAGCCGAAGGTCCAACCACACGTATAGAAACTTGTAGATGCACAGGCCGGGAATGTAATTGGGCCGGAACGCGTCGGTCCGGAGATGCTTGCGGCCAATGTACAGGTTGCCTTCGAACGGCGTGATGCCCCAACCCTTCGGCCCCTCGGCCAGTAGTGTGCCGCTACTGCGATGGCGAATCCGGATTCGGGTCACGACCGGGTCCTTCCTTTCTGCTTGAGGGCGAGGGTCGGATCACTCAAGTAACCGAACCGTCTGCACAGACAGCCGGTTCCAGCGGGGAGCGCATTCAAACCACGGTCTCGGCCCTGACAGGCTGCTGACGCTCTGGAACCACCCCCGGTCCGCGCCGGTTTGACGGATGCGGCCTCGAGTTGCTCGTGGCCACGGATTCTCAGACCTGGGGGACTTGATGTCAGTCCAGAGCGCTACAGCCCGGAGAGGCTCGAAATCCAAGCGATCGACCGGCAAATTCCCGCGGATAGAGCTTGAAGCGACCTGCCACGTCGACCAGCTGGACCACCTCGAGAGCGTCCTCCGTGCGAGGGTGCACGGCCAGGAAGACGCCGTCGACGCCCTCGTGTGCGCCTGTACCCGATTCGTGTCCGGCCTTCGGGATCCGGGACGTCCACTTCTGACGGCGCTCCTGATGGGCCCGACCGGCGTGGGCAAGACCGAGACGGCGAAGGCCATAGCGGAGGCCCTGTTCGGATCGGAGCGGGCGATGACCCGGATCAACTGCGAGGAGTATGCGCACGGGCACGAGATCTCGAAGCTGCTCGGATCGCCTCCGGGCTACGTGGGCCACAGTATCGAGCCCATCCTCAGCCAGAGCCGGATCGACGGCCCGCACCACGACTACCTGGAGGCGAAGGAGCATGTGGAAGGCATCGACGCCGTCCTGCTCGAGGCCGGCAGGGGCCAGTACGCGTCCGTCGTCCTGTTCGATGAGATCGAGAAGGCCCACCCGACGCTGTGGAATGCTCTGCTCGGGATCCTCGAGGACGGGATGCTGACACTCGGCAACAACGAGACTACGGACTTCACCCGCTCCATCATCCTGATGACATCCAACGTGGGAAGCCACGCCATGGGAGAGCTCCTGGAGCACAGCACGGTGGTGGGATTCGAAGCCGGGGCGGATGACCCGACCGGCTCTCTGGCTGTCCGGAACCTTGCCATGACCGCGGCGCGCGAGTCTTTCCCGCCCGAGTTCCTGAACCGATTCGACGAGGTGCTCGTGTACTGTGCCCTCGAGCGTGAGCACCTCGACACTATCCTGGACAAGTTCATCGGTGATCTGCATCGCCGGGCCCTCGTGCAAGCTCGAGTACCGCTTCGGATCCAGTTGTCCGCCGCGGCGCGGGCGCTGATCATCGACGAGGGCACGGATCCCCGCTTCGGTGCTCGGCCGTTGCGCCGGGCCTTCGAACGGCATGTCGTGGATCCGATCTCCCAGCTGCTCGCCGGGAACACCCTTGGCGCGGGCGACGTCGTCGAGATCGACGTCTCCGATGGGGAGCTGGTGTTCTACCGACGCGGACGGTTCCAGAGAGAGCTCGTTTCCTGAGCCTCGAGCAGCCCACAAGGCATGCAGTTGCTGACGCAGCGCCGGCTGGTCGTCCACGGAGGGCAAGGCCGGGAACCGAATCCGCACGATGTCGGTTCGGGACTCGACAGGCGTGTGAGCTGGACCGGGTTTCACTAACTAACGCAACACTGGAGGTAGGCACGATGCTCAGGAAGTATGGTCTCTCATCTCTCGGGCTCTTCGCCATGTTCTGGCTGGTTCCCGCGAGCACCGCGATCGCTCAGGTGAATCCGTGCGCGGCGAAACAGGCTGCGATGATCCGCCAGGGCGACAACGAGCTGGATTCGCATGGCAAGTCGCGTATGGAGCTCTCCGACCTGGGCGCGAAGCTGTGGAACGACAAGTCGCTGAGTGGAGCCGGAACCACCTCGTGCGCCACGTGCCACCAGGGTGGAACCGTGATGATGAACCCCACCTTCGAGAAGCCGTATCCGCACCCCGTGCAGATGGCCAGCGATCGGTTCGGCATGGAGGAAGTC
>CAXMRU010000262.1:0-19371 GCA_964195715.1 Akkermansiaceae bacterium | reverse complement strand
GGCCGTTATCCCTTGTTCCCATGAACGGACTCGAGATGGCACCGACGACGCGAACGAACGCCTCCGGCTGGTGGTGGTGGCGCTGCGCGCGTCCGGAGGTGGCATCCGCCTGAGTTCGATCTTCACCAGGTAGACATTCAGCCCACCTTCGAACGCACGGAGGTGGGTTTTTCGCATCCCCCTCCGTGTGTCCCGGGGTGACGGAAGGGGATACATGCAGCACCCGTTCGACATAGCGGCCGACCTCGACACGCCCGTGTCGGCCTATCTGAAGCTGGCTCCGCTCGGGCCGCGCTTCCTCCTGGAGAGCGTCGAGGGCGGCGAACGCCTGGGGCGCTACTCGTTCATCGGGTTCGGAGACTCCCTCGAGGTCCGGATCGAAGGAGGCGAGTTCCGCGTCGGCGAGGACGTTCGACCGATCCCGGATCAGACCCCACAGCTTCTCAACGCCTTCCGCGAGGCGCTTCGGCAAGTCCGGCATCCTCTTCCGGACGTCCCCGGGCTTCCCTTCACGGGCGGACTGGTAGGCGTCACGAGCTTCGAGATGGCGGGCCGGTTCGAGAACCTGAGGGTCCCCGCCGCAGGAAACGGAGAACTCGAGGCCCACTATCTGGCGCCCGCCTCGCTGCTCGTGTTCGATCACGTCTCACGACGCGTCGCCCTGCTCCATGCGGGCACCGGGGAAGAGCGGGTGGCGCTTCGACGAGAGGTGGTCACGCTGCTGAGAGGACCTCTACCACCCCGTGCTGACGCGAGGGGGCACTCGGCCCCTGTGCCGAGCCTCGAGCGCAGCGACTTCCTCGCGGGAGTCGAGCGTACCCAGGCGCATATCACTGCCGGCGACGTGTATCAACTGGTCCTGTCGATTCGCTTCGAAGGCCGGTGCGAGATCCCACCGTTCGAGGCCTACCGCGCGCTGCGGTTGCTCAATCCGTCGCCGTACATGTACTTCCTCGACCTCGGTGGGGTTTCGGTCGTCGGCTCCTCTCCGGAGGCGTTGGTCCGCCTGGAGGGCCGGGAAGCTCAACTGCGGCCGATCGCCGGCACACGGCCGCGGGGAGCCGACGCAGCCGAAGACGAGGCGCTGGCCGCGGACCTGCTGGCCGACCCGAAGGAAAGCGCTGAGCACATCATGCTCGTCGACCTGGCTCGCAACGATCTCGGGCGCGTGGCGGTGCCCGGGACCATCCGGGTCGAGCCCTTCCGCACGATCGAGCGTTACAGCCACGTAATGCACATCGTCAGTGGCACACGTGGCGTCCTGGCGCCCGAGCGCGACGCATTCGACCTGTTCGCCGCAGCGTTCCCAGCCGGCACCGTGGTGGGAGCACCCAAGATCCGGGCGATGGAGATCATTCGTGAGCTCGAGCCCGTGCGACGGGGCATTTACGCCGGCACGGCAGGCTACTTCGGGATCCGCGGCTCCATGGACCAGGCCATCGCGATTCGGACGCTCGTGTTTCAAGACGGCGGCTACGCGTACCAGGCGGGCGCCGGCATCGTGGCCGACAGTATCCCGGAGCGGGAGCACGAAGAGATCCTGGCCAAGAGTGCGGCCCTCGAGGCAGCTCTCAGACTGGCCGAGGAGGGACTGTGAGACATGTCCTGCTGATCGACAACTACGACTCGTTTACGTACAACCTGGTCCAGGCCCTGGCCGTCCTGTCGGCGGACGTCACGGTCCGGCGGAATGACGAGATCACTGTCACGGAAGCATTGACGCTCGAGCCCACACACCTCGTGATCTCGCCCGGTCCCGGAAGACCGGAGGATGCCGGCGTTTCCATGCCCCTCATCGACGCGATGATTGGAGACGTGCCCGTGCTGGGCGTCTGCCTCGGCCACCAGGCGCTGGCGGCCGTGTGCGGCGCGAACGTGGAAGCGGCGCGCACGTTGATGCACGGCAAGGCGTCGACCGTATATCACGACAGTCGGACACTCTACGAGGGCCTCCCGAACCCCATGCAGGCCGGGCGCTATCACTCGCTCGCGGTGACCGAAGAGTCGCTGCCGGATGAACTCGCAGTCTCGGCCTACACGTCCGACGGGGAGATCATGGGAGTCCGTCATCGGACGCTCCGGGCTGAGGGAGTGCAGTTCCACCCGGAGAGCATCCTGACTCCCGAAGGGGATCGGCTCCTGCGGAATTTCCTCGACCTCGACGTGGCGGAGAGCGACTCGTGAACGACCTTCTCGATCGCCTGCTCGACGGCGACCACCTGACCGAGGACGAAGCTGCCGCGCTGATGACCGAGCTGGGAGAGGGTCGTCTGCCGGCCGCCGTTGCCGGGGCTTTCCTCGCCGGGCTGCGACTGAATCGCGAGACGCCGGAGGAGATTCGGGGGTTCGCTCGTGCGATGCGGGGGCTCGCGCGCCGACCCATCCTTCCCGATGGCCTGAAGCCTGTCGACATCGTGGGCACGGGCGGAGACGGGTCGGGAAGCCTCAATCTGTCCACCGGTTCAGCTCTGCTCGCGGCGGCGGCAGGCCTGCCGGTGGTGAAGCACGGCAACCGGTCCGTGTCCAGCCGCTGCGGAAGCGCGGACGTCCTCGAGGCCCTCGGGCTGGGCCTTCCGCTGGACGAAGTTCAGGCCGGTGAGTGCTTGCGCGAAACGAGCTTCACGTTCCTGTTCGCGCCGCACTATCACCCGGCGATGAAGGCCCTGGTGCCCGTGCGGAAGGCTCTCGGCGTTCGTACGGTTTTCAACATCCTGGGACCGTTGACCAATCCCGCCGAGCCACCGTTCATGGTCGTGGGCGCCTTCAGCCCCGAGGTGGCGGCGCTGATGGCGGAGGCGCTGGCGGGTCTCCCCATCGAGCGCGCGTTTGTCGTGCACGGCGAGCCGGGCTGGGACGAAGCCACCCCGTGCGGCCCCTATCTCCTGTTCGACGTGCGCCCCGGGAGCGTGTCGCGAGAGGAACGGGACCCGCAGGAAGTCGGACTGGCCCGGTGCACTCCCGGGGACCTCGCGGGCGGCGAGGCGGCGGAGAACGCCGCAGCGATCAGGGCCGTCCTCGGCGGCGCTGCCGGACCGCACAGGGACGCTCTTACGCTGGGAGCGGGCCTGGCCCTGGAGGTTTCCGGTCGGGCGGCGAACCTGGCAGACGGAATCGAAGCAGCGAACGCGGCGATCGACGAGGGCGCGGGAAGGCAACTCCTCGATCGGCTGTCCGGCTTCGGAGCCGGGACGAGCGTCAGGGGCACCTCCTTTTCCGACTTCCTGTCGCGCATGGCCGCGTCATCGGCGACGCGAGTTGCTGCGGCGCGCAACGAAGAGATCCTCGAAGCGATCCGTGACCGGGCGCTCTCCACGGCTTCGCCTCCCTCTCTCGACCTCTCGGACGGGTTCGACCTCATCGCCGAGGTGAAGCGAAGGGCACCTTCCTCGGGACCGCTCTGCGAGGCGACTGCAACCGACGTCGAGAAACTGGCGCTCGCATACGCCCGAGCCGGTGCAGCGGCCATTTCCGTTCTCACCGAGCCGACAGAGTTCAGCGGTGAGCTCACCGACCTGTCGATCGCCGCGGCAGCCGCCACCGGCGTGCCGGTCATGCGCAAGGACTTCATCACGGATCCCTACCAGGTCTATGAGGCAAGGGCGGCGGGAGCGGGTGGCATCCTCCTGATCCTCCGTATCCTGGATACCGAGACTCTGGCCGAGTGCGTCAGGGTGGCCGGCGAGTGCGGTCTGTTCGTGCTTCTCGAGGCGTTCGACGAGGCGGACCTGCAGCGAGCGGGGCCGACCGCGGAGCTGTGCCGCCGCGAGGGAGTGAACGTCCTCGTGGGGCTCAACTGCCGGGATCTCGCCACTCTCGAAGTCGACTTCGGACGGTTCGAGGCCCTGGCGGATCGGTTCCCTCCGGGCGTGCCGCGGGTGGCTGAGAGCGGCCTCGTGGGCCCCGAGCACGTGCGGGAGGTCGCGGCCCTAGGGTACGACCTGGCGCTCGTCGGGACCTCGCTGATGAGGTCCGGCGATCCCGAGATCACCGCCAGGACGATGCTGGCTGCCGGGCGGTCGGCGCGTGCCGCGCGCGCGCCGGTGTGGGTCAAGATCTGTGGCCTGAACTCGACGGAAGCGGTCGTCGCCGTCGCCGAAGCGGGTGCGGACGCTGCCGGGTTCGTGTTCGCGGATTCCCCGCGGCGGGTCACGCCGGAACGGGCGGCCGAGCTGGCACGCCTGCTTCCGCCTCACGTTGACCGCGTGGCTGTGTTCAGGTTTCCGACCACCGACGAGATCCGCGGCGTCCTGGCCGTGTTCGCCGCCGATTTCGTGCAGTGCGAGCCAACGCAGGATGCCGTTCGAGCGGTCGCGGATACGGGGGCGCGAATCCTTCCCGTCCTGCACGACGGACCCGATCTGGACGAGTACGCGGTCCTCGCCGCGGAGCTGGCGCGTGGTCCCGGACCGGTCGCGATCCTGGAGGCGGCCGGCCAGGGCGGCAGCGGAGTCCGGCCGAGCTGGGAGCGCGCGGCCTCCCTGGCGCGCCGTTTCCCTCTCGTCCTCGCGGGCGGCCTCACCCCCGAAAGCGTGGTCGACGCTATCGGGGCCGTGTTCCCGTTCGGCGTGGACGTGTCGAGCGGAGTCGAGGTGAGCCGGGGTCGGAAGGACCCCGTCCGCATAGCCGCGTTCGTGGAGGCGGCGCGGACAGGCGCCGCGGCGGAGGCACGAGATCGGGAGGACCTTCGAACAGTGACTGGAGACCGGGAATGAACGAGAGCGCAACGGGAATCGCCGGAGCCACCCTGGAAGACCTGTTGTCCGGGCGCCTGCCGGACGAGCGCGGCCGGTTCGGAGAGTATGGGGGCCGCTTCGTGCCCGAGACACTGATGCCGGCGCTCGGACTCCTGGAGACGGTAGCCCGCGCCGCCCTGGCCGACCCGGAATTCCGGACGATGTTCGAGGCCGAGCTGCGGGACTGGATCGGACGACCGACTCCGCTGACGCGGGCGGATCGGCTGGGCGAGGCGTGGGGCGCCGAGGTGTGGCTCAAGCGGGAGGACCTCGCGCACACTGGCGCGCACAAGATCAACAACGCAATCGGGCAGGCCCTCCTGGCCCTTCGCATGGGAGCGGCCCGGGTGATTGCAGAGACAGGCGCCGGACAGCACGGCGTAGCCTCGGCGGCAGCGTGTGCCCGACTCGGCCTGCCCTGCACCGTCTACATGGGAGAGGTGGACGCGGCCAGGCAGCGACCCAACGTGCAACGTATGAAGCTGCTGGGAGCGGAGGTCGTGGAGGTCACGAGCGGGGACCGTACGCTGCGCGCGGCGATCGACGAGGCGCTGCGTGACTGGGTCTCCGATCCCGAAGGCACTTACTACCTGCTCGGCTCGGCGGTGGGACCCCATCCGTATCCGTGGCTCGTGCGTGAGCTGCAGGCCGTGATCGGGCGCGAGGCCCGCGCCGGGATGAGAGAGGCCGCCGGTGGGCTGCCGGATGCCGTGGTCGCCTGCGTCGGTGGCGGATCCAACGCGATCGGGATCTTCCACGCGTTCCTCGGCGATCGCGACGTGGATCTCGTGGGCGTGGAAGCGGGAGGGTCCGGCACGGGCCTCGGCGAGCACGCCGCCACGGCCAGTCTCGGGACTCCGGGTGTGCTGCACGGCAGCCGCTCGCTTCTGCTGCAGGACTCGTTCGGGCAGGTACGCGACACCCACTCGGTCTCGGCCGGCCTCGACTACCCGGGCGTGGGCCCGGAGCACTCGTTCCTGGCTGCGATCGGACGCGTGCGATACGAGAGCGTCCGAGATGAAGAAGCGGCCGCCGCCCTCGAGGAGTGCGCGGCCGCCGAAGGGATCATCCCGGCCCTGGAGTCGGCCCACGCAGTGGCCGGAGCGAAGCGTCTCGCGGCCCGGAATCCCGGCACCCGGATCCTGATCGCGGTGTCCGGCCGCGGCGACAAGGACCTCGGTATCCTGGATGGGCTGCGCGCCGACCCGGGCGCGGAGCATTCGCGGTGAGAATCGAACGAGGAGGCGCCGGCGCGGAGGCGCGAGTGCCTACCGCCAGCGAGCCGGGGATGACGGTCACCGGAGCCGAGAGGATCACAGCGGCGATTCGAGTCGCGAACGACGCGGGGCGCCCCGCGATCGCCGCGTTTCTCACCGCGGGCTTCCCGGATCGAGACGGATTCCTCGGCCTGCTGCGAGCCACAGCTTCCGAGGCAGACCTGGTCGAGCTGGGCGTGCCGTTCAGCGATCCGATGGCCGACGGACTCACGATCCAGCGCTCCAGTCGAGTGGCGCTCGAGGCCGGTACAACGTTGCCGTGGATCCTCGAGATCGTCGCCCTGGCCCGAAAAAAACAGTTGCTGAAACGTCATTCTGATAAAGAGGATACGCCCATTCTTCTCATGAGCTACTTGAACCCGATCATGGCGCACGGATACGAGCGCCTGGCCTCGGACGCCAGGGAGGCCGGGGTCGCCGGTCTGATCGTTCCGGACCTTCCCCTGGAGGAGTCGGCGGAGCTCCGGTCGGCCCTCGTTACTGCAGGCATCGCGCTCGTCCAACTGGTCACGCCGACGACGCCACCCGACCGACTGGAGCGCGTGTGTGAGGCGAGCCGTGGCTTCGTGTACGCCGTGACGATGAGGGGAACGACGGGCGCCGCCGTCAACGCGGGAGACGTGGCCGAGTATCTGGAGCGGGTTCGCAGGGCTTCATCCCTTCCCGTCCTGGCGGGCTTCGGGGTTCGGTCGGCGGAGGACGTCGAGAAGCTGGGCCGAATCGCGGACGGGGTAATCGTCGGCAGCGCCCTCGTCGAGGCGATCGAAGGGGGGCAGGATCCGGCGAGCTTCGTCCGTGGCTTGCGTGGCGAGGAGGTGGCGTCGTGATCGCCGTACTGGAAAAGAACGCCTCACTGAAGACCAAGGCCAATATCGTCCGTTTCCTGGAGCAGGCGGGTTTCAGGGTCCAGGTGAGTGAGACGCGCGAGGGATCGTTCGTGAGCGTAGTGGGCGACGGTGCGGAAGCAGTCGCCGATGCGCTCCGACAGATGCCGGGAGTGGCCAATCTCAGGCCAGATGCTCCGGCGTACCCGCTGGTGTCCCGGACCCACAAACCGGACGCCACGCGCGTCAAGGTGGACGACATCGTGATCGGGGGCCGGGAGATCATCGTCATGGCGGGGCCGTGCTCGGTCGAAAGCCGGGATCAGATCCTGGCGGCGGCGGTGGCGGTGGCTGAAGCAGGCGCCCGGCTTCTCCGTGGGGGCGCCTTCAAGCCACGGACATCGCCATACAGCTTCCAGGGTCTTGGGAAGGAAGGCCTTGAATTGCTGGCCGAGGCACGCGAGCGCACCGGTCTCAAGGTCGTCACGGAGGTCGTCGCGCCCGAGGACGTGGACCTGGTCGCCGGATACGCCGACGTACTGCAGATCGGGGCCCGGAACATGCATAATTACAGGCTCCTCTCCGCGGTGGGGCAGCAGCCACGCCCCGTGTTGCTGAAGCGGGGGATGATGTCCACTGTCGAGGAGACGCTGCTCGCGGCGGAATACGTCGTGTCGGCCGGCAACCCCCGGGTGATCCTGTGCGAGCGGGGGATCCGTACGTTCGAGACCTCCTCCCGCAACACCCTGGACCTGTGTGCCGTCCCCGTCTTCAAGGAGCGGACGCACCTGCCCGTAATCGTGGACCCGAGCCATGCGGCTGGACGCCGGGAGTGGGTTCCGGCGCTGGCTCGCGCGGCTGTGGCAGCGGGAGCTGACGGTCTGATCGTGGAAGTCCACCCGGACCCGCCGAACGCCGCGAGCGATGGACGCCAGAGCCTGACTCCCAAGGGATTCGGCGACATGATGGAGGGCCTGGTTCGCGTTTCACACGCCGTCGGGCGGACGCTCGGCCAGCCAGAGCGGTAGGAGCCTGTCTCGGGCCGATTGCGCTCCGGTGAACGAAGCGCCAGATTTAGTGTAGGCTAAATTGTGGCGCGCGTCGCGTGCCGGGTCGTTTCGATCGGAGGAACAGGATGTCCGGGGTCCAGGTCTGGGTCATAGCCGTACTTGCAGTGAGCCTCGTGCTGTGGTTCCTGCCGCGGTACGGCCTCGCCGCCCGTCTCGCCAGGTGGCGCGGTGTACGTCACCGCATCCGAGTCGAGGACGCCCTCAAGCACATGATCGCCGCCGAGGAGCGTGGCATCGCCGCAACCGGCGCCGCCGTGGCCGGAGCGGTGGGTCTCGGGTCAGCCGCCGCCACCGCCCTGGTCGAGGAGATGGAGCGCGAAGGTCTGGTCGAGATCCGGGCGGCCGCGCTGTCGCTCACAACTGAAGGAAGGAACTACGCCCTCCAGGTCGTCCGAGCGCACCGCCTGTGGGAGCGTTACCTGGACGACGAGACGGACCTGCCGTTGACTCGGATCCACCTGGCCGCGGATCGGGCCGAGCATCGCCTTACGACGGATCAGACGGACCGGCTGGACGCGCAGCTCGGTCATCCCCCGACCGACCCGCACGGAGACCCGATTCCGACGACACGGGGTGAGATCGCACCCTTCCCCGGCGTTCCCCTGACCGACTTCGGTGTCGACGAGGAGGCAGAGGTCACGCACCTGGAGGACGAACCTCCCGGCGTGTTCGAGACGATCGTGCGCCTTGGAATCTCGCGCGGCACGCGAGTGCGGATCACGGAGCGCCTGCCGGGCCTCGTGCGGCTGCAGATCAACGGACGCCAGGTCTCACTGCCGTCCGTGGCGGCCGCCAACGTACACGTCGGTCCGGTCCGGGAGCCCGCTGAGCGGGTCGCCGACGTTATTCCGCTGTCCCGCCTCCGGAGGGACGAGATCGGTGAGGTCGTCGGCATCGACGATCACATACGTGGACTGACCCGCAGGCGGCTGCTGGATCTCGGAGTCACGCCCGGCACCCACATCCGGCCCGAGCTCGAACCGCTGTTCGGACGACCTCGCGCGTTCCGCATCCGCCAGACGCTCCTGGCGCTGCGCGATGAGCAGGCGGAGGGGATTCACGTCAGGCCACTCGGCGAGCGATCCGAGTCCGGCCCGGCGGAAGGCGATCAAAAGCGGGAAGTGTCGTGAGCAGCTGTGCACAGTGCCCAGCTTACGAACAGCTCACCCGCATGGGCATCTCGATGGGGAAGTACGACCGAGTGGTGGCGCTCGCCGGTAACCCGAACACCGGCAAGTCTACTCTGTTCAACTCGCTCACGGGACTGAAGCAGCATACGGGCAACTGGCCCGGAAAGACGGTCACGCGGGCCGAGGGCGGATTCGAATTCCGCGACGTACGGTTCAAGCTGGTGGACCTGCCGGGGACGTACTCTCTAATGGCCGCGTCGCAGGACGAGGAGGTGGCTCGCGACTTCCTGCTGTTCGCCAGGCCCGATTGCACCATCGTGGTCACCGATGCCACGGCCCTGGAGCGCAACCTCAACCTGGTGCTCCAGGTCATGGAGGTGACGAGCCGGGTCGTCGTGTGCGTCAACCTCATCGACGAGGCGGAACGGAAGGGAATCCTGATCGACGCCGACAGGCTGTCGCAGGAGCTGGGCGTTCCCGTGGTCCTGACGTCGGCCCGATCGGGACGAGGCGTTAGGGAGCTCGTGGAAGCGGTGCACGCCGTGGCGGAAGGGACGCTCACGACGAGCCTCCGCCTGGCCGATCCACCGGCCCAGATCCAGGGCGCGCTGGCCGAGCTCGTGCCGCTGGCAGCCGTGGCCGCGCCCGACGCGGAGAATCCCAGGTGGATCGCCTATCGTCTCCTGGATGGTGACCACAGGGTGCGGCGCGCTCTCGCGACCGGAGAGCTCGCGGCCGAGGAGGGAGGGGACCACGAGACGGAGTCCGAGGCGTTGGTCGCCCGGGCCGACGCGTTGAGGCCGACCCTCGGGGAGGACTTCCGGGATGCGGCCGTGTATGCACTGTTCGGGCGTGCGGAGGAAGTCGCGGCCGCATCCATTCGCGAGCGCGGATCCAGCCGGATGCGGGACTTCGACCGCCGGATCGATCGCATCGTCACGTCACCCCTGCTGGGCCTTCCTATCATGCTGGGCCTGCTGGCTCTCGTGTTCTGGCTCACGGTGCTCGGAGCCAACGTTCCGTCGCAGATGCTGGCGAAGATGTTCTTCGCGCTCGAGGCGTGGGGCGCGGGAGTATTCGCAAGCTTCGGGTCGCCCGATTGGCTCACGGGCTTCCTGTGGAACGGAGTGTTTCGCGGGCTGGCGTGGGTGGTGAGCGTGATGCTGCCGCCGATGATGATCTTCTTCCCCATGTTCACTCTGCTCGAGGACCTCGGCTACCTGCCCCGTGTGGCCTTCAACCTGGACTGGCTGTTCCGACAGGCGGGTGCACACGGAAAACAGTCGCTGACCATGGCCATGGGATTCGGCTGCAACGCGGCCGGTATCATCTCTACACGCATCATCGACTCACCGCGTGAGCGGCTGATCGCGATCCTCACGAACAACTTCGTTCCGTGCAATGGCCGGTTCCCAACGCTCATCATGCTGGCCACGGTCTTCGTCGCTGCTTCGGTGCCGCCCGCCCTGGCCTCGTTCGCGGCCGCCGGAGCCGTCGTGGGGGTCGTGCTGATCGGCGTGTTCTTCACGCTGGTCGTCTCCTGGGCCCTCTCGAAGACGGTGCTCAAGGGGCAGCCGACCGCGTTCACCCTCGAGCTCCCGCCATATAGAAGGCCCGGGATTTTCCGCACACTGTACACGTCGCTCATCGACCGCACCGCGTTCGTCCTGTGGAGGGCGATCATCGTGGCCGCCCCGGCGGGCGGAGTGATCTGGATTCTCGGCAACGTGTACGCGGGCGACATGAGCCTGGCGCAAATCACGGCCGGATGGCTGGACCCGCTGGGCCGGGCGATCGGCCTGGACGGAGTGATTCTGCTGGCGTACGTGATCGCGATCCCGGCGAACGAGATCGTCGTGCCGACGATGCTCATGGTCTACGCCGGCCTCGGAATGATGACCGAGCCGGCATCCTACGACACGCTTCGCACGCTTCTCGTGGACGAGCACGGCTGGACTCTGGTCACGGCGGTATGCCTGATGCTGTTCTCGCTGCTCCACAACCCGTGCGCGACCACGATCCTCACGATGTGGAAGGAGACCCGGAGCCGAAAGTGGACGACATTGGGCGCTCTGATGCCTCTCGGGATCGCATTCGCCGTGACTTTCGCGGTAGCGAGCGCCGCGCGGATGTGGTGAGAGCTACCCGAATCGACTCCGGCTCGACCGGGCGGGCCCGCATCAGGGCCTGCCCGTGATGACCACGCCGCCGTGCACCCTGCCCGGCCCCCAGTAGCCTCCTCCGTACGGCCCCCCATAGGGTCCGCCGCCCCAGTACGGTCCGGGTCCACTCACTCCAACATAGACGCTGCTCGAGTACCCGGATCCATAGCAGCCCGCGGACATCAGGCCCAGGATCGCGATGCAGACGAAGAGCCCCACGCGCACGCTGCGCTTCATCGGTCACCTCCCTCGGCGCGCGGCCACTCCTGGATCCCGAACGGTGCACCGGTTGGATCGACGAGAATAGCGGCCTCCCCGTTACGCACGGCTTCCGGCGGAAGCAGGACCTTGCCTCCGAGTTCCGCCGCGCGGGCCGCCATACCGGGCACATCGCGCACGGCCACATATGGCAACCAGTACGAGACGGCGTCACTCGGAAGCTGGTGGATCCCGGCCCGCACACTGTCGCCCCGGTACATAGCGTAGAAGACGACGGGAGATTCCTCGCCGACGACGTTCTCACTGGAAGCGTCGTCAGGCGGGTCCGCGAGGCGCGCGGCGACTGTCCTGGAACGGTAGCCCAGCAGTTCTTCGTAGAACGACACCGCGGCTGCCGCGTCGGTCGTCCACAGCTCGGACCACAGCCAGGCGCCGGAGGCCACTTCCCCACCGTCCGGCGGATCACCCGACCTCGAGCGCAGGAGAACGAGAAACGCGCCCTGGAGATCCTCGACGACCGCGTAGCGGCCACGGTTCGGAAGTTCGGACGGCTCCACGGTGATCGTCGCACCGAGACCGCTCGCCCGGGAAGCCGCGCTATCCACATCGGCGACCGAGACGGACACGAGCCACAGCGGTGAATCCACTTCGTCCCGGCCGACGGCCAGCAAACTCGCGATCGCCCTGCCTTCGTGCTTGATATCCCAGTAGCGCCCGGGAGCTTCGCTGGAGCTCTCGAAGCTCCACCCGAAGAGGTCCGCGTAGAACTCCTGAGCCGCCTCCGCGTCATGCGTCAGGAGGTCGTGCCACACGATCTTGCCCGGCAGGACCTCCGGGACCGCGCTGTCCGTGATCGCGGAGAACACGGGCCTCGCCGGTGGGGGAGCGCTCGAACAGGCTCCGAGGACTATGGCTGTCCCGAGGGCTATGATGCGCCGGGCCAACCTGCTGGACGACATGTGCAAACCGATCCTCCGTTCCGTTTCAGACTGAGCCGGACATCCGAAGCCCCGCTGCGCAGGCTCCAGACAATACGACCCGGCGATGGCCTGTGCTACGTGCCAGAGCGCGTTCCTCGATCTTGCCCGCGCGAGGTGCCCTGCGGCATACTCGCTGCGACCCGACCAGGAGACAGATCATGATTGCGAGACCACGATCGGCCCGGAGGTCTCACGCCGCTTGTTTCGGCCCGACCGTTCTGGCAATCCTGTTCGCTCCGGGCATCGTCCAGGCCCAGATCTGTCCCGATATCCACTCGATGGCTGGAGGCTCGACCGAGCGAGCCCCGTCATCGGGTTCGGACGTCGTGCGCATCGTCGCCGTCGGCGACATCATGATGGGCACGACCTTTCCCGATTCGACCTACCTCGACCCCAGAATCGTCCCGGGAGTGAAGGTCGAGGACCTCATCGGCGCCGATCTCGTGAACGTGCTGCGATCGGGTGACGTGGTATTCGGCAACCTCGAAGGGGCCCTGTTCGATGGCGATGGCGAGTCGAAGCGGTGCCGCAACATGGACGCGTGCTACGCGTTCCGGAGTCCCGAGTGGTACGCCGGGCTGCTCGCAGACATGGGTATCAACCTCATGTCGCTGGCGAACAACCACAGCGGCGACTTTCTCGCGGCGGGCCGCGAGGCCACGATCGCCGCGCTCGAGGAGCGGCGAATCGCCTATGCCGGGCTGGACCAACCGGGGGCCATGACCGGAACGGTCGAGCTGGCGGACGGCACGCGTGTGGGACTCGTCGGGTTCTCCCCCAACAAGGGCACGCTCAGCATACACGGTCCCGAGCGTGCCGGGCGATTGATCCGCGAGCTCGACCGGACGCACGACCTGGTGATCGTCTCATTTCATGGAGGTGCAGAGGGGGCGGACCGCACGCACGTGACGCGGGAACCGGAGGAGTTCTACGGAGAACGTCGCGGGAACGTCTACGAGTTCGCGCATGCCGCAGTCGATGCCGGTGCTGACGTGGTGATCGGCCACGGGCCACACGTGCCCCGGGCCGTCGAAATCTACAGGGATCGTTTCATCGCTTACAGCCTGGGCAATTTCTGGACGTGGGCGCGCTTCAACCTGCGGGGACCGAACGGGCTGGCTCCCGTGCTCGATCTCGAGGTCGAACGGGACGGCCGTGCCGTGGCCGCCCGAATCGTGAGTGCCCGGCAGGTCGGCCTCGGCGCGCCGCGGCTCGATAGGGCGGGCCGGGCGGCGAGGCTGATTGCCGACCTGACCGCGGAGGACTTCCCTGAGGCGGAACTGAGCTTCGCGGACGACGGGCGGATCTCGCGGGCAGCGGCGGTCGGATCGGACGCGAAAGGTGACAGGCCCTAGAAGGCTATCGAAGAAGTGCTAGCGAACCGTCTGCGCGGATTCCAGCACGAACATCTCCCACGCTTCGATGACCTCGTCCGCCAGCACGCGGCTCTCCGCGTGCACCTCCCGCTCGAGCTCGCCTGCTCGCTCCTGGACGTGGATCTTCACCATCTGCTGGAAGGGGCCACCCACGTCTCGCAGGTGTCCCAGGCCCAGTTGAACTCCCACGTCGTAGGCCACCTCCGCAAGCTCCTCGGGCGTTCGGAAGCTCTCCGTGATCTTCATCTCGCGGTAGTTGGCGACCCACGCGTGCGTCCAGTACATGTCGGACCGGTACTCGACGAAACCCAGGAATCGGAATGGCTGGTACGCGATGCGGGCACCAGCCTGCAGGACACGGAATGGATCGTCGTCGTCCGCCTGGATGCACGGGATACCGGTCAGGCTTCTCACCCGTTTCAGCTCGATGATGACGTCATCGGTCCGATCCCCGGTCGGGCCGCGCAGCCGAACCAGGTACTTGGGCTCGAGAGCGCTTCCCACCCCGAGCTGCAACGCCCCGACGCCCTCTGGTCGGAAGAAATTCTCCGTCAGATTCTCGTGGGTTGCCAGCATGAGTTCGAAATACGGCTCGAGAGCGGCGATCAGGTCCAGTCTCTCCGCATCCGGAAGCGGTTGCATGATCGAATCGACCCACCGGTGGTAGGCCAGGCTGTCGTGCTCGAAGGTCGCCAGATACCGGTGAGCCACCGCAGGGGTCGGCGCCCGCAGCGTCGAATCGGCGATCACCTCCCAGTATCCCCGGCTGAACTCGTCAACGATAGCGTCGGCTTGCTCTTCCCACCCGTTCGCGCGGGCCGCGAGCCGGAGTGATACTGCGAACCGGACTTTGTCGATCCACGCTGGACCTTCCGATGAATCATCGAAATCGGTAAGCCCGCGCCCCATATCCGTGACCGCGTACTGCTCAACGTGCGCGTCGCCATGCAGATTAAACGGAAAGCGGTCCTGACTCAGTGGTCCGTCGTCGATCAGGTGAACGAAGCGCTCACACACCTGTCGGCTGAACGGGATGTTGATGAACCGGAAATAGCCGTGCGGGTTCGCTCGAATCCGCTCGAGGAGCTCTGGGTTGCCGGAGAAATCGAACGAGTCCGGGTTTACGTACAGGCTTGCAGCACCCTCACTCAACTCGTGGGATTCCGACGGTTTGCCCGACGGATCGCACGCCGCCAGGAGCGCCAGAATCGCCGAACCACCTGCCAGGGACATCCTGCCTGACCTGTTCCGTCTCACCATCGCCACCCGCATGCATCGTGGACCCTGCCCTCCGCTCCGAACGAAGATCGTAGGGACCGGTCGCCCACCCCGCCACCAGACAGATAGATAGAGAGACCCGTATCTTTTACTTTGTGACACAAAGTACTTGACAGCAATGAGCAACCCGTGTATTTTTGTGTCATGGAGAAACCACTCCGGCTCGATGTCCCTGACGATCCCCCGGCAGCTCTGAGCGACAGGGCGATCGAGAACATCAGCTTCATCCGGCGCACGATGGAAGCGTCCGGGACCTTTACGGCGGTCTCCGGCGCGGGCGGTGTGGCGATGGGTGTGATCGCACTGCTTGCAGCATCGTACGCAAGCCGGTTTCCCGATCCGGAAGTGAGGATGCGGGTGTGGGTGGGTGCGGCAGTAGTGTCGGCAGCCGTCTCGGGCTACGCGATCGTCCGGAAGGCCCGGCACCGCAAGGAATCGACGCTCACTGGCGCCGGCCGCAAGTTCGTCCTGAACTTCATGCCCGCCATCGCCGCGGGAGCCGCTCTCACCGTGGCGCTCAATGGAGTAGGACTGACCACCCTGCTCCCCGGGATCTGGCTTCTCCTCTACGGTACGGGTGTGGTCACGGGCGGTGCATTCTCGGTGCGCGTGGTGCCAGCGATGGGTGTCGCCTTCATGGCACTCGGCGTCGCCGCACTCGCCGCGCCGCAGTGGGGAGACACGCTCATGATCCTGGGATTCGGGGGGCTCCATATCGTGTTCGGCGCAATCATAGCCTGGAGGTATGGTGGCTGACGACAACAAGGCTGCGGCCCGGAAACTCGAAAGTGAGGGATCCGCGGAGGAAGCCACGGATGCCCCAGCGGGCAAGCTGAGCCCTGTGAGCGATCCCGCCATAGCCGGCCGACCCCGTGAGCTGGACGGCCTGATTCATGAACGCGTCCGACTCGGAATCGTGAGCGCCCTCGCGGTGAACGACCGGCTGGCGTTCACCGAGCTGCGGCAGATCCTCGAGACCACAGACGGGAATCTCAGCGCCCACGCGCGCAAGCTCGAGGACTCCGGCTACATAGCGTGCCGGAAGTCATTCCTGGGACGCGTTCCGCGCACCGACTACGCCCTCACGGACCTGGGACGGGCTCGTTTGACAGATTACCTCGCGCATATGGAGGCATTGATCCGGATGACCCGACTGGGCTGAGCCTCTGCCTGGCAGCCCTGTCCCGAGCAGGCGTTGATAGAGCTGAGCAACCGCGGGCGGCCTCGAGCCGCCCTTCCTCAGGACCGGAGACTTTGTAATGCAGAGTACTCTACATCCGTGCGCGCCAGATGGGCTGCACACTGGCATCATCATGGACGGGAACGGTCGTTGGGCCCAGGCCCGCGGGCAGTCCCGATCGCGGGGCCACGTGGCCGGCGCCCGGGTGGCCCGCTCGGTGGTTGACGCGGCCCCTTCCCTGGGCATCGGAGTGCTCACCCTGTACGCGTTCTCGTCCGATAACTGGAAGCGACCCGCCCCGGAAGTACGATCCCTGATGCGTCTCATGCGCGCGTACCTCAAGTCCGAAACGGACCGGTGTGTCGAGCAGGGAGTGAGGTTAGAGGTAATCGGTCGGCGGGACCGACTACCGCCCGTCGTGGTCCGGGAGATGACCGCCGCGGAGGGTAGGACGTCGGGTGGATCGCGAATGCTGCTCCGTCTGGCCGTGGACTATTCGGCCCGGGACGCCATCGTCGCGGCCGCGCTCACCGGACCGTCGAGCGGGAAGGAATTTCGCTGGAGCCTGGATCGGGCGATCCACGCCCGGACTCCTGTTCCCGACGTCGACCTTCTGATACGAACCGGCGGAGAGCACAGGCTAAGCGACTTCATGCTGTGGGAGTGCGCCTACGCCGAAATCCTGTTCAGCGATCGGCCGTGGCCGGCCTTCACCGTTGACGATCTCGCGGCGGCAGTTCGAGAATTCCGCTCTCGTGACCGTCGCTTTGGCGGCGTGTCGCCTGCCGATTCGCAGCTAAAACCCGACAGGCCTCGCGTCCGGCGCGCTGACCGTCCGGCGTCGGAGTCCGGAGTGCGAGTCGCCCCCGGGGCGGTCCCCGTGCACAGCCCGTGGAGGTAGCGATGAAGCTGCTGCTCATACTCATCGTGGCCTGGCTCCTGGGCACTTGCACGTCCGCTCCCCCGGATCCTCCGGAGGACTTCGAGTGGAAAACGTGGACGAGCGCGGCCGCCGGCTACTCCATGGAAGTGCCGGACGTATACGAGGCGGATGTGGAGGACGACGGCAAGACCGTGTTCTTCCGATGGGGCGGAACCGTGCCGGTGAAGGTGTACCTGGTCGACTTCGAGTCGGCGAAGGGCCACGGCCTGTGGGTGGAGGAGGAGCCGACCGGGGACACTACCCTCGCAGGGATACCTGCCAAACGGTACGACTACACGCACTGCGACGGTCCGTTCTGCTCCCGCATCGCCTCATTCGTGGTCGAGCGAGACGGGCGGTGGCTCGCGCTCGAGTTCCGCTCCGAGGGCAAGCTGAACTCCATGAATCAGCACATCCTCTCGTCATTCACGCTGCTCCCGGGCAGCAATGCTGACTGAGCAGGTAGCTGGATGCGCGCAGGGGCGCACGCCCGGCCGGGCGTGCGCCCCTGTCGTGTGCTGCCGCGGGATCGCTCAGTAGCTGGCGTACACCGTCTCGCCGCCCGCCTCGTCAAACGCCAGGACGTCATAGGACTCACTGACCGGACCTTCCATGCCAGGTGACCCACTGGGCATGCCCGGGACCGTCAGGCCCTTCACGTCCGGCTCTTCCTCAAGGAGACGAGCAATGTCGGTCGCCGGAACGTGACCCTCGATGATGTACCCTTCGACGACAGCCGTGTGACACCCCTGGTGCCGGGGCTTCACTCCGAACCTCGCCTTGATCAGCGTCATGTCGCCGACGTCTTGCGTCTTCACTTCGAAACCGTTGTTACGCAGGTGACCCACCCACTTTTCGCAGCACCCTCAGGTAGGGGACTTGTAGACGGTCACCACCGGCCGCATGGCCTGCGTCGTCTGCGACGTTTCCGACCCGGCTCGGGCACTCGCTTCGCGCGCATCGTTCTGCCCGCAGGCCGCGACCGACAGGCCGGCGACAAAAGCGAGCGCCGCGCCGAAAGCTAATCCGGCTCTCCGGTGCATGATCAACCTCTCCATGTAGTGGTTCCAATCGCCGATCTCGACCGCCTCGGGGGGCCAAACCGACGCGTCCCCTTGGGACGGATCCAACATGTTGCCGGCCGATGGGTGTGTCCAGCCCCACCCTACCAGCGGACTCCGATGGCGGCCGTGAGCAACTTCATCAGCGACGACGCCTCGGCGCACAGGCCCGCGTAGGTGTCCACGAAGTCAGGTTGACACACGACATCCTCGGACAGATGCCGGACGACGATGAAGTCCTTCCGCTTGAGGTCCTGGACCGCTGCGTGCTCGGTTGGATAGCCCCGCGGAGCCCGTTTCAGGGATTCTCCCTCGAGCTCGAATCCGGCGTCGAGTATCCCGTCCCTCACTTCGAACCACGCCTCCGCATCCTCTGCGATCGCGTCCCGAATGGCCTCGAGTGCCTCGCGGGCCGGGCGCCAGCAGCCGGCCCCCATCAGGACGTTTCCCGGCTGCAGGTGGAGATAGAAGCCGGGAGCGTGAGCGTCCTTCCCCGCTTCGTGACGGAATTGCAGGGCCGCCCAGGTCTTGTATGGACTCTTGTCCTTCGAGAACCGCGTGTCCCGGTGGATGCGGAACAACGAACCGCCGCTCTTGCGGTCGTCCGCCACAACGTGTGGGCTGATCGCCTCGAGTGGCGCGTCGAAGTCCCGCACGAAGGCTCGCAGGGGCTCGCGGATCACCTCTTCGTACCTTGACCTGTTCGACTGAAACCAGATCCGGTCGTTGTTCTCGGCCAGCTCCTCGAGAAACTCGAACAGCTCCGGCGTGATGTGTCCGTGATTGCCGCGCATCGTCTCTTCCCCCGGCCGGCCCGGGTGCCGACCCACCGTTTGCGCTCAAGCGGCGCTTCGCGTTACCGCCCGAAGCTCGTCAGGATCAGGACATCGTGTCAACGCTGCAGGCGCCGGACTGCCGGATCCACATGGTTTTGCTTAGCTTGGGACGTTTCGTATCGGCCCCGAGTCAGAGGAGGCAGCCATGCCGCGCCTGCGCAGGTACGTTCTGATCGCGCTCGTCCTTCAGCTCGTGATGGTCCTGGCCGGACAGAGATTCGCCACGGTCCTCGGTCTTTCCGGCCTGTTCGGAATGGGGATCCCGCTGGTCGTCGCCTGGTTCTACGCCGCCCGTCAGTCCCTCAGCCTGAAGGACGCCTCGG
>CAXMRU010000261.1:0-4370 GCA_964195715.1 Akkermansiaceae bacterium | reverse complement strand
CATCCTCAAGGACCTCGCTGGACTGGCGGACGAGGCGCGGCAGGTACTGGTCGCGGGCTCTCCCGAGCAGCTCGCGCCCCTGATGGACGCAAACTTCGAGCTGCGAGCCAGGCTGGTGGATGTAGGGGATGGAAACCGGCGGCTCGTCGAAACCGGCCGTCAAATCGGAGCCGGCGTCAAGCAGGCCGGATCGGGCGGCGCGGTCGTCGGAGCCTTCGACGGGGATCCGTCTCGCCTGGAGAGTCTGCGGCTCGCGTACGAACAGATCGGAGCTCGATTCCTCGTTCCGCGCTTCTAGACGGGGCCGATAGGCGGCTCCACACGCGCCTGAGCGAGCCTTCTCCGGTCCCGCGCGCGGCGCCACAGAATCCGGGAGACCGGCGCCGCCTGAGGCGCGCAAGCCGGCTCGGTTCTCGCCCCGACGCGGCGGCTCCACCGTTCCATGACACGCGCGTCACTCCGCGGATTCCGTGAGTGGCATTCAGCTGAACTCGATCCCCTGCGCGAGCGGCAGCTCCGTGCTCCAGTTGACCGTGTTCGTCTGCCGGCGCATGTAGGCCTTCCACGCGTCCGAGCCAGACTCGCGGCCACCGCCCGTTTCCTTCTCACCGCCGAAGGCACCGCCGATCTCCGCCCCGCTCGTACCGATGTTGACGTTCGCGATGCCACAGTCGCTGCCGCGGTGCGACAGGAAGTACTCCGCCTCACGCACGCTGTCCGTGAAAATGGCCGACGACAGACCCTGCGGGACATCGTTGTGAATCTCGAGAGCCTCCTCAATTTCCTCCACGGCCTCTTGCGGAGACGAGTCCTTCGACCCGTACCCGATGATGTACAGGATCGGAGCAAATGTCTCCTCCTGCACGATCGAGTAGTCGTTCTTCGCTGCGGCGATGCACGGCCTCACATAGTGTCCGCCCGGATACTCGTCAGCATCGAGAGGCTCGCCGCCGTACAGGATTTCTCCGCCCTCGGCGGTCAGCCGCTCGATCGCGTTCTGCAGGTCGGCGACGGCGCCGCGCGTGACGAGCGGTCCCATGAGTGTATCGTCGTCCAGCGGACTTCCAATGCGAACACCTTCGTAAGCCCTGGTCAGGCGGCTCACCAGCTCGTCCCTGAGCGATTCGTGCACGATGATCCGACGCGTGCTCGTGCAGCGTTGCCCGGCTGTACCGACCGCTCCGAACAGGATCGCCGGCAGCACCATGTCCATGTTCGCGCTCGGACTCACGACGATCGCGTTGTTGCCGCCGAGCTCCAGGATCGTCCGCCCGAGACGCTTGCCTGTGGCCTCGGCGACCCGGAAGCCCATCTGCGTGCTACCGGTGAAAGAGATCAGCGGCACCCGCTTGTCGTGGAGGATCCGCTCGCCGACGCTGGAGCCCTTGCCGGTCACGAGCGAGAAGATCGCCGGGTCCACGCCGTTCTCCCGACATACCTTGGCGGCGATCTTCGTCACAGCGACACCGCACAGCGGCACCTGGCTCGAGGGCTTCCACAGTGTCGCGTCGCCGCAGACGGCCGCCAGGGCCGAGTTCCAGGCCCACACGGCCACCGGAAAATTGAAGGACGTGATCACGCCGACGACTCCCAGCGGATGCCACTGCTCGAACATCCGGTGGTCGGGTCGCTCCGACGGCATCGTGTTGCCGTAGAGCTGACGGGAGAGACCGACCGCGAAATCGCAGATATCGATCATCTCCTGGACCTCACCCTCCCCCTCGGCGACGATCTTGCCCATTTCGAGGCTCACCAGCTGGCCGAGCTCACGCTTATTCTCGCGCAGCCTGTTTCCGATCTGCCGCACGATCTCGCCCCGGCGTGGAGCCGGCACCTTCCGCCACTCGAGAAACGCCCGGTGGGCCCGCTCCGCGATCTTCTCGTATTCCTCCTCCGTGACCTGCCGGACCTGGGCGATGACGGCACCGTCGATCGGGCTCGTCACTTCGAGCTGAGGCCCCGTACCGAGCCACTCACCGCAGAAGCCGCCGGGGTTGTTCTCCTCGATGCCGAGTTTCGTAAGGAAGTCTTGCATGAGATCTCTATCCGTTCTTCATTACATGAGTTACGTGTGCCATGAGCGGCCGCCAAGCGGCCGTGCGTCCCCTCGCGCCAGGACACCGGGATGTTAGCCGATCCGGTGATCGCCGGCCACTACTCGATTGTCAGGCTCGGGTACGTGTTGCTGTGGTACCTGAGCCCGACGACGCGCCCCGCGTCGTCCTCTACGAATTCGTACACCTCGCCGGGCTCGCCATCCTCTCTAATCCTGCGGAACGTGTTTCCCTCCACGTGCTCGAGCGGCGTGAGCCCGTCGGCCGGAGCCATGGTCGGAAGCCACAGTATCGCCAGCCCTCCCTCCCACGGCAGGACCGCGGCCTCGCCACCCCACGGATTCTCGTCGTAGGACCCCAGGAAGCGCTCGAACTCCGTCGGCAGCTCGGTCGGCTTGTAATCAGCCGCCAGGATGCCGTCCTCGATAGCCACGCTCTCGTCGATCGCTTCATCCACGGCCGGGCCGAGCACTCGCAACGCCTCGATCGCGAGGGCCGAGGGGCTGAGGGCGATCGCGTTCATCATCACCACGACCGCCAGGTGACTCGGCGGGTGGAGCTGCACGGTGGAGCGGTAACCCGGGCATAGTCCGCTGTGGCCCACGTAGGTAATCCCGTCGTCCCGGTACACGCCGAAGCCCAGTCCGCGCGTGATCTCCCAACCCGGATCCAGCCAATGCACGCGTTGCATTTCCCGCAGGGTGTTGCCGCTCAGGACCTCGTCGCCGCCGGAGTCGAGGATCCGGAACTGCCAGGAAGCGAACCTCGCCAGGTCCTCGACCGTCGATGCGAACCCGGCGGCTGGAGAGATCCCTTCGACGTGGAACGGTGGCATGCGCTTCCGGGTCCCACCGCGTCGCGTCGCGCTGTACCCCACGGCCAGCCTGCCCGGGTCAGGATATTCGCCGATGTCGGGCCAGGTGCTGCTCATCCCGATCGGGTCGAGGACGTGATCCCGCACATACTCGTCGTAGGGCATTCCCGAGACCTCGGCCACGATCTCTCCGGCCAGCGTCAGCCCGAGATTCGAGTACTGGTAGTAGCGATCCGACGGGTAGAGCATCTCCTGGTGTCCCAGGCGGTCAACGATCTGCTGGTGATCGGGAAAGTCAAACGGCTCGATCCAGTACGGATAGTCCGATTCGCGCGGAAGACCCGAGGAGTGCGTGAGGATTCCTCGGACCGTGACCGGCGGTGAACCGGGGAACGCTTCCTGGATGTCGTACCACGGAAGAAGGTCTCCGACGGGATCATCGAGCCGCAACCGCCCCTCGTCCCTCAGCTGCATCACACCTATCGCCGTGAACAGCTTCGAGATCGAGCAGATACTGTATGCCGTCTCCGCCGTCGCCGGCGCGCCGGATTCGGGATCCGCGTACCCGGTGGCACCGGCCCACAACAGCTCCTGGTCGTGCACGAGCGCCGCGGAGATGCCCGGGATACTCTCGTACGCGCGCTGAGCGTCGAGCCAGGTCTCGATGACGTTCGCGGCCTCGCGGACCCGCGGGTGGCCGGCAACGGTCTGTGCCGAAAGATGGCCCGAATACAGAGTGATCAGACCAAGCAGAAGAGCGTAGAGATAACGCATTCTCGGATCGTCTCGTGGTTGGAGTGGTGCCTCATGCGATGCCTTCTGTAGGCAGTGGCCCCGGGAAGATGCCCATGGGCATCCAAGCCGGCAATCAGTCGCGCAGTCCAGATAAACGTCTGACGACCGCGTGACGGCAGATCTCCATCGTATTCGACAAAACAGGGGCTGGAATACCCAGTTTCGAGCAGACCTTGTATATTTGGAAAGTGTTTGGTCCCGAATCTCCAGCGACCGGGATGTCGGATCCATTCTGACGCGGCCCCCAGGCGTGTCCGGTCCGATCGCGGAGACTCCGTCCCGCCCAAAGGAGGTACACCATGAGCACCGGGTTCCGGATCCTGTCCGCGGCGGCTGCCGCCTCGCTGTTCCTGCCCACGACGTTGGGAGCCCAGGACCGGCCAACCTACGAACTGCCGTCGATCACCGTCACGGCACCTTCGGAGGCTGATCCCCTGTATGAATCAGCTGTTGCCCTGTACGAGACCGGAGAATGGGAAGAGGCGGCGGAGTTGTACCGGGAAGCCGCCGAGGGAATGCCCGAGAACGACCCCAACTCGTACCTGACCTACGACCAGTCCGCACGGCTCTACTTCTACGCCGGCGAGTTCGGGGACGCGCGAAACATGATGGAGCACGCCGCGGACGTGGCGGAGGCGACCGGCGATATGGTGTCCGCCGCGTATCGACACGTGGACGCCGCGTTCATCGCCGTGTGGGAGGGCTAT
>CAXMRU010000260.1:0-1866 GCA_964195715.1 Akkermansiaceae bacterium | reverse complement strand
CGCCAGCTCCGCGTACTCCGCCACCTGCCCTTCGGCCCACGCCTCGTCCCGGCCCAGTTCTTCCGCCAGCAGCCGCGCTACTCTCGGCGCCATCTCCACGCTCGCGCGCGCGTCCAGCAGCAGGGCCCGGGTCCGTCGCGCGAGCACGTCCTCCACCGTGCGCGCCAGCTCGCAGCTGGCCGCCCACACGACCTCCGAGGCGTGGTAGGGCAGTGATGGGTGCAGGCGCTCCGCGAGCTCCGGTCGGGCGCGCTCGAGGGTCTCGAGCTCCGCGGCGTCCGTCCCATACACACTCCACGGCTCGGTCGGGTCCACGCCTTCGGCCCACCCGTGCAGCCGCAGGTCCTCCGTCACGCTCGGCTTCTCCGGAAGTCCGCCCACGATCGCAGCCTGGGTGATCGTGTCCGCCCCCATGTACCGGTAGGTCGTCCACTTGCCGCCGGCGATCGTGACGAGTCCCGAAGGGGAGATGAGCAGCGTGTGGTCCCGCGAGATCGCGGCTGTGTCTGAGTCCGGGCCGCCCACCAGCGGTCTGAGACCGGCGAACACGGAAAGGACGTCGGAGGCCAGGGGGTCCTTAGTCAGGTACCGGACCGCGTGCGTCAGCAGGAACTCCACCTCCTCCTCGAGCGCCCTCGGCTCGAGCGAGGCTTCGGGGACCGGCGTATCCGTCGTGCCGACGACCACGCGGCCGTGCCACGGGACCGCGAACAGCACACGGCCGTCCGACGTGTGCGGTACCATGATCGCCGTTTCGCCCGGGAGAAACGTGCGATTGAGAACCAGGTGCACTCCCTGGCTCGCCGTCACCATCGGCGTGGTCCCGGGGTCGTCCATTCGCCGGACCTCGTCGGTGAATACGCCGGTCGCGTTCACGACGACGTGTGCCCGGATCTCCATTTCCCGCCCCGATTCCTCGTCTACGGCCGTGACGCCTTCGACGGCACCGCTCCCGCCTCCGGTCCTCATCAGTCCCGTCACGCGGGCGTAGTTGAGCGGCACTCCTCCGAGGTCGGCCAGCGTCCGCACGAGGGTGATCGCCAGGCGGGAGTCGTCGAACTGCCCGTCGTAGTAGATGACACCGCCCCGGAGGCCGTCCGGCTCGAGGGTCGGGATCCTCTCGAGCGTCTCCTCACGCGACAGATTGCGCGAAGGTCCGAGCCCGAGCTTGCCGGCGAGCGTGTCGTACAGCCGCAATCCGATGCCATAGAACGGGCCTTCCCACCAGTCGTACACGGGCACGACGAACGCCAGGTGGTGGACGAGATGCGGAGCATTCTGAATCAGGAGTCCGCGTTCGCGGAGCGCTTCGAGGACGAGCGACACGTCACCCTGCTGCAGGTAGCGCACTCCGCCGTGGATCAGCTTGGTGCTGCGGCTCGACGTGCCCTTGGCGAAATCGGACTGCTCGAGAAGCAGCGTGGAGTATCCGCGCGACGCGGCTTCGACCGCGACGCCGAGACCGGTCGCGCCGCCTCCCACCACGATGACGTCCCACGTTCGACCGTCGGCAGCAGCCGAAACGAAGTCCGACCGGTTCAGCACGATTCCGTCATGTGCATGCTCCACCACTCGCGGGCCCGCTTGCCATTCCACGGGTTCTCGAACTGGAGCCCAACGAGCGCGGCCGCCAGCTCGTTCATGTCTCGGAATCGGTCGCGCGGTGACTTCGCAAGACACTTGAGGATGATGTCATCAACTTCTTTAGTGATAGATAGTTCGCTTGCTTTCGACGGTGGAACGGGATCGACCTTCAGGTGCTTGGCGATCACGTCGAATGGGGAAGTTCCCTCGAACGGAGGTCTGCCCGCCAACATCCAGTACGCCACGCATCCGATGCTGTACTGATCGGACAGGTGATCCACG
>CAXMRU010000259.1:0-26165 GCA_964195715.1 Akkermansiaceae bacterium | reverse complement strand
CCAGGTCAACGACAGACGACACTCTCGGTGAACTCTAAAAAGAACTTGAGGTAGCGATGTGCGCAACTCGGGCGATGGTCAGCGAGGCTGGATCCAGCGATTGATCGCTTGCAGACACGCAAGAACCGATGCTTCCTCGACTGAGTCGCGTACGCGCACTACGCCTGCCAGTGACTCGGATTCCCGACGCACCGAACCCTTGACTGAAGCGAGAACGAAGCTCTGACCGAAAGCGCCGACTGAGTCGATTCCCTGCAGTGCGAGAACCACGCTGCCGCCGGCCGCCAGCTGGGCTGCCTCGAGCGCGGCGGTCGCAGCAACCTCCATGCGGGCTTTCTCGAAGTCGGGGCCCTCGGCCTCTCCGGTGTAGACTGAATCGGCATGCGCGAGATCAACCCGACAGGTGACCTTCTGACCGGTAGAACGTTCGATGTGGACGTTGCCGAGGACCAGGCGGTGCTCTGACGGCGCCGTTGCTACAGTCGCTTGGGGCTGAGTTTCCTCGATAGGTGCTGCGGCGATCTCCGGTCCCTTGACGCGGGCGATCGAGATCTTTCGGTGGTCTATCTGGAGGCCGAATTGGGCGAGCAGGGCTGACTCGATATTCCGGACGATCTGCTTTGGGCCCAGCGAGGAACTCGAGAGGACGTGGATCTCCTCGATGCCGCCGCTGCCATCCGGCACAATCTTGAGAGATCCCACGCCTTCGAGAGCCAGGAGGAGTTTCTCGATCCGACGGAGACCCCACGGGTCGAGTCCCATCGCGTCCTGGGCTTCGCGTTCCTCAGGTGTCATCTGACGAGCTTGCCTCCGATGGCGGGGTGAACCGTGTTCCCTCCCTGAGCCTTCGCGACGTACAGGGCCGCATCCGCCTCGGCCATCAGGTCTTCGGCGGATACCTGCGCCTGAGTCACTCCCGAATGATACGCCACGCCTATGCTGAGCGTAACCCCTGCATAGCCCTCATTCGTGGCGATTCTCATGTCTGCGACCCGTTCGAGGATCTGCTCGGCCACCTGACCGGCGCCATCCCGGTCCGGGTTGACCAGGATCACGACGAACTCGTCGCCACCATACCGGCAGACTATATCAGTACTACGCGTGGCGTCCGTCAGGATCTGCGCGACGTTCCTCAGGATGAGGTTGCCTGCCGCGTGGCCGTGCACGTCGTTGACCGGCTTGAACTTGTCCAGGTCAGTGAACAGCACGGCGATGGATGTGTTCGTACGGCTGGCCCGCGACAGCTCTTCCTCGAGACGCGTGCTCAGCACCCGGAACGTATACACGCCGGTGAGCGCATCATGCATCGCATCGCGCGACGCCTGCTCGTATTGCCGGGCCAGGTAGATCGGACAAAGAGAGAGCGTCGATCGGCCTCGAGCGACGGCCTGCGCGAACTCCACGCACGTCGAGTGACCGCACGATCCGGTATTCCAATAACGACCATCGGGAGTCGTACCGATCTTGGCCAATACCTCCTCGACTTCGGCGGGGTTGGGAGTCGGGATAGCGACTCTCTTCGGTTCGAAGAAGGTGCGCAGATCCAGATCCTCAGCCCGCTGAACGACGGGATCCTCGGAACGGGGTGGCTCCGACAGCTCGGCGATTTCCTTTCGCCAATAGAGGTCGTCGCCCGGCCCAAAGGCGGGATGGCCCAGGTTTCCCTCGAACGGGAGGATATCGACGAAGCCCAAAGAGGTATCTTCCTCAATCAGCGCCCGCGCCAAGGCCGGAAGCGCCTTCAGGTCGCGTTCTTTGCGGAACGTGCGAGACGTCTGCCGTTGCTCTTCGAGTATCTGGCGCGGCAGGCCGCCGGCGAGCGAGAGGTGACGACGCCGGTCGGGGGTCAGGCGATACATGGTCTGCGGTTGCTCGAGCGGCTTGGCGCCGCGATCCGCCAGGAAGGATTCCAGCTCCTCGAACGAGATGCAGATGTCGAGCTCGTCTTTCGTCCCATTCGCTCCGGGCGCCCCGAATCCCGAGTAAACGATGTCCGCTTCCGTGCCTTCGATGGTTCGAATGTGCCTGGCCAGCGCGACGGCAGGCGTCACTATGGGTGCCAGGAACGGAAGGAGCTCCGGCGCTCGAGTGCGGCAGTAGTTGACCACCACGGGGCTTGTCGAGCGCAGCCACGAGCGGTAGCTGCCTTCGTTCCACAGACGCAGGTACTCGGCCGCGACCAGCTCGTCCCCGATGGCTTCGAAGTAGACGGTCCGAAAGCCGGCCTCGAAACAGGCGTTGAGAATCTGTTCGGGCGTGGCCGGAAAGAAGAAGACGCTGATCTCGCTCGGGAGGATGAGCAGCGCGCGACCGGCTTCGATCGATTCGGCGCAGCGCTCCAGGTCACCGACGACGTCGATCGCATCGTGGTAACACGAGGGGACGCACAATCCGCACTCGATGCACGTCTCCTCGTCTATACGGAGCTCATTCCCGGCGACGGCGATCGCTTCGACCGGGCAGACCCGCACACACGCCATGCACGACGTGCATTTGTCGTTGATCGAGAACTTGAGACTCACGTCCCTCCTGGACCGTTCGTGACTCCGCCGGAAGTCACGTTGAAGAGTCGGTACCACCTCGCACAGCAGCTAGTTTCAGGCTTACAAGAAACATACCCCGGTATCCGGGGCTCATCGTGGCAGAACACAAGTGTGGCCCAGTCGACATCGGACGTGCAACCATTTGTCAGATAAGGTGTTACGGTATCGACGCGCAATATGCAACACGAGACGGACACACTGCTTCCTGCCCGCGAGTTACTGCGCCTGTGGCGTCGAGGCAACGAGACTGACGAGGTACTACCGCACAGGTTGGCACAACGGTGGGTGTGCAAGTAGCTTGTCGAGCGGTCGCTGAAAGGCGGTGTGAATGGCGCTCGAACCTCATTCTGCTGCCCGGCGGTCCCTCCGGCGGTCCCTCCGCCGGCTGGCCGAAGAACACCTGTAACGGCGAAGGCGATACATGGCCACTCAGGAGCCGAGCCTGCTCAAGAAGCTCCTCTTCCGGATCGATGGAACTGCGGACAGCGAGAAGGTGGAATTCACCAGTGCCGGAGGTCAGAAGTGGCAGGCGGAACTGTGCCTGTATTCTGGCACGAACCCACAGTCTCCCCGGCTCCTGGTGATGTTCCGGAACCGGACCCGACCGCACGATCGGCAGCGCTACACGCTCGTGCCTCCCGGATACTCGAAGGTTCCGTCGGAGGCCGCGAAGGAGCTCAGCGAGGACGACCTGCAGAAGCTGCTGGCGTCGTCCGTAGAAGTGTGAGGACTGGAATGTCGCGCACGATTACCGATGACAACTTCCTCAAGTGGGAAGTCTACGTATCCGGCGGGCAGCCGGACTCCATCGAGGCCGCGCGTATCTTCTTCTATTGTCTCGATGCTCCCATGAATCCGGCTCGGTTCATCCGGTACGAGAGCGGGAACGTAGCGCAGGCCGAGGCGACGCTGCTGGAGATGTCTGACGTCGAGCTGCTCGAGTTACTCGGCGGCGCCATCGTCAACGAGTAGTCGAAAGGCAGACCGGGAGGATGCCGAGAGAAGGCCGGGAAGGCTCCATCGAAGTCATCACTGGAGTGATGTTCTCGGGCAAGTCCGAGGAGCTTCTCCGCCGGGTCCGCCGCGCCATGATCGCCCGCCGGAGCGTCCAGGTGTTCAAATCGCAGCTGGATGACCGGTACGGCGGAATCCACCTGATCAGCTCCCACGATGGCCGTGAGATCGAGGCGAAGCCGGTCACGAGCTCACGTGACGTGGCAGAGTTCGTGGAGCTCGACACCGAGGTGGTGGCTGTAGACGAAGTCCAGTTCATGGACCCGGGTATCGTCGACGTGGCGAACGACCTCGCTGACCGGGGATGCAGGGTTATCATCTCCGGAACCGACATGGACTTTCGGGGGCTCCCGTTCGGACCGTTAGGGTCACTGCTCGCCGTGGCCGAAAGGATCGACAAGCTGCACGCCATCTGCGTCGTGTGTGGTGACCTCGCGACCCGGAACCAGCGACTGATCGACGGACGCCCGGCTCCAGCTGAGGGACCGACGATTCAGATCGGCGGGCTGGAGAGCTACGAAGCGCGGTGCCGAGCACACCACGTGGTTCCATCGAGGCTCGACGACCAGATGCCTCTCATCTCCGAGCGCGAGGGCGAGGTTTCCTAGCCGGGGAAAGCGTGCAGGGCGGTCGCCTTGACCTGCACCCAGATTTGAGAGTCCACCTCGAGCGACAGTTCGTCGCCCGCTGCCCGCGTGATCACGGCTACCCAGTGGCCCGCTCCCGCCAGCCGTACCCGCAACAGACTTCCCGCCGGCCGCACCTCAGTTACCCGCGCCTGGAAACGATTTCGGGGACTCGCGTGAATCTCGGAGCGTGACAGGAAGAGATCCTCGGGTCGGTAGGACACCCGCACCTGCTGCCCCGGTTCGGCAGACCCGACCACGGTTAATTCGGCCTCCCCGGCGCGCACCACGAGGAGTCCACCCTGCGAATCCGTGACGGATGCACGGAATGAAAGCTCGGCCCCGGTAACTGCCGCGATGAAGGGATCGACGGGATTCTCGAACAAGTCCTCGGGCCGGCCCGATTGAACGACCCGCCCGTCCCGCAGCACGAGCACCCTGTCGGCCAGGCTGAATGCGTCGGCCCGGTCGTGCGTGGCGAGAACGGTGGCATGGCGCCCGTCACGCGCCACGTGCTCGAGGTCCTCCATTAGGGCGGCCCGGGCCATGGCGTCCAGGTTGGCGGCCGGCTCGTCCAGAAACAGGAGATCGGGTTCCACGGCCATTGCCCTGGCGATCACCGCCCGCTGCGCCTCGCCGCCCGATAGAGTACGCGCGTTCCGTTCGAGCAGGCCCTCCACTCCGAGTTGAGCGGCGGCTGCCTCCGCCAGCTTCCGCGCTTCCTCGGCCGGGTGTCGACGGAGCCGCAGGCCCAGCTCGATGTTCTCCCGCACGGTTCCGGCCCACAGATGGGGCCGCTGAAAGACAAACGCGCAGTCCCTGCGCAGTAACCGGTCCGCCTCGCGTCCCTCCTTGCCGCGGAAGGTGACCGTTCCCGAGTCAGGCTTCTGCAGCATGGCGAGAACCCTGAGCAGAGTCGATTTGCCGGCGCCGTTAGGCCCGAGGACGGACAGGACCTCCCCACCGCGGATCTCCACGTTCTCGACGTCGAGCAGGCGAGCGCCGCCTTGCTGAACGACTAGGTTTCGGCCGACGAGGAGGACCGGTCCGGAGTTCGTCGTAGAGGTTCTCAAGCGGGCAACGGGGTTCGAAGCCGCCCGACGTGCAGGAGGGTGAGCGCCAGGTTCACCACGAACGCGATGGCGAGGAGCACGATTCCCAGGGCGATCGCCACCTCGAAATTGCCCCGGCGGGTCTCGAGGACGATAGCGCTGGTCATCACTCTCGTCTCCCCGAGCAGGTTGCCCCCGACGATCATCACCGCCCCCACCTCGCTGATCACGGCGCCGAACCCCGCCGCGATGGCGGCCACAAGTGAAGCGCGGGCCTCGCGCAGGTGGAGCAGCAGCGCCTGCCAGCGATTGGCTCCGAGGCCCCGTGCCTGCATCCGGACATCGGGCGGGACGCTCTCCAGCGCCGCCAGGCTCACGGCCACGATGTATGGCCCCGCCAGCACGACCTGCGCGATGACCACGGCCGTGGGCGTATACAACAGCTCCAGTGGTCCGAGCGGTCCGGTGCGCGAGAGCAGCAGGTACACCACCAGTCCGACGACTACCGGCGGGAACGCCAATCCCGTGTTGACGAGGGCCACCACCGGCATCCTCAGCCGGAACCGCGACAGAGCGAGACCGACGCCGATCGGCAGGCCGATGAGAACGGCCAGCAGAAGCGCGGCTCCCGAGATGACCAGTGATCGCAGAACGATATCGATGACGTAGTCGTCGCCGGATATCAGGAGTCGCCACGCCAGGAAAAACGGGTTCACTGGCTGTCCAGCGCCCCGTCGCGCCGAATCCTGCGGTAGCTCGAACGAAAGCAGCGAGAACAGCGGCGTCCCGAAGCGATCCACGCCGTAGGAAGCGATCGCCGACTGGGCCCGTTCGCTCAGTAGCCAGCTCCACAGACGCTCGGCTGCGTCCCTGTTCGCGCCCGCCGTGGTCAGCATCACGGAGTAAAGATTGCCTAGCCGCGAGCCGCCTGCGACCAGCACCTCGAGATCCGCTGCTCTCCCGACGAAGGTCAGCGTCGCCAGGTCGGTCAGGACGTAGGCGCGGCGCTCGGACGCGATCATGAGCGTGTTGCCCATGCCCTGACCGCTTTCCTGGTACCAGGGGGCCTGCGGCGTGACCCCGGCGTCCTCCCACAGGGCGCGCTCACGCTTGTGCGTACCCGAATCGTCTCCGCGGGACACGAACGGAACCCTCTCCCGGGCGATTGCGGCAAAGGCGGCGGGACCGGGCTCATCGTCGTCGATCGCCCGCAGTCCGGCGGGGTCATCGGAGGGACCCGCGATCACGAAGTCGTTGCGCATGAACGTGACGTGGCTGCGGCCGTGCCCGGCCCGCAGGAACTCGAGCTCGGCGGCCGGGGCGTGTACCAGGAGGAGATCGGCGTCACCCCGGCGGCCGAGGACCAACGCCTGCCCGGTCCCCACGGCCAGCACCTTGACGTTGAGGTCCGGGTTGTCCTTCTCAAACAGGGGAACCAGGGCGTCCAGCAGCCCCGAGTCGTACAAAGACGTCGTAGACCCGATGACCACCGGTGTTCGTTCGATCTCACCTCCGCAGGCGGTCGCCGCGAACAGCGATGCCAGCAGTACGAAACGGGTCCACAGCCCAGCGCCGATGCCTTTCAAGACCATCCCCTTCTCACGCAAACGGTTTCTCTCCTGCTATACGGAGTGATATACTTCCAGACTGCACCGGGTGTCGACCGCCGGGACCCCATGGGGCGATCCACGCGCCGACACCAGCACCCGTCCCAGAGGAGCGAGCATGGGAATCTACCGCGTCCTGTACTATTCCACCGTCACCGTGGGTAGCGGTGGCCGAATCACGATCCCGCAGGATATGCGCGACGATCTTGATCTGCAGGACGGCGATACGCTCACGGCCCGCATGGAGGGCAGTGAGACGGGTCAAAAACAGCTCACTATCTGGAAAAAGAGAGAAGGCTGACGGAGCTCGCGTGATCAGCCAGGCGCCTGCCCGAAGTTGATCGCCATAGTCCCGTAGACGAGGTCGATGTGCCCGCAGCGAATGAACCCGTGGCGCTGCATGAGTTCCGTCACTCCCCTCTGTGCCGGGTATTGCCGGAGCGACTCCGGTATGTACCGATAGGATTCCGCGTCGCGGTGCAGCAGCCACCCTGCTCCCGACGTGGACAGATCCAGATACCTCAGGTACCAACGGTCGAGCCACTCGGGCTCAGCCCGTCCGAAGTCCAGCGAGACCAACCGACCTCCCGGCACCAGGCACCGCCGGATCTCCCCGATGCACCATTCGAGGTCAGGGAAATTGCGAAGACCGTAGCCGATGAGGACCCGATCGACGCTCTGGTCCGGCAGCGGGAGGTGCGTGGCGTCGCACTGCAGCCACTGCACCCCCTGTGCGTTCTTCCGCTTCCTGCCGGTCGAAATCATCTCCCAGGTCAGGTCGGCTGCGAGGACCGTCGCCCCGGGGATTTCTTGTGCCGCTCTTATGGCGAAATCCCCTGTTCCCGCCGCCAGGTCGAGAACGACGTGCCCATCGTGAATCTCGGCCAATCCGATCGCGAAACGCTTCCACGCCCGGTGCCGACCCATCGACATCACGTCGTTGGTCAGGTCGTATCGCCCGGCAATCCGGCCAAAAAGCGACCTGACATAGCGGCGCTTCGAGGCAGAAGCGCCGATCTGGTCCTGGATCCTGGTTGCCATACTGTCGTGCGACATGACCTCAACGATCATGGCATGGGCCCTGCGCTGTCAATGTGGCCTGAATGGGAACATTGGAACACGGAAACCGTGCACTCACGTTCGGGTACGAGCGTTACGTCAGACCAATGCGAGGTTCACCTGGGAGGATCCATGTCTGTCGAGAAACTGTGGAAACCACGCCGGGTCGCTGGCGTGTCGATCGCCCTCCTACTGCTTGCCCTCACGGCGACCGCGTGCAGCAACAAGCACGTGACACGGATAGAGCCGGACACGGTCACCGATCTTTCGGGCAAATGGAACGACACCGACTCCCGCCTGGTGGCAAACGCGCTGATCCAGCAGAGCGTCAGTGGGCCGTGGCTCGAGCGCTACTACAACAACCACGGTGGCGATGCCCCAGCGGTGATCGTGGGTGATTTTCGGAATCGCACGTCCGAGCACATCGAGACGACCGTCTTCGTGCGGGACATCGAGTTCGCGTACATCAACTCCGGCCTCGTGACCGTCGTCGCCAGCGCTGACGAGCGCCAGGAAATCCGCGGTGAGCGAGATGACCAGCAGGAGTTCTCCCGCGCCGACACACGGGCCCGTCTCGGGCAGGAGCTCGGCGCAAACTACATCCTGCAAGGCGACCTCACCTCCATCGAGGACGAGGAAGAGACGGTTCGCCTGGGCGCAAAGCGCAAGGAGGCGATCGTGTTCTATCAGGTGGACGCCCGCCTGATCGACCTCGAGACGAACGCCGTCGTGTGGGCGGGTCAGCACGAGATCAAGAAGTACATCGAGCGGCAACCTTTCGGGCTCTGATCCTTCGATCCGGCTCGAACAGGGTTCCGCTTCAGCGGGACCGAGATAACGGGAGAGAACCATGAAACGGACATTGCTGCTGCTGGCTCTGGCGGTCTTCGCGGCCTGCGTGCCCAAGAAAGTCCACGAACAGCCCATCATGGAGAACGACCAGCGGGTCGGGGATTCCTCGGCCGCGGTCGCCGCGGCGACCGCGCGGGCCGCCGATGCGCAATCGAAGGCACAGGAGCGAGAGGCTCTGACGGCCCAGGCGATGGCTGACTGCTCGCCGGATGTGTGTGAAGCTCTCGTCCGTGGCGAGGTTGCCCTCGGGATGAACGAGGTCCAGGTCCTCGCTGCCACCGGCACGACCGACGACGCGTGGTCGATCCGGTACGCAGGGGACGCCACGGTGATGATGCCGGCGACTTCGCTCAGCCCTCCGACTGACGTCGTCGGTGACATCGTGGTCGTCCAGCTCGCCAGCAACACCGTGAGCAGGTACGCGTATCGCGAGTCGCAGGGGGTGCGAGTCGTGGACTCGCCGCTCGACGCCACGACCGAAGGCCGGGCGGTGGCGCTGGCAGATGCACTGGTGCGAGAGGGTGACGACTACGCGGCCCGCGGCGATTTCGAGGCGGCGCTGAACCGGTACGACCGCGCCAGTATCCTGATGCCGGGCGATCCGATGATCGACTTCAAGATTGCGGAATCGCTGGACAAGGCGCTCAGGCCGTTCGCGGCCCTCATGCAGTACCAGTTGTTCCTGCACCAGATGAATCTCGAGACGATCGAGGCACGGGGTGAGGCGGCGGCCCGAATGGCGGAAGCCATCGCGCTGGCCCAGCAGCGGATCCTCATCCTGGAGCGACAGGTACCGCAGTAATGCAGATCCACGGAGACCGCGGTCGGATCCACTCCGGGTCGTGGATCTACCGGCGCCGCCAGCTGCCGCCCGGGTTCGCGGTGGCGGCGGCGCTTCTTCTTTCATCCTGCCACCTGATGGCGTCTTTCAAGACCGGCCCCGAAGGCCGGTCGATGCATGACACCGATCTGCGTCAGCTGGTGCGGGACGAGTCGTTCGTCGAGGCCTTGGATCTCACCGATCCGGATGACCGGGGCGACATCGGTGACGAGCTCCTGCGCCTCATGCACCGCGGACTCCTTCTCCACTACGCCGGGCGCTACGAGGAGAGCAACGAGGTGCTGCAGCGTGCCGAGGAGATCATCGACGACCGCTACACCAAGAGCGTGTCGGTTGCCCTGCTCTCCCTCGTAACCAGCGACCGGGCGCTGGCGTGGGTGCCGAGAGAGACCGAGCGACTGATGGTCAACTACTACGGCGCCCTCAACTACCTTGCTCTCGGAGATCTGGACGAGGCGGCTGTTGAAGCCCGCCGTCTCAGCCGACAGCTCGAGCTCAGCCAGGACGAGGAACGCGATCCAGCGGAAGTGGAGATGCGGCGCACGCTCCGGTACTTCGCCGGCTCGGTCTTCGAGGCGTGCGGCAACCGGAACGACGCGGCCGTGGCGTACCGGCACGTATGGACTGCGTCCGATGAGCTCACGGCGGATGAGCCACTCCGACCGAGGTTTCTCGACCTGTACGGCGAGGAGTTTCCGGTCGAGGACCTGCGGCCCGAGCCGACAGACAGCCTCGTGGGCAACCCAGAGCCGACAGACAGCCTCGTGGGCAACCCGTCGGTGACTGCGGGACCCGGCGGGGACGTGGTGATTCTCCTCGAGAAAGGATTCGTGGCGCACCGTGTCGAGCGGTCGCTCAACATCCCGCTGTTCCCGCAGGAGGCTGACGCACTCCACAGCCCCAATGCCGAAGTCCGGTTAGCTGCGGCCTCGTGCGTTGCGTCGCGATCCTTCCAGGACAAGTACGACTTTTCCGAGATCCTCGCCGAGTCGGGCACCGACTGGCGCGGAAGTTCGGGAGGGAAATGCATCGTATCCGGGTCCGGCCGCTCGAAAAGCGAGGCGGACGGCACCTCCGGCCGCGATCTGTATCTGATGCGTGTCGCGTGGCCGGAGATGGTCCCTTCGGGGCTCCCGACGGACCTGACCGTCGTCGGGTTCTCCGTCGCGGCGGACGCCGAGCCACTCGCGACACCCGCAATGCGAGGATCCGTCTCCGGGGCGGTGACGGCAGAATTCGAGGACCAGCTGGGTGGAATCCTCATCAAGATGGTTGCCCGGACGGCCCTCAAGTACGAGTTGGCCCGCGCCATCGAGAAAGAGGTCGACAAGGAGAACGAGCTGCTCGGCGACATCGCATTCCTCACGGCCAACGCTGCCGCCGCACTGTTCGAGCGCGCCGATACGCGGTCATGGCACCTCCTGCCGGACGAGATGTCGGTGGTCCGGCTTCGCCTGCCCGCCGGGAGCCACCCGTTGACCGTGCAGGTCGAGACCGGCCGGTCAGGGACCCAGGTCATCGATCTCGGCGACATCGACGTCCGCGCCGGAAGCGTCCATGTCCTCTCCGCCAGAGTTTGGCCCTGAGCGCCCTCGGGGTTAGCTTTTCTGGCCTTTCCCACTGTGGCGGGAGGCAGTACACGACAACGATATGTCGCGTCGCGTGACATCCTGACAAATACACGGTTCTGGCGAGACGAATGATAGGTATCGAGAGGGAAAGAGTCGGTCTGCTTCCGGTCTGGGCGTGGGCTGCTCTTTCGGGCTTCGCGATCTGGCTGTTGTACGTGTTCACGCTCGGGCCGACGACAGCCTTCTGGGACACCTCCGAGTACATCGCGACCGCCCACATCCTCGGCCTTCCGCACCCGCCAGGGAATCCCCTGTTCGTCGTGCTGGGTAAGGCCTGGCTTCTCCTCACGGGATGGACGGGACTGGAAGTCGCCACGCGCATCAACCTCTTGAGCGCCACGGTCTCAGCCGGCGCCGCAGCGTTCTGGTTCCTTGCGGTCATGCGGATCTGGGCCCACTTCACGAAGAACCGGGCGGTCGCGGTGATGGCCGCGTTGTGCGCCGTTCTCGTGGGCGGCACCGCCTACACCGTATGGGCCCAGTCGAACGCGAACGAGAAGGTGTACACGGTCTCACTATTGTTTGTAGCGGTGATCTCTTACCTCGCGATGGTGTGGGAAGATCACAGCGACACGTACCGCGGCGATCGCATCATGGTGCTGATCGCCTTTCTGCTCGGCCTCGGGGCGACCAACCACCAGATGTCGCTCCTGCCGCTTCCGGCCCTGGTGGTGTTCGTGTTGTGGCACAATCATGGCCGGCTCCTGAGTTGGAAATCCGCCGCGATCGTGGCCGGTGGTCTGGTGGTCGGAGTCGTCATCGGAGCCGCTCTGGAAGGTCTCGGGTGGCCGCTGCCCCGAATGTGGCTGTTCGCCGGGGGCATCTCGATCATCTGGGTGGTGCTCTCGCCTCGCGTGGCCGTGGCGGGCACGCTGTTCCTGATCGTCGGTTTTTCGGTACAGTTCCTCTTCGTTCCCATCCGCTCGGCGCAGAATCCGATCATCGACGAAGCCGATCCCGAATGCGTCGTCATCGGAGAGGACGGACAGCGCCACAACCGGATCATCGATGCCGTGATCCCGAAGCAGTACGAGTCCGGCTACGGAGAGAAGAGCCTGGCTGTAAAGTGCGACAAGCTGGCGGCGTCGATCGCGCGCGAGCAGTACCAGAAGCCGCCGTGGGCAGACATGCAGTCTCCGCGAAAGGCCCAGTTCGCCATGTTCTGGCAGTACTTCGACTGGCAGTGGGCGCGCACACTGCCGATCGGGGTTCGCGGCCTGGCGACAATGCTCTTCCTCACGCTCGGCATCATCGGCCTCGTCCGGCACGCGCGCGGCGACCTGGACAGTTTCGTCTATTTCGTGACGTTCCTCGGGACGATCACGGTGTTGCTGATCTTCTATCTCAACTTCAAGTACGGCTATACGACGTACGCCGAGGTCCCGATCGATCAACGCGAGGTCAGGGAGCGCGACTACTTCTTCCTGTTCGGCTTCAACGTGTGGGGGCTCTACGCGGGAATGGGAATCGCCACGGTGTGGAAGTGGATCGGCGATCGGATGGCGACGGAGTCGGACCCGAACCGAGGCCTCCGGCTCGCCTCGCCGCTGCTCAGCATCGCCTTTCTGCCGCTGATCTTCAACTTTGCACTGGCCGATCGGCGAGGGGATTACTCGGCCCGGGACTGGGCCTGGAACGTCCTGCAGTCCGTCGAGCCCTACGGTGTCCTGTTCACGAACGGCGACAACGACACCTTCCCGCTCTGGTACCTGCAGGAAGTAGAGGGAATCCGCAGGGATGTCACGGTCATCGTGCACTCCTACCTCGGCACGAAGTGGTACCCGAAGCAGTTGCGCGACCTGACGATTCCTTGTCCCGAAGGGGTCGATCCGCTGGCCACGCCGTTCGTCATCGTGTGCCAGAGGCCGTTCGACCGGGAGAATGCGATCGACCTGTACCGGGACATGGACATCTCACCTCCCACCCACCCGATCCACTCATTGACCGACGCGGAGATCGACTCGCTACCCCTGTACCAGGTGGCTCCAGCCGGAACGTCGGTGAGGTTCACGCCGAACATCGAGGTGCGGTTCGACCAGGAGCGATTCCTCCTGCACCCGGATTTCCTGGTCTACTACATCGTGCAGGAGACGCTGGGCGATCGTCCGATCTACTTCGCCGCCACGGCGCCGCCGGTCTACGAGCAATGGTCGCTCGAGCCACACCTGATCCGGCACGGTCTGGCGCACAAACTGGCCGAGAACATCGAGCCGACCGACGACATCGTGCAGCTCGACCCGCAATTCATCATCCAGTGGATCGACGTTGCCCGCACGTATCGGCTCCTGTGGGAAGTGTTCCGCCTCGACTACCTGCTCGAGTGGGACCTGTGGCCCGAGCCGTCGACCCGGTCGAGCATCCCGGCTCAGTACTACATCGCGCACGTTGCGCTCGCGGCTGCGTTGGATCAGCTCGATAGACCAGAGGATGCGGAAGCAGCCGCATCGAGAGGGGAGCAGTTGCTGCTGCTGCGGGGACGACTCATTCCCTGACACCGGCTCCGGGTGGGCGATCCCCTGTCCGACTTTGGGCCAAAATGACGACCATCGACTGTGGTCCTGCCACACGTCGGAGTGGTTCGGGAGGGGCACCTCGCCTCTCTATTCCCAGACCATCGGGAGCTCCCCGTGAATCCGTTGAAGGGGCTATCTGTCCTGTTGCAACACGGTTAGGTGCGTACCGACCTCTTGTGAGCCCGGTCGTGCGGGACACGATCCCCGCATCCCGAAGCTGGGATCGAGCGATCCGTACGTTTCGGTTTCAATCTTGCTCGTCTGGGACGCGGATGAAACACAGCAGGCTCCGGCCCTCCCTCAGCGGCGCCTCAAAAAGACACGACCTTCCAGCCCGGTGTCGTGTCACGGAGCTAGCGATTATGCAGAAGACCGCAGCCCAGGACCCTTCGGCACGCGTGGAACCGGATTCCGCTCTCGCAATCGAGCAGATACGCGCCGCGGAGGAACGATATCGCGCGATATCGGAGGTAGTCGCCGATTGGGCCTACTCGCTGAAAATCCACCCGGACGGCGAGGCTGTGCTCGTTTGGTCGAACATGGACACGCCTCGTATCACCGGGTACGGCCCGGCAGATCTGGACGATCGCGGCTGGTTCGGTCTCGTGCACCCGGATGACAGGTCCGTGATAGGTTCCCACTTCGGAGCTCTTCTGAAGGGGAGGACCGACATCGCGGAGTACCGCATCGTAACGCGCAGCGGAGAAGTACGGTGGCTGCGGGACTATGCGCGTCCCCTCGAAGATACGGTCGCGGGTGACATGGAAGCTGTGGGCGGCGTGCGCGATGTGACGACGCGCCGGCAGGCGGAGCTGGATCGGGCTCGCCTGATCTCCGAGCTCGAAGCGACGAACGAGGAGCTGGAGCGGATGGCCGCATCCGTCTCCCAGGAGCTCGAGGCCCCCCTGGCCGCCGTGGCGGCGGGCCTCAAGCGGCTGGACACACGACTCGAGGACAGCGACCCGGGCCTCGACGCGGACGTGCACCGCGCCCACGAGGCGATCCTCCACCTTCGAGACATGCTGGAGAGCTTGGAAGAGCTGGCCCGTATCGGCCACCTGCCCGAGACCCTGGAGTCCGTGTGCCTCGGAGAGCTGGCCGCAGAGGCCGTCGACCTGTGCTGCGGCGGTGTCCGATCGCGCGGCGTGGATGTCGTGATCGGTGACCTACCCAAGGTGTTCGGAGACCGCATCCGCCTGCTGCAGCTCCTGCGGATCCTGGTCGAAAACGCCGTGGTCTACATGGGCGACCAGTCGGAGCCGCGACTCGAGATCGGGGCGGAGTCCCGGGGCGGCAAGCACATCATTTTCGTGCGTGACAACGGTGTCGGCATCGATCCCGCAGATCTCGAGAGGGTGTTCGACGTGTTTCGTCGCCTGGATCCACGCAGCTCGGGCACGGGGGTAGGTCTCGCCATGGCCCGTCGCATCGCCGAGATGCATGGAGGGCGGATCCGCGCCGTGTCGGAGGGGAAGGGTACCGGCAGCACATTCTTCGTGGAGCTTCCGGCCTGAGACTTCAGGGCTGCAGGGGCACAGCTTCATCGAAGATGCGGAATGGGCTTGATTCCGCCCGTCTACCGGCTTCGGTCAGCAGCGCACGCGACGTGTCGCTCAGCATTCCCGTCAGCAGGCTCTCGAACATCTTCCGGTAGAAGGCGTCCGGCCGCACGGTGATGCTCGCCCGCACGTGTCGGGCCTCAGGCGGCACCGCCACTGTCACCGCGACGCCGCTGTCGGGAAGCAGTCGAGTGTCCGACAGCTCGACCCAGGCCCCGGCCTGGTAGCCGATCCGTCGAGCGATCGCGTGCTCCGTAAACGCGCCAACGATGGGTTGCCGATCCGCGTCCAGGAGCTGCACGCTGACGAGCACTTCTGGCGTGGCATACGTCGGGAAGCGGTGTCCGGTGCCGGTGTTCGTCACCTGCAGTCCCGCCTCTGCGTCCGAGATCGTCCATTCGATCGTCACTCCCGAGCGCACCATGTCCGGGTCGTGGATACCCCTCCACAGGTGGCGTCGGTCCGGCATATGACACGTCTGGCAGACGACCCCTTCAGCCGCGTACCGGCTGTTCTCCCACTCGGTGTAGGTGTTCTCCAGAAGTTTGCCGTTCGGAGCCGCACCGCCGGGCTGGAATTGATGGCACCCGGAACAGAACCGGGAATCCTCGAAGAACTCGGTCCGGGTCACGCCGGCGTGCGGGCTTCCCTCGGGCGATGCGTCGACCGATCCGTCACGTCGCGGCGGTCCGTGCCTCCGCGTTCCGCGAACATGGCACGCGGCGCACACGATTCCGTGATCGCGCAGCGCGGAGTCGAACGAGGGGTTGGAGGCCCACTCCTCGCCGGCCGCCACACGAGCGCTCTGCTCGGAAAGTGGTGCGTGGCACACCAGGCAGCTTTCCACCGTCCCGAAAGCGTTCTGCTCCCAGTTCACGAGTTGTCCGGACAGGCCCGGAGAATACGCTTCCGAGTGTATGGCGCTCTGCCAGTCCCTGTACTGGACGGGGTGACAGGTCCCGCAATCCTCCGGTAGAAGCGAAGCCTCCAGAGGAGACCAGGCGTCGGGGGCCTCGCCCTGGGGAGGAACGGGACGCAGCCAGTATCCCTGGACGAAGTCATCGACGGTCACGAACTCGCGATCGTCCCCCTGGACATCCAGGTTTGTCGCCACCGCCCCGGGCAGTTCGCCGTTCACTTGCACGTCGCCTTCCGTCGACAAATCGTCGGCAGCAGCGCCGCACCCGGCGAGGACCACAAGGGCCACTGTCAGGAGGACGCTCCGCGAACCCGTAGCTCCTCTCCTCCGGGCTGAGTCGTTGCGCATCATGGTGCTCCGAGTGAGAGCTGGACAACTGTCTGCACGGCCGCCGCCCGCTCCTGCAGGCTGCGGACGGACAGGGTTCGGCTCCGCAGTGCCATGATCGCGTCGGTGGCCGCCGAAGCCGCGGACAGCGTTGTAGTATAAGGCACGCCGCGGGTGATCGCGGCGCGGCGGATCATGTAGTCGTCCTGTTGGGCATGTTTGCCGAGCGGCGTGTTGAGCAACAACTGAATGTCGCCGGACAGCAGCAGGTCGATGATGTTGGGCCGGCCTTCGTGCACCTTCAGCACGGACCGGCACGGCACCCCGCGTCCCCTCAGGTAGCGGGCCGTTCCCTCCGTAGCCACGATCTCGAACCCGAGCTCGTGGAACCGGCGCACTATGGGCGTCGCCGCCGGCTTATCCCGGTCGTGCACCGTCACGACCACGGAGCCCTGCAGCGGGAGCGAGCCGTCGGCCGATATCTGGGCTTTGGCGAACGCCAGGCCGAAACTGTCCGCCAGGCCCATCACCTCGCCGGTCGATCGCATCTCCGGACCCAGTTGTGGGTCGGCGTCGGGGATCTTGTTGAACGGGAACACGGCTTCCTTCACCGCGACGTCCCACACCTCCGGGTCCTCGGGCAGGTCCATGTCCGCCAGACGCTCGCCGGCGAGCACACGGGCCGCGACACGTGCGAATGGGATCCCGGTAGCTTTGCTTACGAACGGTACCGTCCGGCTCGCTCGCGGGTTCACCTCGAGCACGTATGTGCGGCCCTCGTGCACCGCGTACTGCACGTTGATCAGACCCTGCACGCCGAGGGCCCTCGCGAAGGCCCGCGTGTCCTTTCTCATGCGAGCGATGTCCTCGTCGCTCAGCAGATACGGTGGCAGGACGCACGCGGAGTCACCCGAGTGTATCCCGGCTTCCTCGATGTGCTGCATCACACCGCCGATCACCACGCGATCGCCGTCGCACACCGCGTCGACGTCCGCTTCGAACGCGTCCTCGAGAAAGCGGTCGATCAGCACCGGGTGTTCGGGAGACGCGCGGATCGCGGCGTGGAAGTACTCGTGCAGCATCTCATCGTCGTACACGATCTCCATCGCGCGGCCGCCGAGCACGTAGCTTGGCCGAACGAGCACCGGATACCCGATCTTCTGTGCTACGGCCAGGGCGTCCTCGATGCTGGTGGCCGTGCCCGCCTCGGGGCAGGCGATGTCGAGATCCTGGCACAGGGCCTCGAAGCGCTCGCGGTCCTCGGCCCGGTCTATGGCGTCTACGCTCGTGCCGAGGATGGGCACGCCCAGCTCCTCGAGTCTGCGCGCCAGGCGGAGCGGAGTCTGGCCGCCCATCTGTACCACCACGCCCTCCGGCTTCTCGTGCTCGACGATCTCGAGCACGTCCTCGAGGGTCAGGGGCTCGAAGTAGAGCTTGTCCGAGATGTCGAAGTCGGTGGAGACCGTCTCCGGGTTCGAGTTGATCATGATCGTCTCGACGCCCATGTCGCGCAGGGCGAGGGAGGCAGAAACACAGCAGTAGTCGAATTCCACTCCCTGCCCGATACGGTTAGGGCCGCTGCCGAGGATCACGATCTTCCGTCGGTCGCTGCGGATCGACTCGCTCTCGCTCTCGTACGTCGAGTACAGATACGGCGTCGCCGCAGGGAACTCCCCGGCGCAGGTGTCTACCGTCTTGAACACGGGTCGAATGCCGTGCGCGTGACGGGCGCTGCGAAGCTCCGCTTCGGGCACTCCGCGCAGCGAGGCCAGTTCGGCGTCGCCAAACCCGATCCGCTTCGCGGCGAGCAGCGTCTCCGGCGCGATTTCCTCAAGCTCCGCGACCTCGCGTCCCGCGTCGACGATCGCTGCGAGCTGGTCGAGGAACCACGGATCGATTCCGGTGCGCTCGTAGATCTCGTCGATCGAGACCCCCGCGGCGAGGGCCCGATACAGCTGGAACGGTCGCTCGGGGGTCGGGGTGCGGATGGCCGCCCGGACCGACTCGAGGCTGTCGTCCGTCAACCGGTCGTCCGCAGGGTCGGCGGCTGGCAGCCATCCCGGCCGGTCGTTCTCGAGTGCCCTGAATCCCTTGAGCCACGCCTGGCTGAACGTGCGGCCGATGGCCATCACCTCGCCCACGGCCTTCATCTGTATGCCCAGAGTGGCATCGGCCTTCGGGAACTTCTCGAACGCGAAGCGCGGGATCTTCACCACCACGTAGTCGAGTACCGGCTCGAAACAGGACATGGTGACGCGGGTGATCGCATTCTCGATCTCATCGAGCCGGTAGCCGACCGCCAGCTTGGCCCCGATGCGGGCGATCGGGAATCCGGTGGCCTTGGACGCGAGCGCTGAGCTGCGCGACACGCGCGGGTTCATCTCGATCACGAGCAACTCGCCGTCGGTGGGGCTGAGGGCGAACTGGATGTTACAGCCGCCTGCTTCCACTCCGATCTCCCGGATGATCGCGATCGCAGCGTTCCGCATCTCCTGATACTCGTGGTCGGAAAGCGTCATGGCAGGGGCGACGGTGATCGAGTCGCCGGTGTGCACCCCCATGGGGTCGAAGTTCTCGATCGAGCACACGATGACCACGTTGTCCGCGCCGTCCCGCATCACCTCGAGCTCGAACTCCTTCCACCCGATCACGCTGCGGTCGATCAGGACCTCGGTGATCGGTGAAAGCTCGAGCCCGCGGCGGACCTTCCGTTCGAACTCCTCCGCGTTCCACGCGATGCCACCACCGGTACCGCCCAGGGTGAACGAGGGTCGGATGATGGCGGGAAAGCCTGTCTCCTCCACGATCGCCAGCGCCTCGTCCACCGTGCGGGCGAAACCCCCGTGGGGGACGGCGAGCCCGATGCGGGCCATGGCGGCGGCGAACTCCTCCCGGTCCTCCGCCATGCGGATGGCCCGGGTGTCGGCGCCGATCAGCTCGACGCCGTGCCTGGCCAGGGCGCCGCTGTCGTGAAGCTCGAGAGCGACGTTGAGGGCCGTCTGTCCGCCCATGGTGGGAAGCAGTGCGTCGGGTTTCTCCTTCTCGATCACCCGCTCCACCCATTCGGCCGTGATGGGCTCGATGTAGGTGGCGTCCGCGACGTCGGGGTCCGTCATGATGGTGGCGGGGTTGGAGTTCACCAGGATGACCCGGTAGCCCTCCTCACGAAGCGCACGACAGGCCTGCGTGCCCGAATAATCGAACTCGCAGGCCTGGCCTATGATGATCGGTCCGGAGCCGATCAGCAGGATCGAGGAGATGTCGTCGCGCTTTGGCATCGCCGGAGAATACGGCGGCGATGCGTTGAGTCAAGCTAGACGTGCCGACGGACTCTCCGCGAACCGTGCCCCTGCATTGTCATTCCATTCCAGGTTGGACCATGGCGAACAGGGGATTCGTATTGACCCCCCGCGCGGCTTTCTTGTCCGTCGCCGAGACGACCAGGAGCAGGCCCGTCCAGTCCCGCGGCATCTCCACTTCCCTGAGGAAGCTGTTCAGGGATTTCTCGTCCAGGAAAGTGTCTCCGGGAACAAACGTGTCTCCCGGGACGAACGTGTCTCCCGGGACGAAGGTGTCTCCAGGAACAAGCTTGCTCCCCGAAATCTCCGGCAGGGGCCTGGAGCTCCATGGCTTCTCTATCCTGCCATCCCTGATGGCGAACGCCAGGACTACCAGCTGGACCTTGACTTCACCCTTGACCGAAACCGCCAGGCCGTTCTTGCGGAGCTGGTCGATGGATACAGAGCCTCGCTCCTTCAACTCCTTCATCGTCGCCTCGGGAAGCTCGACCGAGACCTTCAGTTCATCCTGGGCGCTGGCCGGAGCCGTGAAACAGAGAACCCGGTCAGGGCCAGCAGGGCCGCGCCTGTGAGAGAGCGCCGTACGTCTCGAAGAACAGTCAACTCATTACCTCCTCTGTCGTTACAGGACCACCAGCTCGACCCGTCGATTCTGCTGCTTGCCTTCCGGCGTGTCGTTGCTGGCCGCCGGGTTGGTCTCGCCAAAGCCAGCCGATTCCAGTCGGCTACCGTCTACGCCGTACGTGACGATCAGGAATTCTCTCACCGCGGCAGCACGCTTCTCTGAGAGCTCCTGGTTATGTGCATCGTCACCGTCCGAATCTGTGTGTCCCTCGATCGCGATCCTTAGATCCGCGTGATCTGCCAGCATCTCCCCGATCTCTTCCAGTGTGGGAGTGGATTCGGGGCGGATCTGATCGCTGTCCACGTCGAACAGGATACCTTGCGTTGCCACACGTCCCTTTTCGATCAGGTCGTCGTACAGGTCACGACCGCCGCCGGCCAACCGGATGTTGCCGATGTAGATCGGGTGATCATCCTTCCCCCACATCTCGAACGTGAGCCGATCCCCGCGGGCCAACTCGATGCGGGGCGCGTTCGAGATGCGTTTCTCGTTGATGAACACCTTCGCGTGGGCCCCATCGACCATGATGCGCGCGGTCACCATCTCAGCCGCCATTCGCTCGTCCTCGACCGTCGACAGAGGCTCCCGCTCTCTCCAGATCCCCGACCCGCGCCAGCTGCCGAAGTTGAACAGGGCCTCCACGTACCTGTCCCGACTGTTCTGGGGTGCCTCCTCCGTAATGATGATCGTACCGGATTCCGTGGCCGGATCGTGGATGTCGAACTCGAGGGTGAACTGCTCGGGTACGCCGCTTTCCACCAGGATCGCGAACTGGCTCTCACCGGTGGCGCGGAGAAGCAGCCGGCCTTCCCATTCGACGAGTTCCATATTACCCCGGAGCCATTCCAGGCGACGCGGAAAGTCGCCTGCCTCGTCGTCCGAGAAGTCATCGACGTACAGAACCTGCTCTCCTGGAACAAAGTCGTAATTGGCCCATACGTCAGAGCCGGGCGCCATCGGAGCGTCGGCCACGGGCTCCTCGCCCATCATCTCGGCGGCTACCTCAGGGTCGCTCACCAGATTGCCATCGTCATCGACGATCGGCATCCCATCCTCATCCATCAGGACGACGGTCTGTCCGTCATCCTCTGCGCTCCGAATGCACTCCAGGTCGTTGAACGCGCAGGCGACTCCCTCTCGGACCATGCGGTCCACCTGGTTCATCGTCTCGTCCTCGGCGGCCTGGGTGGCTGTTTTCTGCAGCTTCTTGAGGACCTGGGCGTCGGCCTCAGTCGCTTTGGCGGGAAGAAACAGTAGAACTGCAGCAACGGTCAGGACGAAGGGCGGAGCGAGCCTCATCTGGATCTCCTTTGGGTAACTGTCAACCGCCCAGTATAGCAAAAAGGATGACCGGGTGTGACCCCGACTGCCCAAGGTGCGGAGGAATAAACAAAGAGACTGGTCAGTGGAAGGACGTCTACGCTCGATCTTTCCGGAGAGCAGACTCGTACAGGGATAGCGACTCGTCAACCAGCCGATCGAAGGTGAAATGCTCTTCGTAGTGTGCTCGCGCCGACCGACCCATCGTAGCTCTGAGGACGGGGTCTTCCAACAACAGCTGCAGTCTGTCCGCGAGGCGGACGTCGTCGTTCTCGGGAACCAGGTAGCCAGTGTCCCCGTCGATGACGGCCTCCCGAACGCCTCCCACATCCGTCGCAACCACAGGCACTCCCGCACGCAGGGCTTCGAGGATGCTGCGCGGAAATCCCTCCCAGTGACTGATGAGCACGTATGCCTGCGATTTGGCGATCAGCTCCGGAACGTCCTCGCGCATCCCGAGGAAATGCACGCGCTCGGACAGGCCCAGCGACCCGACCAGTGCGCGAACGGACTCCTCCAGTGGGCCGGTTCCCACCAGGTCGAGTTGCCACTCCAGGTCCGTGAGATTGGCCAGGGCCCGAAGCAGGGTCGCGTGGTCCTTCTGCGGCGCGAAGCGGGCCACCATGAGAAGACGCGGCGGATCTGCGGCCGGGTCAGCCCGGAGGTCGGCCTCCACATCAAGCATCGCGTTGTGAATGGTGACGAACCGCTCCGAGTCCGACACGCCACTCTCGATCGCCAGCCGGCGATCGGATTCACATACGGTCACGATCCGCCGGGCCAGCGGCGCCATGCTCTTCTCGATGCTCCACACTACCCACTGACGTCGCCCTGAGCGCGGGAGATCGAACAGCCAGCCGTGCGCCGTGGTGATCGTCGGAATTCCCAGCCGCCGCCCGGCGAGGCGGCCCAGGATCCCTGCCTTGCTGGAGTGGGTGGAGATGATGTCGGGTCGAATACGACGAAGGTGGCCGACCAATTCACGTAGCGCTCGAAGGTCGCTCAGGGGCCTTATCGGCCGGGCCATGTGCCGCAGGGTGACGACCTGAACACCGCGCTCCTTTAGTTGACGGGCGAGGACGCCCCCCCCACCGGCCAGGACCACCACATCGTGATCCGACTGCCGGAGCCTCGAGGCCAGGTCGCGGACATGGATCTGCGCCCCGCCCAGGTCATCCGATCTCGTGATAACGTACGCGATGCGCACGACGGTCCTCCGTACTCGAGCGCTCGCCCTTCGGCTCTGCGCTCGGGATTGTAGCTACCAGTCCGCCATCATTTCCTCGACAGCGTAACTCGGCCGGATGTCCACCGGAACCGTCTCCGCCAGCCGGTCCAGCGCGCCCTGCATCTCGGGCGAAATCGTGCCGTACCGCTCGATGAACGCGCCGGCCCCGTCGTAGTCTCCGGTGGCTTGCATCATCAGGTAGACGTGCGCCATTTCGGCGATCGACACCGGAATGATTTTGAGGTCGGCCGCGAACAGGCCGGTAACCTCATCGTAGGTGATCGCTCCCCTGTTTCGGAGGAAGTTGAACTGGGTGAGACAGCCTAGTCCGTGCGCCTCGGTGATCCCGAACCGAACGCACCGGAACATGTCGGCCACATGGTCGATGTAGACTTCCTCGAGGAACGCCTCGTCGTACACGCCGTTCCGGGTCAGTAAGCGGAGGCTGTTGGTGCCCACCGCGTCGGCCTTCGCCTCCTCCATGGCCGCGTACCTGTCCTTCAGGGCCTGGCGGGTGGTCAGGTCGGGCTGACCGGTGACATAGTCCGGGCCGAGGCCGTGCGCGAGCTCGTGTAGCAACACGCGCGTGAAGTAGGGATCGACCGAGATCCTGGCCGCCTGCTCGGGAACCAGCACCTGCTCCGCGATCGGCTTCAGGATAGTCTCGAACTTCGCGTCGATCACGTTGCGCAGCATCACCTTCTTCGAGCCTTCACCCTCACGCACGCGCGGATCGTTGGGCAGGTTGAAGGCGATCGTCTGGATGCCGGCCCGCGTCTCGCCGGCCGCGTAGATCAGGGTGACGACGGAGATCGGCGACGTGAACGCGCGGTCGAGGTATTTGTGCTCGTCCGGGATGGGGAGCGCGGCCTCGAGAGCAGGCAGGTGCGCCACCAGTCCGACCAGGCGCTCGCTTTCCGCCGGATCCTTGAGACCGATGAACGACTCGTACGAGATCTTGTAGCCGAACAGCTTGTCCTCGTAGTTCTCGTACGGCCCGAGCGTGGGCTCGATCAGGTTATCCGTCAGGCGCATCCACGCCACTTCGCTGTCGTAGTAGTCGTCCGACATCAGGGCGCCCGCCCGCAGCTCGAGGAAGCGCTTCAGGGTCGGGTTGCTCGCCCGCTCCGCTGCGGCCAGCAGATTCTCCGAGGCAGCCTCGAGATGCGCGGCGTACGCCTCCCGGTACGGAACCGCGGTGAGGCCATCGTCGTCCGTCCGCTCAATGACAGTGTACTCCGACTTGAACGCAGCCTCATCGCCTGGATTCGCGGCGATCCACTCCTCGAACTCCTCCCGGGTCACGTCCTCCGGGTAGAAGCCGGCACCGACCGGCTGGTGGCCCACGCCCTCGAGGAACGGCTCCTCTCCGATCAGGCGGTCCCACGGCCCGTACATGATTCGGTAGTACTCCCGCGTCGCGGCCGACTCGGGATCGTCGCCCTGCGGAAGAAGCGAAGCGGCATCTGCGCTGCCGCGCCACGCCTGCAGCCTGAATATGTCATCCAGGTGCCTGGACGCCTCGACGAGCTCGCGGACCACCCGACGCTGGTCGGCGTCGAGCAGAGTCTCGTCGAAGCTCATCGTGACCGGCGCGAACTGGTCGAGTCGATGCTGCATGCCTCCTTCGGCCGGGCTCGCGTCCGCGTCACCCGCGCGCTCGCCGGCACAGGCCAGCGGTAGAAGCGCGGCCACGGTGACAGCCAGAATCGGTACGCCTCCGATCGAACGCATATCAGTCCCTCCAATCGCCGGCCGCTGGGTCCCGCTCGGCCGTTTTCTTCCTCTCACGTTTCACCGCCGCGGTCACGAACAGGGCGAAGCCGCCCCATACGAACATGAGTACCACGACCATCGTGATGATTCCCTGGGTGGTCAGAACGCACTCTCCTGCGGTGGTTCAGGTGAACGCGATGGATTCTACACAGACTGGCCCGAACCTGCGAGGACCTCTCGAGGCATGCGGCCGGACTCAGGCGTATATTACAAGAATGGAACAGAGCCACCGCGATATGAAGGTGTTCCAGTTGGGTACCGAGCCCGGACCGGATCCAGCTGACACGTCCCCGGCAGAGCGTCTCGAGATGATGTGGCGACTGACGTGTGACGCCTGGGAGTTCATGAAAGGCCAGGCCGTTGAATCCCGACTTTCTCGACATGTTGTCCGCGTTGTCCGAGGAGAGCGCTGAGTTCCTGGTGGTGGGAGCCTACGCCCTCGCCGTGCACGGGCTGCCCCGGGCCACCGGCGATCTGGACATCTGGATAGGTAGATCGACGGCGAACCGTGAGCGGGTGTGGCAGGCCCTGGCGACCTTCGGCGCTCCCCTCGACTCGCTGAGTCCCGAAGACCTGTCTCGCCCTGACCTCGTATTCCAGATCGGGGTGGCGCCGCAGAGGATAGACCTGCTCACGACCGTCGACGGAGTGGAGTTCGAGACGGCCTGGCGCGACCGTCTCGAGACTGAGGTCTCCGGCGTCAACGTTCCCGTGATCTCGCGGGAGCACCTCGCGCAAAACAAACGCGCAACGGGCCGGCCCCAGGATCTCGCCGACCTGGCCTGGCTCGATGAAAACGGGGCCTGAGTCAGCCTACAACGGCTCAAACCGAGCCGTGAAGTGCCTGAGGAACGCCGGCTCATACGTGATCCGGTAGCCCCGCATGGCCTCCCGTCGATCGTACACGTTGAGAATCGCCTCGACCACGTAGTCGATGTGACTCTGCGTGTATACGCGGCGCGGGATCGCGAGCCGAACGAGCTCGTTTCTTGCCGCCACGCGCTCGCCCGTCTCCGGGTCCTCGCGCCCGAACATCACGCTGCCGATCTCGACGGACCGAATGCCAGCCTCCTGGTACAGCTCGATCGAGAGCGAAATGCCTGGGAATTCGAGTGGGGGGATGTGCGGGCACATGGCGGCCGCGTCGATGTACACTGCGTGTCCGCCCGGAGGCTGCACGATTGGAACGCCCGCCGCACTGATGTGCTGGCCCAGGTACGCCGTGGAGGCGATTCGATACTTCTGGTAATCGGGATCCAGCGCCTCGTACAGTCCGATGGCCACGGCTTCCAGGTCGCGTCCCGCCAGTCCGCCGTAAGTCGGAAAGCCCTCTGTGAGGATCAGGAGGTCCCGTTCCTGGGCCGCCAGCTGGTC
>CAXMRU010000258.1:0-7801 GCA_964195715.1 Akkermansiaceae bacterium | reverse complement strand
CGTATACGACCAGGGTCTCGCACCGAGCCTGAACGAGGATACTTCCTCTGGATCGACCGGCACCTGGACGATCGTTGTGGCGCTGTCCGAGTACAGCGGGACACTCAATTTTCGCGTCCAGAAGAAATAGCTTCTTGACGTGCAAGCGTATGGGAGGCCACGCTGAAATTGGCGTGGCCTCTTTGTTTGGTGGTAGCCTCTGTTTGATTGGATGGGCAGGCGCTGCAGCCCGTCCGATCGTCGTATTAGCGTTCGCCGTATAGGTATAGCCGTGCCAGATGGATCTCGCGCCTGACGATCAGTTGATCGAAGCTTTGCACGAGTTGGCCGGCTTCGTCCACTCCGCCCTCTTGTTCAACCAACGCAGCCCACCACTTCACATCCATGGGACTTCTGCGCCACTCTAACTCGGCGGGGCCGTCAATCGGAAAGTAAATCACGTGATCCCATTCTCCCGACGAGTAGTCAAACGGTATCACGTCGCGCCCAACCGCTATATCGACTGGAATGAAGTGTTCGCGGATGATCCTCTCGGCCTGTTCGTGCGTTCCCTGCTTGAATTTCGTGTAATGCACCTCATACCAGGCCACGTCCGTATACTTCTCCGGCTGAGCCGTCTCCTGGGCTTTGACACCAAGCGGTAAGCCAACGACGAGAGCCAGGACGGCAAGTACGATGCGCCTCATGGGAATGTCCTTGCTCCGGCCATGCGAAAGCGAGACCCGAGTGCACATCTTTGCCTCCTGCTCGCCGTGAAGCGGTCGGTTGGCGACACCATCCGCCGGCCGTGCGAGCCAGGGAGAGGGGCGACCCCGCAAGGAACCGCCCCTGTCTCCAACTGCAGACTGTATTCAGTACTCCCACCGCTCCGTTACCGGTGTCGGTGCCGGTTTCGGAGGCATGTCGGCGACCCTGGTCTTGAGTCCCTTGCTACCATGGAACGAGGGACTGTTTCGCGCCGCAATCATGATGGGTGCGCCCGTCTGAGGATTGCGACCCCGGCGGGCCCTTGAGTAACGGGTTGCGAAGGTGCCGAAACCAGTGATGGTCACGCGACGACCCGCATCAAGCTCGGTGGCGATGATCCCCTCACCCGCCTTCGTGGAGAAGATGCAGTCAATGGCCTGCAACGCTGTCGCCTTGGAGATTCCGGCCTCGGCCGCCAGCTTCTCCGCGAATTCCTGCTTCGTCATGGGTCCACCTCCGGGTGAGACTCCGAGTCTGCCATGTCGTCGCACGTCCAGCAGCCTCTAATCACACAGATACTGCTTGCCACTCGCCTGTCAACTGATGCGACCACCCGCCAGCGTCCGCGGACCGGCCTTTCACGGTGTCTCCGGTAGATCCATGGCCGGGTTGCCGTCGAAGAAGTCGAAGGGTCGGAGCTCGAACCAGTGCCACAGCACGGGCATGACCGGCCAGTCCTCGGCCCGCACCATGTGGTGCAGGCCTATGGTGTGCCACAGCACGATGTCCCGATCGTCGATCGGTCGGTCGGCCGCCGTCCACTGCGGCAGGCCCATGCCCGGCTCGCTGAGCGTCGGGTAGTACCCGGCGGCGTAACGCTCGTCGGGCGAGTAGGGCGTCACCCACAGGTGGTGGTCGATGAAGCCCGCGCGTCTCCGGGGATAATCGTCGGCGGACAGGAGCGTGTTCCCGTTCGCGCCTGGCATGAGCTGGTAGCTCGTCCGGTAGCCTACGTGGTTGGTGGCCGACTCGCTGGCCACGCGCCACACCGCCGGCCGGTCGTAGTCGATCGTGAGCTGCGCTTCGCTCTCGGTCCGGGCCACTGTCTCCCGCGCCACCCACACGCTCCGCCGCGGGTGATCCGGTGGAAGCTCCACGGACTCGAGCCGATCGATCACCAGGTCGTTCCGCGTCCCGTCCACGTCGAGGTCGAGCCGGTAGTTGAAGTAGTGATCGTGATTCACGGCGACGATGTGCGGATCCACGAAGCGACCGTACGCGTCCGCTGCCTGATCCCCCGCCTGCGGCGACGTGGCGTCGACCTCGGTCACCGTCCTGGCTTCGGCGATGCCTGTCGCTCCGACTCCGACCCTGATCGATCCGTCCTGCTGGAAAACCCAGTCGAAGATGTAGTCGTAGTTGCCGAGGACGGCCGCCATTCGCACCACCAGATCCCGCTTCGGGCGACTGGCATCCGGCTCGCCGACGTGTCGCCACGCCACATCGCCCGCCACGCGCTCGAAGAGGCAGATCATGTTGGAGCGGTCCTGCGGACGACCATCGTCCCCGGCCAGGACGTAATCGATGTAGACCGCATGATCCGGGCAATCGCGCCCGGGCATCAGAGGCTTGCTCAGCCCTCCCGCACTGAACTCGCCTGCATCGATGAAGTTACGGGCGTGCCAACCGAAGCTGGGATCCATGTACGGCACGAAGATCTCTGACAGGCTGCCCTCGTAAAGCACCGGGCGCTCGCGTCCACCGTCGTCGTAAGTGACCGTCGAGATGACCATGCCGACGCGCGTGTCCGGCCGCACGTGGAAGCTCCAGTTCTGCCATTCCACCTGGTGTCCCGTTACGCGGAAGCCTGGCCCGAGCGGCTGGCTCACGTGCACGGGGCCCGGCACTTCGCGCGTCGGGCCGAGGGAGCCCGGATCGTACTCCGCTGTCGTGGTGGACAGGGGAACAGTTTCCTCGTCCACCACCCGGATCACCGTCCCATCGACCATGTCGACGACCACGGTGACCCCGGAGATCGCACGGGCCCAGGTGTTCCGGACGCCGCGCGGATCAACGCACTCTACGTAACCGATGCGCCGATCTTTTTGCTCTGGTGTGCCGTAATAGCCAGGTGGAACCGCGACACAATCGATGAACTCGACGTCCGTGATTCCCCTTCTCTCCATCGCGGCGATGAAGTCGGGGTGCTCCTTCACGTTCGCCACGCCCACGAGGAACTCCTCCTCGAGCCACTGGGGCTCGATGTCCGATCGCTCGGTCCACGACGTGACGCGGCGCCCTGTCAGGTCGACCACGGCTTCGAACGTGCGCGGTCCGTGACGCACGACGGCGAACGCGGAGCGCGAAACAGGATCCCCTGGCTGCCAGTTCCACACGCCGGCCTTCTCCGGTTCGTGCAGGCCGACGAACGAGAAGCGTGTGTCGGCGTCCAGGTATCCAGCGGTGCGCAGAACCTCCAGCACCGACCAGTGTTCCTGCCACGTAAGCGGATCCAGGGGGTGCTGCACCTCCTGTCCGGATACCGGAGCGCTTACGGCGATCAGGGCAGCCGTCGCCAGCGCGAAGATGCGAAAGAGCATGCGTGTCGGTCCTCCAATTGCGGATCGTCCGCGGTCGGTAGGCAAATCAACGAAAGCCAAACCGCTCCAACGCGTCAAGGTGACCTGTCCCGGAACGCCTGCCCTTGCTCTTGGCGCTGTCGCTCTCGCTCCTCCATCTCGAGCTACCACTCCTCGCGAGTGATCTTCAAGTGTCTCCGGGTTGCCAAGTTTCGCGAATCGGCTATATTTCCTGCGTAAGAAAACATACGTATATAGGAAAATACAATGCTCTTGTACAAGCTTAAATACCCATTTCACTGTCTATTATGCAATTGGAGTACTGGTTTTCTTACGTAAGAACATTGTACATTAAAGGAAAACGATATGCTAAGTGAACGTCAGGCACTCGAGCTCCTTCGAGCTGGGGCCGTTTCTCTCGATCCTCTCGAGATCGAGCTTCTGCGAATAGAAGACGCGTCCGGTGGAACTCGCGTCGATTGGTTACTTGGGCTGTCCTTCGACGGACGAACAAGGATCTTCGCCGTCGAGTACTCACGGCTCTCGACACCACGGTCCATCAACCAGGCCATCGCACAGCTTCAAAGGTGGAAGACCACCGAAGGCGGTGAGCTTGCTTCGCTACCTCTTCTGATGGCTCCGTACCTCAACGATGAGACATTGGAACTACTGATTCGCGAGGGAATCAGTGGAATAGACTTCAGCGGCAACGGCGTGATCTACGTACCAGACGATTGGTTTATCCTGCGCACCGGCGCGAAGAACCGGTACCCGACGAGCAGTTCCATCAAGCAAGTCTATCAGGGGAAGAGCTCACTCGTAGGGCGCGTTCTGCTGGAGGAACGGGAATTCGGGAGTGTAGGTGAGGTTCGCGATGCCATAGAGAACCGCGGAGTAAAGATTGCTTTCTCGACTGTTTCGAAGGTACTCGCGAGGTACGAAGAGGACCTGCTTGTAGCTAAGAAGCCGACAGTTCGGCTGCTTCAACCGGGGCGCTTGCTGGAGAACCTCAGATCCGGATTTCGGCAGCCGGTAGCCAAGGATCGAATCGTTGGGAAAGCAGCTATTGGACCCGGCTCATTGGCTCGCCTGATTGACTGGTCCAGGCAAACGCGGATACGAGTCGCTGCGGACGGAAGAGCCCGCTACGTGTTGATGGCTTCATCTCGACCCATGACGCGCCTGTACGTCTCTCAGTTGGGAGACGTCGCCGAGCGGATCGAGCTGGACGCGTCGAGCCTGTTCCCGAATCTGGAGGTGATATCGACCGATGATCCATCCGTGTTCTTCGACCTGAGGCAAGCGGAAGGCGTCGACTGGACATCCCCGCTTCAGGTGTTCCTGGAGTTGGCGAATGGCGACAAACGGGAGCGTGAGACGGCGGACCAACTGCTGACCACGATTCTCGAAGAGCGAGAACTCGCATGAGTGATCCGCTCAGAGAGGCTCTCGTCGAGCTGTCTGCCCAAGCACAAGACAAGGGCATTCGACTGGTTGTGGGTGGCGGCTACGGCTTGGTGCTGAAGACGGAGCTTGTTGAGGCGTCCGGACAGCTGACAGTCCTCGGAACACCACGGGTTGCCCGGGCGACAGCTGACCTCGATGTCTTCTTGCCGGCTGAGGTTATTTCCAGCGCCGAGAAGACCAGGCAACTCAGGGAGATTCTCGATGGTCTGGGCTACGAGCCGGTACAAGCAGCAAGGTACTTCCAATTCAAACGCGGGCTCGACTTCGGTGGCAGGCGCCTGTCGATCAAGATTGATTTGTTGGCACCTCCGGTCGAGGGAGCAGTCATGGACCAAGTAAGGATTCGTCCAAGAGACTACCGTGAGTTGCATGCGAGAGTCACGCCCGAAGCTGAGACCGTTCACTGGTCGACTACCACGATGTCGCTCGGGGGTACGAGCGTCGAACTTCCACATCCCTACTCCGTGCTGTTGCTGAAACTCCATGCTCTACACGATCGGATCATGGACGCGGAGGCTCAGCTGGGAGCGAATCACGCGGAAGATCTTTACAACACAGTTGCTTTGCTGACTGAATCTGAATTCGAGGAGATCGAACGGTTCCGGGGCAACAGGACCTCGGAATCGAGTGCGCGGCTGATAATGAACGAGCTTTTTGAAGACGCGACTTCGTTGGGATCGATTCGAGTCAGGGAGGCCGTTAACCCGACGGACGAGGACTTCGAGCGGTTCTTGGATGTCCTCAAACGGATCTTCGTCGACGCCGACCCAGGCGTGCAGTGATTGCACGCCTGGCATTACTATCGATGCTGCCAGAGACAGATCTCGTTACCGTCAGGATCCTCGAAGAACGCGAGCATCCCGGTTCCGACATCCTCGATCTCGCCCGTGCCCACGCCTCGCTCATGGAGTTCCCGAACCGCCTCTTCGATATCATCGACCTTGAGGCAGATACGGCCATTGCCCGTGCCGGTCGGCTTCTCCCCCGCCGGCGCTGGAACCAGCTCGAACAGCACCCCATCGATGTCGAACCGGACGACGGAATCTCGCGCCGTCAAGCTCATGCCCAGAACCTCGCTGTAGAACCGGATGGCACGATCCATATCCGTCACGTAGTGGAAGATGCAATCGAAGCTGAATCTCATAGTGCCCTCACGGTGTCACCCCTTGTTTGCGGCCCCAGCTCGGGGTCTCCGAACGAACATCGGAACTCGCCGCCTGTACTTCCACGCGAAGACCATCGCGAGGAGCAGAGCGCTGAACACGATGAGTCCGACCGGCGTCAGGAGCTTACGCCGATGCTCAGGACCTGTCGCCACAGAGTAGATTACGTCCGATGGCCTCATTTCTCCTCCTTTCGAACGCGATTCGATTAACGGTCAGCGCCTGAGCTGCGGGGACACTCTCCAATTTACAGGCGCATTCTTCCTCTGGACGAAGGTCGATGATGCTCGTTGACGTCGGACGCTGCGCGAGCAAGCCAAGCTAGGTGCTCTCCTGGCAGGCGTCGCGACAATCCTCAGTCACTTCAAGGAGATCTACCTGGCGCGGCGATCACGTCAACATCAACTGCTTTGTACATGCATTTAGTGCGATAGACCGCAATTCTGCCATATCAGTGCACCCCTCGTCGATATGTAACTACCACGGACAAGCTACTTACAGTGTGGCACGGAACTGGAGAGTAAATGCTCTCAATAATGCCAAGTGCTCGGAGAGCAGCATCGCTACTGCTCCGAACACAGACGTACGAAGGAGGAACCGATGCGAGTTCGATGGCTTTGCCCCCTCGTGGCCGTGGCCCTGACCGCCGCCTGCTCAAGCGTTACATGGAAAACGGGCCCTTCCGAGAACGCCAGCACCGCGGCGAGATACGGAATACCCCCGGGCCACCTGCCGCCGCCGGGACAATGCAAGGTTTGGATGCCGGGCGAGCCGCCAGGCCAACAGAAGAAGAAGTACAAGGCCGGAAACTGCGCGACCGTCGACAAGTACGTGCCCCCAGGCGGTTGGCTGGTCTATAGGCCCGGTGGGGACAAGAAAGAGGTCGTGGTGCGGGAGTACGGGAGGAGCGGGGGCGTGATTGCCATAATGGTCTTCGACATCACGACGGGTGTGCTTCTTCGAGAGGAAAAGCCGGGTCGCAAAAGTTGAGCGCTTAGCGACGGACCCTGCGAGAACTCCACGCCGCACTCCAGTTTCATGGCAAGGCTTACACGGTGTGGCGCCGGTTCCACTACCTCACCCGGGGGCGAACGCGTCCATTCTCGTTTCGGGACATGGAATTCGTGCCCGTGCAAGTGCCGGTGCCCGTGCGCTCGCTCCCGGCGCTGGGCGGGAGCGTCGTCGAAGAGCGCCATGCTGGCGGCGTCGTACGGGTCGGAAACCTCGAGCGCACGCTTGTGGATGTGCTCGACGCACCGGACACAGGAGCGGCGGCTGGGAGGAGATCTGGCGCTAGCTGGAGATGGTCGAGTTCTTCGACGTCGATGCCGTCATCGAGTACGCCTTCAAGCTCGAGTCCGCACTCACGGTCGCCCGGGTAGGCTTCTTCCTCGAACAGCACCGAGAAGCGCTGTTTGTAGAGGACAAGCACCTGGAGGCGCTCCGCGAGCACTCACCGGCGCAGCCCCGTTACCTCAGCCCGATTCGGGAATCCGGAAAACTCGTCTCCGGCTGGAATCTGATCGTCCCCGAGCGCGTCCTGGAGCGGGGCTGGCAGGAGGTGGCGTGAGGCTTACCGAGGCCATCTCCAGCGGAAAGTCCTGTGGGGCCTCGCCTAAGCCAGGCCGGCTATCCACGCGCTCCGCTACTCTACTTGCGGTTCGTCCGGAGCGGATTCCGGCTCAGGCAAAGGCAAATCAGAGTTCCAGATCACTTCGGTCCAGAGCCACGACCCGTCTTCCTGCCGACGCGCAATCACAACCTGCTTCCCGGTTTCCGTGACGGGCTCCGTCATTTCTGGAGGGGTGCCGGTCCACGCCCAGGTGCCACGATCGTACGCCAGCCCGTCCATCCCACCGATGTGAGCCGATGTGATGCTGAACTCGCTGGACGCCATCCCGAGCT
>CAXMRU010000257.1:0-6299 GCA_964195715.1 Akkermansiaceae bacterium | reverse complement strand
AAGACGGCATACGAGATGCTCCGACGTGACTGGAGTTCAGACGTGTGCTCTTCCGATCTCCCGCGGTGACCGTTCAGAGCTGCAACTCGGGTGCCAGCGCAGGTTTGCGCTCCGGGCGAAAGTCGCAGTACCGTTGCCGCGGCTGTTGATTCCGGGGATCCTCGTAAGCGCCGGTACGATGCGAGGTCCTCGAACCCCAGGAGGTTCGATGATGCGCTTGTGGTTGTTCGCGCTCGTTGCATGTACGGCCATGGTCGGCTGTGTCGGTGCGGACGAGACCGCTGCGCTCGCGGAAGCCGGCGCGGATGCAGACACATCAGATCCCGTCGCCCACGCGCGCGCGGTGCTCAGTCGGACTCCGATCTTCGATGGCCACAACGATCTTCCGTGGGAGATCCGGGCCTCGGAAATTGCGCCTCGCGATGTGTACGCCTACGACCTGCGCAAGCCGGTTCCGGGCCACACGAATCTCGACCTCCTGAAGGCCGGCGGAGTAGGGGCACAGTTCTGGTCCGTGTACATCCCGGGAGAGTATGCCGACAGCGGGTTTGCTCGCGTACAGCTCGAGGAGATCGACCTCGCCCGCCGGATGATTGATCTATACCCGGAGCTGGTTCTGACAGGTACGGCTGACGAGGTGGAAGCGGTCATGGCGGAGGGGCGCATCGCTTCGATGCTGGGCGTGGAGGGTGGCCACGCAATCGAGAACTCGCTCGGCGCCCTGCGTGTCTATTACGACCTCGGCGCGCGGTACATGACCCTCACGCACAACGTAACGCTCGACTGGGCCGATGCCGCCATGGATGCTGCGCTGCACGACGGCCTGACCGGATTCGGCGAAGAGGTCGTGCGCGAGATGAACCGGCTCGGGATGCTGGTGGACCTGTCGCACGTCTCGCCCGCCACGATGAGCGACGTGCTCAATGTGACCGAGGCCCCGGTCATCTTCTCTCATTCCTCGGCGCGCGCCCTCACGGATGTGCCCCGCAACGTGCCCGATTCGATTCTGGCACGAATGTCGGACAACGGGGGCGTGGTGATGGTGACGTTCGTGCAGCCGTTCGTGAACCAGGACGCCGCAGACTGGGACGATCGACTGACGGCGCTGGTCGCTGAGATGCGCGAGAGGGGAGCCTCGGACGAGGAAGTGCGAGCCGAGCAGCAGCGGATCTGGACCGAGACGCCCCGGCCGAACGGGTCCGTCGCTGACATCTCGGACCACATCGAGCATGTGAGGGACGTGTCCGGAATCGATCACGTCGGTATCGGGTCGGACTACGACGGGATGCGCGCCCCACCGGAGATGCCGGACGTGTCCGCCTATCCGGTCCTGTTCGCCGATTTGATCGAGCGCGGCTGGACGGACGAGGAGCTGGGCAAGCTGGCGAGCGGTAACATCCTCCGCGTTTTGCGCGAAGCCGCGGCGGTGGCCGTCCGGCTCCAGGGGGAGAGAGAGCCCTCGACGGCGGTGATCACCGATTTCGAGTGATCAGCCCGGACGTTGCGGCTTGAAGGACCGGGTCTCGACCTGCAATCCATCGACGGTCACTACCGTGGATTCCTGGATCTCTTCCCAGTACTCCACGATCTCGTTGAGGGGCTCGGACACTACGACGATCGCGTCCTCGGAGAATCGCTCGAACATGGGACTGATCTGCCGGAGGGCGCTGATGCTTCGGCTGTGATACAGCGTCCGGGAAGCACCGTCGGAAGAGTATCGAACCGCGTACAGGTGATGTCCATTGGTGAGACCGATCGTCATCTGCATCGGGTGGTCGATTCCGGCGTTCCAGCCTGTCTGTTCGATGAAGCCAACCATGCGTTCGAGCCCCCCGATCGGGTCGTCCTCGAGACCGAAAGTCAGGGCCAGGTAGAGCATGACCTCAGTGTCCGTCGTCCCCTCGATCTGTCCGTATAGATCCGGGCGAACGGCGAAGTCGAGATCGCGCTTGATCGACTCGTAACTGCGGATCCGGCCGTTGTGCAGGAACAGCCAGCGCCCGTGCCGGAACGGGTGACAGTTGGTCTGCTGGACGGGTGTGCCGCCCGTGGCCGCGCGCACGTGTGCTACGAAGAGGTGCGACCTGATCTGCTCGGCCAGGCCACGGAGATTCGTATCGTTCCACGCGGGCTGGACGTCGCGATAGACGCCGGGAATGTCGCGGGACCCGTACCAGCCGATCCCGAATCCGTCACCGTTCGTCGTGCTCACGCCGCGGTGCGCCGACAGGCTCTGGTCGATGATCGAGTGCTCGGGTTCGAACATGAGGTTTTCCAGGTACAGCGGAGCTCCGGAGTAGGCGAGCCAGCGACACATGGTCGGCTCCAACGCTGTGGCCGTGGGCAAGGGGAGGCCAGTCCCGCGGCGTCCGTGATCCACAAAACAAGAGAACCTTCCTGAGGGTCGGACAGTCTGGGGGTCGGCGCAAGCAGCACTTGTGTTCTGGCCGGCATGCGAGCCTCGGACTATCCTCTTCGGCATGGTGACGCCGCTGACGGTCCTGCTCTACGCCTCGGTCGCGGCTCTCGCGTCCGTCCCGGGCGGCCTGGTCCGGTGGTCGGCAGACATCCGGCGAAACCGTTGGATCGGATGGGCACACGCGCTGGCAGCCGGGGGGATGCTCGGTGCCGCGTTCGTCCTCACCGTAGTGCCAGGCGTGGCTCCCCTGGCCGCCGCGGCGGGCGGCGTTCTCGGCGTGGCGTTCATCGTGCTGACGCACTCGTTCACGGGGATGGAGACACTGGATCTCAGCCGCCCGGACCGGGCGGACCCGACGGCCGCTGCGAGACTTGTAGTGACCCACTCGCTGCACGCCTCCACAGAAGGGGTGGCCATCGGCGTCGCGATGGCCGTGGACCTTTCTCTCGGCGTCTTTATGGTCCTCGCGATCGCGGTGCACAACATCCCCGAAGCGGCTCTGCTGGGTGGGGCGACTCGGCGCGGAAGCGAGGGTGGGGCACGCCCGATGGGCCTCGCGCTTCTCTCCAACCTTGGACAGCCGGTATTCGCCGTGGCCGTGTGGATCCTGATCTCGGCCGCTCCGGAATTCCTGCCGTGGGCTCTCGGATTCGCCGTGGGTGCCCTGCTGAATCTCGTCATGACGGAGCTCCTGCCGGCCGCGTACCGTGAGGTCGGGTCGACGAGCATCGGCGTCGTAGCGAGCGTCGCACTCGCGTTGATCGTTCTTCTGGGCAACGTGCTTCCGTGAGCGACGTGGTCCTGGTCTTCGCCTACGGCCTCGTGACGGCAGTCGCCACAGGGCTTGGGGCCCTCCCGTTCCTGTTCGTCCGCACGGTCTCCGGGCGCACCGTCGGCCGCATGAACGCCGTGGCCTCCGGACTGATGCTGGGTGCGAGCTTCGGCCTCCTCGCGGAAGGAACCCGCTTCGGCGGTTGGCAGACGTTCGTCGGGGGGCTCGTCGGAATCCTGTTCATCCTGGCTACGAACCGATTCCTCCACGAGCATCACTTTCGTCCGGGAGTGACGGGAGGAGGTGACGGGCTCCGACGCATGGTCCTCATCGTCACGGTGATGACCGTGCATTCGTTCGCCGAGGGAGTGGCGATCGGCGCGTCGTTCGGGGGTGGAATGGCGCTCGCCACCTTCATCACGATCGCGATTGCGGTGCACAACATTCCCGAGGGAGTGGCGATCAGTGCGGTCCTTCGATCGAATGGTGTGGGCGTGGCCCGATGCGCGGGCTGGAGCATCGTGTCTTCGCTTCCCCAGCCGCTGATGGCCGTGCCTGCGTTCCTTTTCGTGGGCGCGTTCGCTCCGGCGCTGCCGTATGGCATTGGATTCGCTGCGGGGGCCATGGTGTTCATGGTGCTTCTGGAGGTGCTTCCCGAGGCCTACGGCAAGGGATCGGCCCGCGAGGTCGGGGCGATCACCAGCCTGTCCATGATCGCGATGATCCTGTTTCAGAAGGTCGTCGCCGGATAGCAGGTCGCTGAAGGACCCGGGGGTCTCGCGCGCATGGGGGATCGCAGCGACCCGGTAGAAGGGCTCAGCGACCCCACAGGCGTGTATCAGTGCGGAACTGGGGGCCGCGCGCGAAGTCGGACGATCTGTCGCGTGTGAGCTTCGAGCCAACGGAATACAATCCCGGAGGGTGCCGTGACGAACCGAGCGAAGCCCATTGGAACCGTGTCTCTGCTGTGCGTGCTGTCGCTGCTGCTTCTGGTGAGCCCCCCGAGCCTGCAGGCCCAGCACGAGCGCACATTGGTCAGCGGCGAAGCGAGCCACGGTGGGTTCGGGGCAGTCGTATTCAAGGGATCCGGAGTGGATGATCAGTTCGTCGGGTTCTTCGGCGGGCGAGGAGCGTGGCTCATCGACCACGTGTTCGCTCTCGGTGCGGGTGCCTACGTCATGGGCGGAGGGGTGGACGTTGAGCGGCCCGGTGGGACGGAGTCGCTCGAGATGTGGTACGCGGGTGCCGAGATCGAGTTCATCAGCGGCTGGAGCCAGGTGTATCACATCACGTTCCTCACGCTGATCGGGGGCGGTTCGCTGGATCTGGCCGGCGAATCGGATGGCATCTGGGCCGTGGAGCCGGAGCTCAATCTCGAGGTCAACGTGACCTCGTACCTCCGACTCAACTTCGGCGGAGGCTATCGCTTCGTGTGGGACGTGGACATTCCCGAGCTCAGCAACGGCGATCTGAGCCAGTTCTTCGGCCAGGTGTCCCTGAAGTTCGGTGCGTTCTAGGAGCCTGTCCGAGCAGAGGGATGCGGTCGCGTACCCGGGGCCGGGCTTGCCCACCCCCGGGTGTCACGACTAGTCTGCGCTCTCGACCGAGACTACCCTCAGAGCATCCCGGCCATGTCTTCCATGCACGCCGTCGCAGTTGTCCCGGCCCGCTACGATTCGCAGCGCTTTCCGGGCAAAGTGCTCGCAGACGTCTGCGGCAAGCCGCTCATTCAGTGGGTGTACGAGCGTGCCGCGCGAGCCAGCCGGGTCGATCGAGTGTACGTGGCGACCGACTCCCCTCTCGTCGAGCAGGCGTGCCAGGCTTTCACGGACCACGTCTGGCTCTCCAGGATCTCGCACGCGAGCGGCACAGACCGCGTCGCGGAGGTCGCGCGCGAGGTCGTGGCGGAGATCTTCATCAACGTCCAGACCGACGAGCCCATGATGGACCCCGCCCTGGTCGATGCTCTCGTCGACTTGTTGGACCGCGAGAATCTCGACTTCGTGAGCGCGGTCGCACCGATTCACGACGTGCGCGACTTTCTCGACCCGAACGTGGTGAAGGTCGTGTGCGACGGCTCGGGGGACGCCCTGTACTTCTCTCGCGCTCCGATACCGTGGCCGAGAGAGGAAGTAGTGGAGGAGGGAGCGCCGTGGCCGGCCGATCTAAGGGCCTTCAAGCACATCGGGATCTATGGCTATCGGCGTCGCGCTCTGCTCGAGCTGACGGCAAGAGAACGCTCGACGGCAGAGATCACGGAGAGCCTGGAGCAGCTCCGGGTTCTCGACCAGGGCTGGAAAATGCGCATCCTTGAGTGGGATTACCACGGCATCGGCGTAGACACCGAGGTCGATCTGGAACGACTTCGAAAACACGTTATATCATTAGACCTAACAGAATAAAGGTTATTCAGTTGCCAGGATTTGAAATATTCGGAGATGAAGAGCGCAGCGAGGTCGGCGACGTGCTCGAGACAGGGGTTCTGTTCCGATATGGCTTCGACGAGGCAAGAGCTGGTCACTGGAAGGCGCGGACGTTCGAGCTGGAATTCGCCGAATGGCTAGGCGCGGAGTACTGCCACCTGTGCTCCAGCGGCACCTCGGCTCTCAACATCGCGATCGCCGCGTGCGGCATCGGAGCCGGCGACGAAGTCATCGTGCCACCATTCACGTTCATCGCCACGATCGAGGGAGTGTTGCAGGCAGGCGCCGTGCCCGTGTTCGCCGACATCGACGAGACGCTGTGCCTGGAGCCCTCTTCCGTGCGCGAGAGGATCACGGAGCGTACGCGGGCGGTGCTTCCCGTGCACATGTGCGGATCGATGGCCCGCATCGACGAAATTGCCGCTCTGTGCTCCGACCGGGGACTCATCCTGATCGAGGACACCGCGCAGGCGGTCGGCGCGACCTTCCGTGGGAAGGCCCTGGGAACGTTTGGCGACATCGGGTGCTTTTCATTCGATCCCGTGAAGACGATCACGTGCGGAGAGGGTGGTGCCATCGTCACGGACGACGAGGAACTGTATCAGCGTTCCGACCAGTACGCGGACCACGGCCACGACCACGTGGGAACGGACCGCGGAGCCGAAGGACACCCGATTCTGGGCAC
>CAXMRU010000256.1:0-2590 GCA_964195715.1 Akkermansiaceae bacterium | reverse complement strand
GGCGAGAGCTGGAAGCCTGCCTTCGTCCATCAGGCGGCTGGCGAGCTCCCAGTCCATGCCGTCGAAGCCCAGGACGATGACGCGCGTGTCGTAGGGCTCGGGGCGGCCGTCTCCGCACCCGGCCTGGACGAGCGCCGCGCCTGCCACGAAGCTCGCGAGAGCAAGCCGCCGCCAGGCCATCACTTGCCGACCTCCTCGAACAGGACCTTCCCGTCCATGTGCGCCGGCGGCTCCACGCCGAAAGCCCACAGGGCCGTCGGGGCCAGGTCGATCAGGGCCGGATCGTCCCGGTCGATCGGTTCGTTGCAGAACAGCACGCCGGGCACGAGGCGGGGGTCGATACAGTGGTCCCCGCTCCACGGCTTCACGTTGTCCTCGAGCACCGGACTGTCCACTACGCCCGTGGCGCCGTCCCACGAGATGCGGTAACCGGCGTTGTAGCCGACGAGCATGTCGGGCGCCGCCTCCAGATAGGGACCGGAGTAGAGGGCGGACGTGTCGAACAGCTCCCGGATGGCGATGTCGCCGCGCTCCGCGTCCGCGAGGCCGGTGAGTTTCTCGATCAGCTCGCGCTTGAGGGCTGCCTCCTGCTCGCCGCGCGCCACCGTTCCCTGTGCCTCGCGGCCCTCGAGGTTCAGGTACAGACCGGTGAGTCCCAGCGCGTAGGCCTTCGTGCTCGACCAGTCGACGTCCCGGAACCACTCAACCGATCCGTCCCCACCCTCCTTAAGAGCGAGGTACCCGTTCGCGTGCAGCCACGCGTTGAGGTTGACGCCGCGCCGGAACGAGTTGAATCCGTGGTCGGAGAGCACCACGAGCAGATCCCCGTCCTGCAGCTGCGCCCGGATGCGGCCGAGCATGGCGTCGTTGTGCCGGTACAGGGCCTCGATCGCGTCGGCGTGCTCGGGCGGACCGTCACCGTTCGTGGCGGGAGCGGCTGGATGGCCCTCCTCCAGGTATCGCCAGAACATGTGCTGGATCCGGTCGGTGGCGTCGAACACGCACACGAGGGCACCGGAGCGAAGTCGGTCGAGGGCGACGAAGAACTGTTCTTCCCGCTCGCGATCGATGTCGTACGTCATCCGGAGGAAAGCCCCGTCGCCAATCACTCCCTCGTTGAGAGCCCACGTGTCCTCGGCCAGGCCCAGCGTGGCGAACGGGCCGAGCTTCTTGGCCAGATAGGTGGCGTAATAGCCGGGATGGGAGATCGGCATCGCCGGTTTTTCCGGATCGAGATGGATGGGCGTCACGTACAGCGAGACGTGCTCGCCTACCTCCGTCAACATGAGGCGGACCTGGCCGCGCACCTTGATCCCAGGTGCGGCGCGGAAGTGGACCTCGATCCAGTCGCTGAGCTCGCCGACTTCCAGCTCTTGCACGTCACCGTCCAGCCTCACTCTCACCTGGTCGGGCTCGGGTCCCACCTCGATTCGCACAGGTACGGAAAGTGTGGGCGAGCCTTCCACGAGCTCGTTCTCGGGACCTTCGAATCGGGCTTCGTAGGCCCCGTTCTTCGATTCGGGCACCGGCTTCAGCGATACGCGTCGCCCTCCCTCCTTGAACCGGTCCGCCGGGGGGCGGGTGCTGAACAGGGTGAACGTGCCCTGCGTGCCGAGGAGGTCCGGCACGCACATCGCCGCGAGCTGCGCCCCGTGGAAACGGTCCGGGGGAAACGTGATCGGTACGCGCAGGATCGTGCTCCAGATCCCGTGCTCCCCGAGGATCGTCCAGAAGGGCTTGGACCGCCTCAGCAGGCGGATGGAAGGCTTGCCTAACGGGATCCGCCACTTGCCGATACTCAGCATTCGTCCAGGCCTGCCGATCCGGGTCGAAGAGAGCACCGGCAGGTAGGTACGGCGGTCCCGGTCCAGGAAATCGAAGATGTTGTGCTTCGCCGGATGTGTCCCGGTGCTGAACGAAGACCACGCGACGGGCGATACGGACGGAAAGGTGCTGGCGAGCCGGTGATAGCAGCCCTCCTCGGCCAGGGCCCGGAAATTCGGGAGCTTCCCTTCCCCCATGAACCGGTCGGTGAGCTTCGGGTCCTGGCCGTCGTAGCCCACGACGATCAGGCGCTTGATTCGCGGCTTAGGACGACCGGCGCGGCGCACGAGGCGCCACACGGCCCGCACGGGCCAAGCCAGCAGGGACAGGAAGGCCAGAAGGCTGCTTACGAACAGCACGAGGAACGAGGTGACGAAAACGAAACCCGCCCCCGGGCCGATGTAGGCGGCGGCCGGCGCGGGGGTAGCGAGCAGTAATGCCCCGACGATCGCGAGGAGCGCCAGAGGATTCTTGCGCGGGAGCCCGATCCTCGCTCTACTCCACACGCAAGGACTACTCTCCGTGCGCCGGCTGTATCGTCCACTACGACCGGGAGACACGCGTGTCATCGTTCATCCACAGGCGGTACAGGCGGCTTCGTCATGGCCAGCCGCTTATCGTGGTGTCCGGCCTTCCCCGGTCCGGCACCTCCATGATTATGCAGATGCTCGAGGCCGGCGGGGTCGAGATCGTAGCAGACTTCGAGCGCGCGGCGGACCCCGACAATCCTGAAGGATATTACGAGCTCGAGCGGGTCAAACAGATC
>CAXMRU010000255.1:0-2260 GCA_964195715.1 Akkermansiaceae bacterium | reverse complement strand
CTCGCACGGCGGCGGGCGCGACGGTACGTTGACTGGAGTTGGAGAGTGCGGATCGGCCCGGACTCCGACGATAACCACCCAGAGGAGCAGAATGATGGCTGCCAGAGGAGTCGTGAAGTTTTTCGACACTAACAGGGGCTTCGGCTTCATCACGCCTGAGGGTGGTGGGAAGGACTGCTTCGTCCACCATTCTGCCATCCAGGGCGAGGGCGTCAGCCTTAACGAGGGGGACCTCGTGGAGTTCGATGTGGTTGAGGAAGAGAGGGGCCCAAAGGCGAGTAATGTGGTTCGCCTCCCGGAGTCGGACGAGAGAGAGGGGGAGCGGGACGAGGTGGACGACGAGGAAATAGAATCGGCGGACGAGGATGAAGACGAGGACGATTAAGACGATGAAGACGATGACTCGTCGCCGTTTCAGTCAGCTTCATACTGAGCAGACGGTCTAACGGCTACAGGCCCGCAATGTCAAGTTCGCACGGGGCGGTTCCATCTGGGTCGCCCCGTTTACTGCGTCTATGCCCAGCGCCCGCCGGGCGCTTCGCGTTGAGCGGGCGTCGCGCACGGTCGATTCGTGATAGCAAGCGGGGTGCGAGACCCGCATCGGCCTTGCACCCCGCCTGATGAACCCGCGCCCGATTCGAGGCGACGAGCCGGTCAGTTGCCCGGTACCCTCACGTCGATCCACACCAGTCGGTGGTCCGAGCTCGGGAACGGCCACGTACCGACCAGCGGGAAGAGCGGGTCGCTGCTCAGGGGCCAGAATACGCCTGCATCAAGGATCAGCAGGTTCTTCCGCGGGAGCACGTAGTCAGCGCGGAGATTGCCCGGCGCGAAGTCTGAGAAGTCGGCCGTATCGAAGGCCGGATCGCTCAAGTGCGTGGTGTTGGCTCCGCCTTGAAGCGCCGACTGCTCCGTACCTCCCTCGCTGTCCGGCGTGACCCTGGTGTTGACCAGCGGGTGCTCCAGGAGCTGCTGGGCGGCTCCTGGGCTGCTGTCACCGTCCAATGGATCGGCGTTCTGGTCACCGGCGATGACGAACATGTCGCCGGACGGCAGACCGCCGTACATACCGTTGTCGTCGTAAACGTACGCCGATCGCGATGGAATGATGTAGTCGGCCCAGAAGTGGATCTCGTCGTAATTCCGGGTCCCGTTCCGATCCTCAGGTCCGTCGAAAACCGGTGGCGTCGGATGGCTCACGAGGAAATGCACGGTCTTGCCGCTGATCATCACTGGCACATCCCAGTGGCTCTTCGACGACAGGCGGAACACTTCGAGCTCCTCGGGCGAGTACCAGTCAGCGGGCTCCGGCGTAGCCGGGTCGTCCGGAAGCATCGCGCCCGGCATGTCCTTCCACAGGAAGAGCTGGAAAGTGCGGATCGCGTTCTCATCGATCGGGTACATCGAGTAGACCACCATGCCGTACTGTCCCTCGAAGAACCCGAATCCGAAGGCGTCGTTCGGACCCCCTACGCCGCCGCTGTTGTCGAGGTCGAAGCCGGACGCGACTCCCGTGTTCGAGGGTGCCACATACCAGTACGGATAGTCGATCGGGTCGGCGTCCCCGTGGGCCACCTTGAGGTAGTTATCGGTGAAGCCCCGCGCAGCAACGCCTCCCGCGTCGAAATCGAACTCGTTGATCAGCAGCACATCGGGCCGGGTGCGCTGGATGATCTCTGCGATTACGTCCGGCTGCGCGCTGCCCGGGGCAGAAAGCTCCGCGGCCAGGTCTCCAGCATTGAAGCGGTTGAGCGATGCGTTGAACGTCGCGAAGCGGGCTTCGTTGTTGAATGTCGCCGCCGGCGCCCTCTGTGAGAAGCTCGCTTCCTCGGTCGGTGCTACGGCTTCCTCCGCGGCGCAACCGAAGAGGGGCAAGAGGGCGATGACGGCCAGTGTGGCGGCACTCCGAACTCCGTGTGCTGGCATTGCATCCTCCTTACATCCGAGGTGTGCGGACGCGCCTTCGATCCGCCCTCGTTGTTTGCCGACGCCTGATGCGGGACACCGGCACGAATACTAGTGCTCGATTCCGTCGCTTTCACCACGCTGCGGGGTAAAAAGGGTTGCGTCAACTGTGGCGTGAGCGCCACGCCCGGGCGCTTCGCTTTGCTCGTACGGCGGCGGGCGGCCAAGCGGCTGTATATTGGGCAGTGCACAGCTCAGGCACCGACCGTTAGGCAGGGCTAGAATGCCAATGGAGTCTCAGTCACGGCTAGGACAGCGAATGATGACCAGTCTGCGCTCGTGGCGCGCGATGGGG
>CAXMRU010000254.1:0-7456 GCA_964195715.1 Akkermansiaceae bacterium | reverse complement strand
GGCGGGAACCATTCTTCGCCAATGAGCTACAAGACTGAGGAACGGGTGTAACTGTGTAACTGTGTAGCACTCGGCGCGATCGTTCCGGAGATCTCAAATCGTGGGCCCGGCTTCCGTGCACACTGCATCGCATAACCGGCTGTTGAGCGTTGTGGGAGTTCTTCTCCTGGCCGGGTTTCTGCACGGAAACCTGACGATTCGGGTCCTGCACGACGTCTCTTATGCCCGCTCTTCCTCACCCGACGGGAATCCCGACCACAGGATACCCGACGGCAACGGAGCCGAGATCGGAGCGCCCTGCGTCGTGTGCTCGAGCGTTCCGGCCAGGGCTCTTCCGACTGATCTCGCCGTCACGATCCCGACGCTCGACATCCCCGGGCTCAGCCAGACTCCTGCGACCAGGACCCGCTGGAGCTCCACCTGTCTCGTTTCCTTCGAAGCACGCGCACCTCCCGCTCTTTCCTGACACGACTGTAGCCCGAAGCAACTTGCGCGCGAGTCGCGCGTCTTCGGGCGCGCCCTGTGCAAGAGAGGCTGGGAGGCCTTTACCATGTTCGCACCGAGATCACGTTTACTACGTCCGCTGGGGGCGGCGCTCATCTGGGCCGTCGTCTCCGGAACGCTCGGTCTCGGTTCCCTGGTCGCCCAGGAAGCGACGGGGCGGGCCAGCCTGAGGGGCAGAGTGACCGACACCGCGGGAGTGCCGCTCGCCTCGGTTCGGGTCTACATCAATGCTCTGGAGCGCTGCACGCTCAGCGGCGTCGACGGAACGTATCTGCTAAGGGAACTTCCCCCTCGCACCCTCAACGTGGCTTTCGAGAGGCTCGGGTACGCGACGCGCGTCCTCTCAGTGGACCTGGCGGCGGATGCGCGGCCGTCGCTCGAGGTGCGGCTGGAGATCCGCCCACTGGAATCCGCGGAACTGGTAGTGACAGGCTCCCCCACGGCCATCGATCCGCTGCAATCCCCATTGAATCTGGACCTGATCTCCAGCGAGCGGCTCCGGCAGGTTCGCAGCCCCTCGCTGGGTAACGTGATTCGGGATGCCGTTCCCGGCGCCGCATCGCTCACCACGGGTGCCCAGGTGGGGAAGCCCGTGCTGCGGGGTTTGACCGGAACGCGAGTCCGCATCCTGCAGAACGGGATCGGGCAGGAATTCTTCGCGTACGGGGCACGGCACGGGCCCCAGACGAACCTCACCGAGGCGCAACGCGTGGAGGTGGTCCGTGGACCGGCGAGCGTGCTGTATGGATCGAGCGCCATCGGGGGAGCGGTGAACGTGATCACGAAGCACCTTCCGTCCCGGGACGGAGGCCACCGTGCGTTGGAGGGACGAGTCGAGACCCAACTGTACTCGAACAACGAGGAGTTGGCTCTCGAGGCTGAGGTGAGTGGCGCTGTCGGCACGTTCGGATACCGCGCCGGGCTCGAACGGAGGGCGGGAGGCGACTACCACGCTCCCAACGGTCCCACGTGGTTCGAGACCGGCACGACAGGCGCTCCCAAGTATACGGGCCGGATCCCGCTCACCAACTTCGACCAGTGGTCGGGCTTCGCGCTGGCGGGTATGACCGGAGGCTTCGGCACGGCGGAGCTGCTCGTGACCCGGTGGAAGAACGAGAACAACTTCCTACTGCCGGCCGGTGGGCCGACCGACAGCAGCGCGGATCCGCCTGTCGGAATCGGACTGAATCTCGCGCAGACGAACCTGTCGGCGAGGGGCACGCTGTTCGGCGGCGCCTGGGTCTTGCGCCCCACTCTCAGCTGGGCGCGAGCTCTCCGCCAGGCGCCACCTCCGGGGCAGTTGATCGAGGACGATCCCGATTTTGCCGTGGATCTCCTGAAGAACGTTCTCACCGCGCGGATGGAGACCCTGCACCCGACGCTGGGGGCGCTGACCGGAACCCTGAACGGGACGCTGGGCGCGGAGATGCAGTTGCAGGACACCGACTCGCGGGGGCCGGAGAAGCTCGAACCCAGCTCTCAGATCGCGAACGTCGCCGTGTTCGTGTTCGAGGATTGGAGAAAGGGGCCCTGGACGCTGGCGATCGGCGGCCGGTTCGACTACCGCCGTCAGAAGGCGGTGCCCAACGAACGCACGACGGATCCGAACCTGCTTGACAACGACTACGCCGTGCTCACGGGCTCGCTCGGGGCGAGCTATGAGCTGGCGACGGGGGTCGTCCTGGCCGCGAACCTCGGAAGCGGCTTCCGGGCGCCCGACATCTTCGAGCTCTACGCCAGCGGCGTGCACGGCGGCGTTGCCGCCATCCAGCTCGGGGAACCGACTCTCGTTCCGGAACGCTCACTTAACGCCGACCTGGGATTGCGTCTCCGGACCGGTCGAGTGACGGGCGAGGTCACCGCGTACAGCAACTGGATCGACAACTATATCTTCCTCCGCAACACCGGCGAGACGGTCGATGGTGGCCTGCCCGTGTTCATCAACGATCAGACCGACGCCAGGCTCATCGGAATCGAAGGCTTCATCGAGGTATCGGTCCTTCCGTGGCTGAACCTCGGAGCCGGCGGAGCAGCGCTCGCCACGGAGGGTGACGACCTCGAGGACCCCGAGACGGGAGCGGACGGGTCGCTGCCGCTCATTCCCGCGAACCGGATCGAGGGGCTGCTGCGCGTCCACCGGTCGCAGCTGGGTGCCGTGCGGGTCCCATTCGCGGAACTCCGTCTCCGGCGCATCCTCGACAAGAGATCGGCGGGCCTGTTCGAGCCGTTCTCGCAGTTCGACGTGATCCCGTTCGGGACGGCCTCGACCGCCGCGTATACGGTCGTCAACCTGTATGTCGGCGGATCGGTGGAGCTTGGTCGGACGCCTCTCGACCTATACTTCGGCGTCGAGAACCTACTGGACGAGACGTACCGGGACTTCCTCGACACGTACAAGGGCTACGCCCTCTCCCCGGGCCGGAACTTCATCGCGAAGGTGGGAGTGTCGTTCTAGAGTGAGCCGTTCTCTGTCGCGATACGACGGAGGACGGCTTTTGCGTTCACTCCGCATCCGGGGAATGCTCGGCCAACTCCAGTTCGAAGACGAGCGTGCTGTATGGCGGCAGCTGCGGCGGGCGGCCCCGTTCCCCATACGCGAGCTGATACGGCACCACGAGACGCCGCTTCTCACCCAGGCGCATGCCCGTCACGCCTTCGGTCCATCCATCGATTAGCCGGGTACGGCCGAGCACCATCGTCAGCGGTTCCGCCGGCTCGTGGTCGAAGCTCGAGTCTAACCTGGCACCGTCGCTTAGCCACACCGTGTAGTCTACGCCGAGGATGTCGCCGGGGGCGGCTTCCGGACCTTCTCCCTCCTCCAGGACCTGGACGTAGAGGCCGCTTTCCCTCAGGGTCATGGCCTCCAGATCGACCCCGAGTTCGGGAGCATAGGTAACCTCGTCCGGTGCGAGCCGGGTCGTCTGATGGGTCTGCTGTGCAGGTGTCTTCTCGAGCTCTCCACCACCCTCGGCGGTCCGTGCATTCGTTTCAGTGTTCTCAGCACAGGCCGTGAGCAGAACGGCGAGCAACGCGATTCGTTTCATCATGGACCTCTTCCGAGCCGGTGTTGTGATGTCGATCAGGTCATATACAGCGGAGGACGATCATAACACCCTTCGGCGCTCGACGCCCCGATGGGCCCCGGGCCTGTCGTACCAGTACCATACTCGTCCAGGCTCAGCTATATTGCCGCCCATTCATACCCCGGACCGGCGCACCACGCGCTCCGTCGACGGATCTGGCGAACGCGTTCAGATCGTGCATCCGGTGTCCGGGCACAGCTCGAACTATCAGCACAACCAGCCCTCACGGGGGGACGCATGCAAGCACGACTCGACCACCGTCGGTTGTACCGACTTCCCTGGAGTCTTCCCGACAACTCAATCGCGTGGCTCGAGCCGACGGCAGCTTGCAACCTGGCCTGCTTCGGCTGCTACCGGGAGAACGATCCCAAGAGCCACAAGAGTCTCGAGCAGATCGACCACGAGCTGGACGTGTTCACGCGTCTGCGAACAGCGGACGGGATCTCGATCGCCGGTGGGGATCCTCTGTGTCACCCGGAGATCGCGGACATCGTGGCCAGCATAGAGCGGCGCGGGATCAAGCCAATTCTGAACACGAACGGCCTGGCCCTTACTCACGAGCTGCTCAGAGAGCTCAAGAAGACCGGGCTGTGGGGTCTCACGCTGCACATCGACAGCAAGCAGAACCGTCCGAAGTGGAAAGACAAGTCGGAGGTGGAGCACAACGATCTCAGGCTCGAGTATGCCGAGATGATCGCCGAGGTCGGCGGCCTGTCGTGCTCGTTCAACTCGACCGTGTACGAGGACACCCTGCCGTACGTGCCGGACCTCGTGGACTGGGCCCACAAGCACATCGACATCGTGAATGTGATGGTGTTCATCGCGTTCCGGGTCGGCATGGTGGGAGGAGACCTGGAGTACTACGTCGGCGGAGAGAAAGTCGAGCTCGACACGGTGTACGCGACGACCGAATTCGGTCGGTACGATATCCAGTCCACGGAGGTTCTGGCGACGATCCAGGAGCGTTTCCCGGACTTCCGGCCGTGTGCCTACCTCAACGGAACGGAGCGTCCCGATTCCTTCAAGTGGCTTCTCACCGGTCGTATCGGAACGAAAGAAAAGATATACGGTTACGTGGGACCGAAGTTCATGGAGCTGGCCCAGACTTCGTACCATCTGAAGCATGGCAGATATCCCGCTTACGGGCACCCGAAAACGCTGAAGCGGGGGCGATCGATGATGCTCCTGTCTCCGTTGGACCGGGGCGTGAGGGGAGCCGCAGGATCCTGGCTCCAGACCCTGCTCACCCGGCCGCACCGGGCGCTTGGCCGGGCGCACCTCCAGTCGATCATGATGATCCAGCCGGTGGACGTCCTTCCCGATGGCCGGCAGGACATGTGCGACTCCTGCCCGGACGTGACGGTATTCCACGACCGGCTTGTGTGGTCGTGCCGCCTCGAGGAGCCGCTCGAGTATGGTGACTTCCTCAGGACCCGACGCCGCGGGGAGTCGGCCGAAGAAGTCCATTGAGCGCACCGGACGGTGCGGTACGATCCCCGGGGGAGATCGCCTTCGAGAGGCCGAGTGCCGCGGACTACGCGCGTCGAGCGCTGGCGATCGTGGGGGTCATCGCCCTGCACCTCGTGGTGTACTACACGGTCACCCGGGTCAACAGCAACCGGCCGCCGGAAGTACTGAACGACCCGTCGATTCCGCTGGACGACAGGATCCCGCTGCTCGGATGGACGTGGGTGTTCTACTGGGCAGCCTACCCGTACCTGACGCTGGGGGCCGCGCTCATCGTGGCCTCCATGCGTGAAGCAGAATACAGGCTGGCCATCAAGGCGTTCATCGTCATCACGTTCATCGGCGGTGCGATTCAGCTCCTGTATCCGGTGGCGGCCCCGTGGACCTCCCAGGCGCACGCCATGCAGACCCGCATGCACGATTCGGCGTTCACCCGGCCGTACGCGTGCCTGCCGTCCATGCACGTGGCCTACAGCGTGATCACCGGTTTCATGGGGGCGATGATCGTCCGCTCGGCGGGCCTGCGGTGGTTCCACATTCTGCTCCCGTTAGCGATCGCGGTGTCTACGCTCACACTGAAGGAGCATTACGTGGCGGATGCGGTCGCCGGCATCCTCCTCGGTCTCGGAGGCGGGTTGTGGTGGTGGTGGAGGGCTGGAAGGCGGCAGGTGAACGGAGAGACACCGGCAACTTAGCGGAGGTGATCCTCATGGAGGTTCTCAAGTCTGTGAACTTCAACGAGCTAACGGTGCAGGGAGGCGCCTTCTCGTTCGGGATGCAGAACCCGGTCGTCTACAAGTTCAAGGGACGCGGGGGCCAGATCACGATCGACTGGAGCGGCCAGCAGAAGACCTACATGATCGCCGCTGGCGACAAGGTGCATGTGTTAGGTCACACAGCGCACTTCAAGGCCCGCTAGCCGGATCCGCAGTCCCGTCAGGTTCCCATCCCACACCGGTCCTCCTGTGGCTCCGGTCTCGGTGGATCCTGATCGCCCGTGGTCGAGAGACCGGCCCTGAGCCTGTCGGTCCGTTCGGTGCGGCGCGGCCGAAGAACTGTCACAAGCTTGCTTGACGGATTTGAACCCGCGCTTCCTCCAAGGTCCGGGACCCCTTCCGTAAGCGACCTCTGATCCTTCCCCTTTGCCTCCTGCCACGCGTCCTGCGGCACCGACGACGCCCACGTCCTCCGAGCCCCAGTTTTCGCACCTCCGCGCATCCTCAGAGCCCGAAAATGCCCCCCGTATATTGAGGGTATCTTCGGTATTTGTTCGGTCTGTGCTTGGTACCCGATACAGGAGGTTACCCGATGGTCTGCTTTGCTCCGCACGTGGCTGTCACCTTCAGGGTGTGCGAGACAGCGAGAATTTACTCCACGCCCACTCCCGTTCTCGACCCCTTCGAGGATGCGGATGCGCTGGAAGAGCTGGAGGAGGAGATCGTGATCCTCGCGGCGCACATTCACTCTGCCGATCACCGACTGCTGGCTCTGGTGGCCGAGTTCGACAGGCGGCGGGGCTGGGAGCTGGGGGGCCACCGCTCGTGTGCGCACTGGCTGGCCTACAGCACCGGCATCGATCTCGGCACCGCACGAGAGAAGGTGCGTGCTGCGCGGGCCCTGGTGGACCTGCCCCGGATCGGCGCCTCCATGAGTCGGGGAGAGCTCTCCTTCTCTGCCGTGCGGGCGCTCACCCGGGTGGCCACGCCCGAGACCGAGGGAGACCTCCTGGAGCTGGCACGCGGGTGCACCATCGCCCAGCTCGAGCGGGTGGTGCGTGCCTATAAGCGTGGTAGCCGTAAGGACGAGGCGGCCCAGGAGCGTGAGCACTTCGACAGCCGCTCGCTCTCGGTGTTCCCCGACGATGATGGCATGTACGTGGTGAAGGGGAGGCTCACCCCCGAGGTGGGCGCGCTCTTGATGCGTGCTGTGGAGGCGGCGGATGATGCCCTGTTCCGCGAAAAGGGCATCAGAAACGTTTCACATGAAGCGTCCCGCAGGGAGTCGGCACAGCGGCGGGCCGATGCACTGGGGCTCATGGCCGAGCGCGCACTGGCTGCCGGGTTCGGTGCAGTGCCAGAGTCAGACGACGAGACTGGAGGCGAGGAAGCAGAGGCAGACGACGAGACTGGAAGCGACGCGCGTGCCCCCCTCAGCGGCACGCGCGCGGAGCGTTACCAGGTCATGCTGCACGTGGAGATGGATACCCTGAAGGAAGAAGGAGAGCCGGGCCGCTCGGAGCTCGAGGACGGGATACGCCTTTCATATGAAACGTCCCGACGGCTCACGTGCGATGCTGCCCTCGTCGCTGTAAGCCACTCTTCCGACGGCTCGGTCATGGGTGCAGGCCGCAGGACCCGCACCATATCGCCTGCGCTACGCCGTGCGCTGGAGGCGCGTGACCG
>CAXMRU010000253.1:0-3759 GCA_964195715.1 Akkermansiaceae bacterium | reverse complement strand
GAGTTCGTCGAAGGCCCGCGACGCCCGCAAACCGCCCGGGAACGGCTCTCATCCGGCATCTCTCGCTGAGAGCGACTCGGGCATGCTCTTTGCTTCCCTCAAAACATGTCTCCCTACCGGGCCTAGAGCCCACCGAGGCAGTGAGACTCCGGGGCATTATCCGATAGATCGGCGTCGCGCGTTGCGTGACGTGGCAATACAGACCCGGCATTTCGTACATCCGCAAGCCGCCGGGTCCCGCTGTCGTGGCGCGTCCATCGTGTCGCGCGACGCGATGTGAACGGTCCATCGGAGGTGATGCATGCTGGCTCCCACATCTCATCCTTGGACGACCGACGAGACTCTGGGCGAGCATCTGAGCGCCCGGGGCGTGAGCCGGCGTGAGTTTCTCGATCTATGCGGGAAGTTCACCGCCATGCTCGGCCTCAGTTCGATCGTCACTCCCCGAATGGTCGAGGCGCTCGCACAGATGCGCAGGCCCAGCGTCATCTGGATTCAACTCCAGGAGTGTACCGGGTGCGTCGAGAGCGTGATCCGTACGTCCGAGCCCTCGATCGGCGACCTGATCCTCGACACGATCTCGCTGGACTTCAACCACACGCTCATGGCCGCGGCAGGACATGCGGCGGAAGCGGCCCTGCAGGATGCGATGCAGGCGAACGCCGGGCAGTACATCTTGGTCGTGACGGGCTCGGTGCCCCTCAAGGATGACGGGATCTACACGACGATTGGCGGGCGCACGGCCAAGGAGGTTCTGGAGGAAGCGGCGGCCGGCGCCGGAGCGGTGATCGCGGTTGGAGCATGCGCACACTGGGGCAATATCCAGGCCGCGAAACCCAATCCGACGGGCGCGGTCGGTGTATCCGATATCGTCCGGGACAAACCCGTCGTGAACATCGCGGGGTGCCCTCCGATTTCCGATGTCGTGACGGCGACTATCGTTCACATCCTGACATTCGGACGCGTTCCGGCGCTCGACATCGACGGCCGCCCCCTGTTCGCGTATGGGAAGCGGATCCACGACCAGTGCCAGAGGCGAGCGCATTTCGACGCGGGACAGTTCGTGGAGGAGTTCGACGACGAGGCGGCCCGCAAGGGTTGGTGCCTGTACCGAAAGGGCTGCAAGGGACCGGCCAGCTTCTCGCCCTGTCCGATCATCCAGTGGAACGTGCGGACGAGCTGGCCGATCGGGGCGGGTCACCCGTGCATAGGATGCACCGAAAGGCAATTCTGGGACACGATGACGCCGTTTTACGAGCGTCTCCCAGATGTTGCCGGCTTCGGAGTCGAGCGCCGGGTGGACACGATCGGTGGCGTTCTGGCGGTGGGAGTGACGGCAGGCGTCGCGGCGCACGCCGTAGCCACCGGCGTGCACAGAGCGAGGCAGCGCAAGCAGCTGCCCGTGGTTTCACAGCCCTCACAGGAAGCGGAGGTGGACCGTGGCCAGGACTAAGGTAGTCGTCGATCCGATTACCAGGATCGAGGGACATCTGCGTATCGAGGTCCAGGCCGAGGACGGAAGGATCGCCGACGCCTGGGCGTCCTCGACCCAGTTCCGGGGAATCGAGATCATCATGGAAGGGAGGGACCCGCGTGATGCGTGGGCCTTCACCCAGCGGATCTGCGGCGTGTGCACGGTGGTGCACGCGATCGCGTCCCTGCGGGCGGTTGAGGACGCCCTCGACATCCGGATCCCGGCCAACGCCAACATCATCCGGAACTTGATCCTCGGAATGCAGTTCATCCAGGACCACGTGATCCACTTCTATCACCTGCACGCGCTGGATTGGGTGGATGTGGTGAGTTCGCTGTCGGCCGATCCAGCGGTGACGTCGCAGATCGCTCGCTCGATCTCTCCGTGGCCGAACAACTCAGAGACGTACTTTGCCGAGGTTCAGGACCGGATCCGAAGGTTCGTGGAGGGCGGACAGCTCGGGATCTTCTCCAATGGTTACTGGGGCCATCCGGCCTACAAGTTGCCGCCTGAGGTCAACCTGCTGGCGGTCGCCCACTATCTCGAAGCACTGGACTGGCAACGGGACGTGATCCGCGTCCACACGATCTTCGGGGGCAAGAATCCGCATCCGAACTTCCTGGTCGGCGGGATGGCTTCGGCCATCAACCTCGAGAGCACGGCCACGATCAACGCCGAGCGCCTGACCGATATCTACGACATGATCCGGCGGGCGCGCCGATTCGTCGAGGAGGTGTACTGGCCGGATCTGGTGGCGATCGCCGGCTTCTACAAGGAGTGGGGCGGCATCGGCGGCGGCGTCGGCAATTACATGGCATGCGGTGAATTCCCCGAGGACGACATCCGGAACGTCGCCTCGTACTACCTGCCGCAGGGGATCATTCTCGGCAAGAACATCGGCGAGGTGCTTCCTTACGATCAGCAGCTTATCAAGGAGTACATCACCCACTCGTGGTACGAATACGACGCGGGAGACCAGACGGGTCTCCACCCGTACGAGGGTGAGACAAAGCCTAAGTACAGCGGCCCTCCGACGCCGTGGGAGTACCTCCAGGGCGAGGACAAGTACACCTGGATGAAGGCCCCGCGCTACAATGGGATGCCGATGGAGGTGGGTCCGCTCGCCCGCATGCTGGTTGCCTACGGTTCCGGACACGAAGGCGCCCGGGAGCTGGTCGGCGAGGTGCTGGGCCGCCTGGAAGTGGGTCCGGAGGCCCTGTTCTCGACCCTGGGCCGCACCGCGGCGCGGGGCATCGAGACGGTACTGCTGGCGAGACGCATGGAGAAGTGGTACGACGACCTGGTCGGCCGGATCAAGGGGGGCGACACGGCCACCTTTAACGGTGAGCGGTGGGACCCGAGCACCTGGCCGGCCACGGCACGGGGATACGGATACCAGGACGCGCCGCGCGGCAACCTGGGCCACTGGATCGAGATCAGAGACAGCAAGATCTCTCGCTACCAGTGCGTTGTGCCCAGCACCTGGAACGGCTCTCCGCGGGATAGTGAGGGCCAGATGGGGCCGTACGAGGCGTCGCTCACGGACAACCATCCTCTGGTCGACCCGGAGCGGCCGCTGGAGATCCTCCGCACGATTCACTCGTTCGATCCGTGCATGGCGTGTGGCGTGCACGTACTGGATGCCAACGGCGAGCCCGTTACCGAGGTGAGGGTGCGATGACCGACGTGAGAGAGCCGACCTCTCAGCCGGCCGGCAAGGGTGGGGTCACTCCGGAGGCAGTCGCGGAAGCCACACACATTCCGCATCCTCCGGCACTCCCCGAATACAGGTGGGTGTATCTGTGGCGTTGGCCGCTCCGCGTCACCCACTGGGTTTCCGCAATCACGGTTGTCGTGCTCATCGTGACGGGCTTCTACATCGGGGCTCCCTACTTCACCACGTGGGGCGAAGCGAGCAGCCACTTCCTCATGGGATGGGCGCGTTTCCTCCACTTTTCGGCCGCGGCGCTCATCGTCGCGGCGGCAATCCTCCGCATCTACTGGCTGTTCGCGGGGAACAAATGGGCGCGCTGGAACGCCCTGCTCCCGGTTCGGACGAAGAACTGGAAGAACATGTGGAAGATGCTCAAGTACTACTTTCTGGTTCGCCAGGAATCGATGCCGCACTACCTGGGGCATCACCCGCTGCAGCAGCTCAGCTACTCTGCGATCTACCTGGTGGTTATCGTCCAATTCGTGACTGGATTCGCCATGTACGGACTCTCGAATCCGGGCGGCTTCTTCCACACGGTGTTCTCCTGGGTGGGGCCAATGTTCGGAGGGAT
>CAXMRU010000252.1:0-3304 GCA_964195715.1 Akkermansiaceae bacterium | reverse complement strand
ATCGGCTCGGTGGCCAGCTACGGCGACTTCGGGGCCGACACGACCCACTACGTCCCGATGCACCGGTTGGAGGTGCGCCCGATCGACGAGCTCATGATCGCCGTCTCCGAGTCGGCCGTGCACGGCGGCCCCGGCCGCTCTCTCGACTGGCCGCTCGTCAACCCGCTTTCCGTGTGGCAGATCGCGCAAGACGACAATGCGGAGGAAGGAGAGTCCTTCAACAAGGTCGGGCAGGTGGACGTGTGGTGGCGGCCCGGGTTCGGCGCGCTGTTCGGGAGCCTGCTGATCGATGCCACCAACCAGGAGGGCTCGTGTTGCCAGATGGGCGGCTCGTTGGGGCTCGAGCTGTCGCATTTAGCACCGCAGCTCAACGTGCGCGGCAACTTCTCGTTCATTCAGAGCCTCGCCTACCGGACGTTCCTGCCGTGGGAGGAGTACTCGGTCGAGCGGATCGGAATCGGGTGGGACAAGGCGGACCTGTACCTGGTCACGGCCGAGGTGGACTGGTTCGCCCGGCCCGGTCTGCTGATCCGGCCCCGGCTCGACCTGCAGATCAAGGGCGAAGGCGACTTCCGCGAGCTCCGGCCCAATCCCGAGGACAACCCCGATTTCCCCACCGGAGACCTGTCCGAGTTCCCGCGGATCCTGCTGGGTGAGGCTGAGACGACGATCCGGCCCGCACTGCGCGGATACTGGATCGGGGGCGACAAGTGGCAGATCCGCCTGGACTGGGATGTCGGCCTCAGCTTCATCCAGGACTACCACCACACGGCGGGCGACGACCGCACCGAGCTCACCGGCTGGCTCAAGGCCGCCATCCTCACCCCACGCTGGCTTTTCAGGCTGCGCTGAACCCGCGAACGACCCCCCCGGGCACGCATCCTGCCCCTCCCACCCCGCATGAAGGCGAACGCGCAGGCCCCGGAACGATCGACCGTGGCATCTCTGTCGGGAGAGGTCACCGATCTACTCATCGAGCTGGGGTCGGCGTTCCAGAAAGTGGGCATGTATCCCCAGGGTCATCCGGCCCTCGCACCCGCGATCGAGGCCGTCGAATCAAGGCTTTCGGCCGTGCTCGCGGGGCGCCACACCCTGGCGCTGGGAGTCGGGCGTGACGAGCTCCTCGTAGACGGCGTGCCGACGGACTCTTCGCATCCGCTGTTCAGGAACCTCGCGACCCGACTGTACCGCCACGAGCTGGGCGCCCTGACCTTTGCAGAAGGCGTGACATCCGAGGAAATCGCGGAGGTTCTTCGCCTCGTTTCGGCCGATCCGGAAAGGACGGGGCGGCCGCTGGGCGGAGAGTCCGAGCAGGTTCTCCGTGGACGTCCGCACATCAGGCTCGAGCCGGCCCGCTATACGGAGCTCAAGCTCAAGGCGCATAGCAGTCTGTCGAAGGCGGAGAGGCAGGACCAGGACCGCAGCATGTGGCATACGCTGGCGAGCGCCGCGGTAACGGTGGGCCGCGCGGACGACTCGGAGGACGGGAACGGAGCCGCACCCAGGCATCCCTCCGAAGCCGCCCGCGAAGTCACGACCCTGTTCCGCCGGGCGGGGGTGGATGTGGCCGCCGGCCAGGAATCCGGGGGCCAGGATCAGGATGGCCCTGCCGACCCTGCCGACGTCCTCGACCCTGACGAGCTGGCCCGGCGCCTCGAGGAGCACTCCGACGACGTCGAGTTCGATCGGACGATGGGACGGCAGATGGCCGCCATCGCCCGCAGCCTGGCGGCGCTCGACCCGGACGAGCACAGCGATCTGAGGGACCAGTTCAGCGAGCTCCTCTCCGGACTCGATCCCGACACGCTTCTACGATTCATGTCGATGGACGGGGACGACCGCGCCCGGCGACAGTTCCTCCTGGACGCCGTACGGGGCGTCGGAGCCGATGCCGTCCTGACCCTGATCCGGGCCGCGTCCGACGACAGCTCGAGCGACATCTCCCGCTGGATGCTCAGGCTGTTAACCAAGATGGCGGCGCATTCGGATGAGGGCACTCGCGCAATGCGGGCCCGCTCCGAGTCCGCCCTGCGCGAGCAGGTCACTTCCCTGCTCACGGACTGGGACCTGGACAACCCGAATCCCGAGTCGTACGAGAAGGCGCTCGGCCGGCTGGCGCTCCACTCCCTGGGCTCCGGCGGCGGCTCCGACATGCGCGCCGGACTCGAGCCGGAGCGCATCGCCCAGATGAGCCTCGAGGTGGAAGTGGATGGCGAGATCCTCGCCCGCGTCGTGGACGAGCTGGTGAACGCTGGCCGTGCCGGTGACCTCGTGCGCTGGGTGGACCGCGCGCCCGGTCACGGAGCGGCCAACCCGGCGGCACTCCACATCTGGGATCGGCTCGCGGAACCCGCGGTGGTCCGACGACTCGTCGAAGAGGAGGAGCCCGACTACGACTCCCTCGACCGGATTCTACCGCTGGCCGGCCTCTCGGCCGCGGAGGCGCTGTTGGACCGCCTGGCCACGGCCGACAACATTTCTCTGCGGCGCGGCATGTACGATCGGGTCGCCGCGCTCGGCCCGGAAGCCGCACCCCTCGCCGCGCAGCGACTCGCCAACCCCGAACAGACGCCGTGGTACGTGCTCAGGAACATGCTCGCACTGATGGGTGCGCTCCCGCTGTGGCCGGCCGAGTTCGATCCGTCCCGCTTCCGAGCGCACGACAATGCGCAGGTCCGGTTCGAGGCGCTCAAGCTGTGCATGCGCCTCCCGAACGTGCGACCGGGCGCCGTACTCGACGCGCTGCGCGACGACGTCGGACGGATCCAGGCGCTCGGCGTGATCGAGGCGGAGACGGGCGCCCCGGCCGAGGCCGAACCGCTCCTGCGCGAGTTCGCGCTCGACGCCGACGAGGACCTGGAGGTCCGCCTGCCGGCGATCCGCGCCCTGGGCCGGCTCCGCACTGACGGCGCCCGCGAGGCCCTGATCCAGATCGTGGACGTGCGCCGCAAGCTCCTTGGAGGCAGCGGAATCGAGGCCTCCCCCGAGAAACTGGCGGCGCTTCGGACCCTCGTCGCGTGGTGGCCCAGTGATGGCAGCGTGCGGGAGATCGTCGATGTCGCGGTCGCTTCAAGCGATCCGTCGGTGGTGGAGGCCGCAGCCCGCCCGTCGCCCGGAGGGGCGCCATGACCGATGCGGCGAACTTTCTGACGGCCCTCGGCCGCCAGCTCTCGGTGATGTCCCTGTATGGGCCGGGACACCGGGCGCGCGAGGAGGGGATGGACAGCGTGACGAACGAGCTGACCATGCTCCTGCGGGGAAATGCGTTCCCGGCGTTCACGTTCCTCGACGGCGACATCGTGTA
>CAXMRU010000251.1:0-8173 GCA_964195715.1 Akkermansiaceae bacterium | reverse complement strand
CGCCTGATAAGCGTGAGGTCGGTGGTAGTGCTGCGCGCGCCTTCGGCGTGCTCGCAATGCTGGACGACGCGGCAAATCCACCCGGGCCCATCAGCAGAAGACTTTGAGCCACTTGAGGTTAGAGCCTTGTGCGGCTCTTCTTGTGGCCCCTGGAGAGCCTACTAATGTCGATTGCTACTGTCGATTCAGTCGCCAACGGCACCCCTCAGCACCTTCCTCTCAGCCAGGGCTGCCCGCATGGATTCCTCGTCAGCCGACTGGTATCACCTGATGACCGTATGATGGTCCTTCCAGCCACCTAGCTGCGACAGGTCCTTTACCAAAGCAGGGATGGCTAGTTCGCGTATCATACGAACGCTGGGACTCGATGCTTCACTCCGGCTTTGTGCACGAGATCGGAGGATGCGTAAGTTACGAAATCTACGATATCGACCGCTCCGGGAGAGAGGTGTAATGGATGCCACAGCCATGAACTTCGAGGCAGCCGGCAAAGTCGCCCTGCGTACGCTCGTCATCGCCATACTCCTGGGCACCACTGATGGGAATGCCCAGGAGAAGGGGTTCCGCTGGGTGAATTCGATGCCGGAGGATTCTCACCCGCGGCTGGAGCACGGAACCTACTACAGCGATGCAATGGCGCTCAACGTAGGGTATGTCGTCTACCGCCCGCCGGGATACGAGGATCCTGAACAGGCCGAAGTGTTGTACCCGGTCGTGTACTTCCTCCCCGGTGGCCGCGTGGGGAGCGAGGTGAAGGGCATTCCTCTCGCTGACCCGATCGACGAGTGGATTCGTTCAGGAGCTATCCGGCCCAGAATTTTCGTGTTCGTCAACGGAGGGCCCGAGGGGTACTTCGACTACGGCGATTTCGAAGCAGAGACCTCGTTTGTGCAGGAGTTGATTCCTCACATCGACAGCAGCTACCGGACAATCGAGAACCGGCGGGGACGAGCTCTCGAGGGCATTTCCATGGGCGGGAGAGCCACCGCCCGCATCGCTTTCAAGTACTCGGAGCTCTTCTGCTCTGCGGCACCTCTGTCCGGGGGGCATCAGAAGGAGAAGGCGATGTCCGAACGTGGGGGTGAAGAGGTTCGGGGCTCGAGCGTCCTCGTGCACGCACCCAAGAACAACTCGTGGGATCTGGCCAGAGCCTTCGGCGAACGCCGTCCGATGCCGGATCTCGAAATCCTGGTTGCGGTGGGTTCGGCGGACATGAACTACCAGGGGAACTTGGAGTGGATGGAGCATCTGCGGGCTCTGGGCATCCCCTTCGAGCAGCGAATTCCCCCCGGCGTGCCACACGATCTGCGGGGACTTCTCGGTGCCCTGGGTCCCTCGGTGGAGGCCTTCCACGATCGCTGCTTCGCCGCAGCTTCGACGGGTGGGCCGTCGCCGGACCATTGATCCTCTAAGATGCCTTCAGGCGGGGACGTAAGAGAACGGCTGAACGCGGCCCTGGCCGACCGTTACCGAATTGAGCGCGAGATCGGAAGCGGTGGCATGGCAACGGTTTACCTTGCCCACGACCTCAGGCACAACCGGAAAGTGGCCGTAAAAGTCCTGGATCCGGCGATAGCGCTGGTTCTGGGCGCCGACCGATTCCTCCTCGAAATCGAAACCGTCGCCAACCTGACCCATCCTCACATCTTGCCACTGCATGATTCTGGCGAAGCGGACGGATTCCTTTTCTACGTCCTGCCGTATGTGAAGGGCGACACCCTCCGCTCTCGCATCGCCCGGGAGGGACAGATCCCCGTCAGGGACGCGATCCGAATCACTCGAGAGATCGCGAGCGCGCTCAACTACGCTCATGGGGAGGGCGTGATCCACCGGGACGTCAAACCCGCCAACATCATGTTCGAGGCGGGCCATGCTGTGCTGACCGATTTCGGGGTGGCACATGTCCTGGCCACCGTCGAGGATCAGCGGCTGACCAGGACGGGCGCCTCTCTCGGCACTCCCACCTACATGAGTCCCGAACAGGTAACCGGGCAGAAAGACCTGGACGGAAGCAGCGATCAGTACTCACTGGCATGTGTGTTGTTCGAGATGCTTGCAGGGGAGCCCCCGTTCAAGGGGGAAACGAGCCAGAGTCTCCTGTATCAGCATGCGGCGGTGGATCCGCCCCGGATCGAGCCGGTGCGGACAGACGTCCCGGCCAATGTGGCGGCCGCTCTGCAAAGAGCATTGTCCAAGACGCCCTCAGAGCGGTTTGTCGCGGCGTCTCAGTTCGCCGAAGCGTTGGATGCGGAGCAGGAGGCATCGCCCCGAGGCCGCGGACCGCTTGAGCGAGCCGTCATCCTCAGAGCTCTCGTCGGCTTGGCTGCCGTGGTGATCCTGGTTCTGGTTGGACGGGCGGTCAGCCGAGGTCTGGTAGATCCCCGGAGTCCAGGTTCGCCTCCACCCGACCGTCCGTACACCCTGCTTTCGACGGTGGAAGGGAGCGCAGACCCCGGTATCCGAGAGACGGTGCAGTTCCTCCTTCGCTCAGCGTTGGACGTGGCGCACGTGGTTCAGACCGTTCCCAGCAAGGAGACCCAGAGGGTTCTCAGGCTCATGGAGCGACCGGACACGACCCCAGTCGATCCAAACCTGGCACGAGAGGTGGCTGAGCGGCTGGGCGTGAGCACGGTGGTTCTGCCCAGATTCGATGTCATGGGGGCAGGTTTCCTGGTGGCTGTGCGGGTGGAAGACGTCGAGGGTGGCTACTTGGTGGCAGAAGCTCGTCGCCAAGCAGCAGATGCCGGCGCCCTGATTGAGACCATTGATGCTCTGGCGATAGACCTGCGCCGGAGTCTCGGAGAATCTCGCGCAGTCTTGGCGAACAACGAACCGCTGCCCCTGGTCCTGACTCCGTCCCTCGAAGCCCTGCGGGCATACCGGAATGGAGTGGCCCTTTTCCGGAATTTTCAGCCGGCGGACGCAGTTCCTCAGTTTCGAGAGGCCCTGATCCTGGATCCGGAGTTCAGCGCCGCCCACGTGGAGCTATCGGCGGCCTACCACAATGCTGGAGTAGCCGATTCGGTGGTCGCGCATCTTCGTCGTGCCCTTGAGACCCCGGACCGTTTGACGCTCCTACAGCGGCGGGATACGGAGGCTTACCTGAAATACGCTTCCGATTTCGCGCTCTGGGATGAGAGCATGTTTCAGACCGGTTATCGGAACCGGGATGCATTGCGACTGACCGACTTTCAGTATGCCGATTCGGCCTGGGCCATCATCATGTCCGAGGTAAGGGATGTCGTACGCAAGACGCGACACTTCGACCGGGAGGCACTACTCTCCACCGAGGACAACAACAGATGGCGCAATGCCATTCGGCTGGCGATCGTGACGGGGCACGTTGAGGTCCTGGATGCATTTGTGGACTCCGCTCAGGTGGAGACCGGGGAGTATTGGGAGTTGATGAAGAGTTTTCATTCCAGCGACTGGGCAAGGGCGGATTCCCTGGTTGGGGCCAACCCTGGTGCCTGGGACTCACACGTCAACAGGCGAATGGCCGTGAGCGCACTGGATGCAGTTCGGGGTCGAGTTCGAGAGAGCTACGACACCTGGCGACTGATCCCATCACGCCGAGTCAATCCTGCACGAGTCAAGCTGGTCTTCGAGGCTGTTTACGGTGTGACGGCGGCCGACACGGTGGTGTCACTGGACGACCGGGGTCTGGACGCAGTGGAGAACTATATTTCGCATGGCGTCCGATCGGCCATGATCGGCGACACCGCGACCGCCGTGCGCGTTGTCGCTCGCCTCCGCGCGGCTCGGGACAGCGCCACCAGTCAGCTCTTCGAACAGGCGTTCGAGCCCATGTTCGCTCTGTCGGATGGCTGCCTCGCCGCCCGGCGCTCCGATTGGCGCGAGGTGACCAGGCTCCTCCAGCCCAGCGCCGACAGACTCGTCGAGCAAGGGTACGGCTTGAGCACTGACCGGTTTCTGGTCCGATGGATGCTCGCGGAAGCCTACCGGCAGCTTGGAGATCTGGAGACGAGCATCCGGCAATTGGAGGCTCTCCTCCGGGAACGCTCATTCGAGCCTCTCCACGTGTTGGTGTACGGTCCTGCCCGATTCAAGCTGGGGCAGCTGTATTCGGAGATTCAGGACCCGGAAGCGGCGGTAGGACATTTCACGGCTTTTCTCGATGCCTTCACCGACCCGGATCCCGAATACCAGTGGATGGTGGACGAGGCACGGGCGGTAGTTGCCACGTTGCGGGGCTGATCGGGGCCAGCAGCGTCAGCTCCTTACTGTCAATTGTACTGTCAACGAACCCCGACATCCTGCCGTAGCGACCATTCTGGAACCCAGCAGATCGCCCTGACCTGCCCCCAAGAGTGGTACCACTTGTTAAGTTAGTCTGGCCGCAACCCTCCGGACCCGCCCTGGCCCCTGAAGTGCGGGCCGTCTGAGCCACGTTCGAGCAGGGGGCACGCCGTTTCCCGAGGGTGAACCGCTCGTGCTGATGCGGGGATTCCTCGGGACGCGGAGGATCTGGCCGAGTCACTAAGGAGAGGGAGGCCCCTGTCGATGAACACGCGTGCGAGGACCCGACGACCCGGGCGCCGGCGCGGAGAAGCGCGCTCGGGCCCCTCCTCGTGGTGTCATCCTTCCTCGTCGTGCTCGCGTGGGGGTGCGGCTCCGTCGTTCCGGACGGGCCGCCGGAAGACATGGTGCGCGTCGAGGGCGGCACGTATCGCCTCGGGAGCGATTCCACCGAGCGCGAGCTCGGGTACAGCGGTTCCCCGAATGTCGTCCGCGAGTACGGCTGGTACGATGCGTGGGAGGCCGATCCCCACGAGGTCGAGCTCGGCCCGTTCGCGATCGACCGCACCCAGGTCACCCAGTCGGACTTCGCTGCCTTCGTGACGGCGACCGGGCACCAGCCGCCGGACGTCGACTCGGCCGCCTACCATGCCCAGGGGTTTCTTGTCCATCCATGGTCCGAGGTGAAGCCTTTCCGGTGGAACGGCGGGCACCCGCCCGCCGGACTCGGCGACCACCCCATCGTCCTCGTCGATTACGCGGACGCGGCCGCGTACTGCGCCTGGCGAGGCGAGCGGGAAGGACAGGCCACCCGCCTCCCGACAGGCCCGGAGTGGGAGGCCGCGTGCCGGGGCCAGGAGCGCCGGACGTACGCCTGGGGTGCAACGTGGCGGGACGGGGCGATCGTCGCGGAAACGACGTTTATTGCTCCCGTCGGTCTCCATCCCGACGGGGCGACGCCTGGCGGCATCCACGATCTGCTCGGGAACGTGTTCGAGTGGACGTCGTCGAGGATGCCGCCGCCGGAGTCGGATGAGCCGGTCCTCCGGGGGTGCGGTTGGGACGACGCCCCGGGCACTTGCCGGTGCGCCTTCCGTCACGGCCGACCGGCTGGATCGCGCCACATTCTGATCGGGTTCCGCTGCGCCGCAGATCTCTCCCGGTGAAGCCTCGGCGGCGCGCCTCCGCTCCCCGCCTCCAGCTGCAGTCGCCTCACAGCGTCTGTGAGGAAGGCGTCCTCAGCGCGTAGCCGCTTGCGCCCGACTGCCGGGGGCGGAGATTGCATATCTGTCCCTGGCACCGAGTCTTGCAACCGTCTTCCGCTTCCGGAGCGCGCGAATGGAGTTCTTCGCTAAGTACTCGGCCTGGTTTTTGCCCATCGGGATTACGGCAGCAGGTTTCGTCGTCGGCCTCGTGGTGGAGCGTCTTCTGCTGGGCCGTCTGCGCAGCGCGGCGCGCGAGACCGAGTGGGCGTGGGACGATCTCGTGGTGGGATCGTTGGGGCACGCTCCAACCCTCCTCCTCACGGCAGCCGGCGCGTACGTCGGCCTCCTCGTCTCCGACTACGCTCTGGCCGAGACGCTGAACCGGACCATGGCGGTGCTCCTGATCGTGGCTGGCACGGTGGTGGCCGCAAGACTCGTGGGGGCGCTGGTGAGCTACTCGACGAGCCGTCCCGGCAGCGCTCTTCCCGCGAGCTCACTGCTGACGAACCTGGCGATGGTACTCGTCTACCTCGTCGGCGTCGTCATTATCCTGCAGAACCTTGATATTCCGATCACGCCTCTCGTCACCGGCCTAGGGATCGGCGGCCTGGCGGTGGCCCTTGCCCTTCAGCCCACCCTGTCCAACGTCTTCGCCGGTTTTCAGGTGCTTGCGGCAGGGCAGGTTTCGCCTGGCGACTATATCCAGTTGGACAGCGGTGCGGAGGGCTACGTGCGGGACATCAAGTGGCGGAACACGACCATCGAGGGCCTGTTCGACGACCATGAGATCGTCGTGCCGAACAGCAAGCTCGCCGATGCCATAGTCACCAACTACTACCTGCCCCGGAAAGTGCTGTGGCTGCGGTGCGACGTGGGCGTCGGATATGAGAGCGACCTCGAGAAGGTGGAGGCCGTCTCCCTGGAAGTAGCGCATGACGTTGTCCGCCAAGCTAGCGGAAACGTGAGTGGCCTGGAACCTTTCATCCGCTTCCACACCTTCGGCGACTCGAGCGTAGACTTCACTGTCCACATACCGGTAGAGGAGTTCTCCCGGCAGTTCCGAGTTCGCCACGAGTACGTGAAACGGCTGCACGCCCGCTATCGGGACGAAGGGATCAACATCCCCTTTCCGATTCGGACGCTGCAACTGCCGGAGACAATTCGGTTCACCCCAGAAGGGAAGGATGTTTGAGGAGCGTCGCCGTCTGGTCTCCCAAGTAGACGGGATTGTCCTCCTGGGAGAACTCGAACTCGAACCGGATCGTCGTGCGGTTCGGGCCGACGCGGGCCCGGACCTCGCGAGAGCGCAGCTCAAGGGGCGGGCCGACCAGAGCGAGGTTCTTGAATTCGGCCTTCTGGATCCGGGTACCGAAGGCGACCCAGCCCTCGCTCCACCGACATCCGTGAAAGAACCAGGCGTGGAGACAGCCCAGGTTGGCCGTGGCCATGATGATCTCGGATCCGGAGACGTGCCCTGGATGCCCGGGCCGCACGCGCTGGTACTGTGCGAACGGGAGATAGCGGTTCGTATCCATGCGCGCCCGGACCTGCCGCTTCCGGACGTCCAGCTCCGTGATCTCGTTGATGAGAAACGCCTCCTCCCCGTAATGAAACGTGTCCAGGAAGAGCCGCATCTCGTCTGGGTCGTAGGGACCGGGGATATCGCGAGCCATGTTTCCTGTTCCGCCGTTGTCCAGGTGTTGTCCTGCCGAGGGCGCGCACGTTATGCAGATTTCGTCGCACACGCCACGCACGCTGGTGGTCGCAATGAGTTGACGGGCGAGTGGAAAGCAGTAATTGTGTGATAAGAGGCTGCTGGACGTGCGGCGGCACGACCGATTTGGACTCTCACGTGGAGGTGGATCCATGACGAAGCAGGAGTTCGCGGAGAAGCTGGCGGCTCAGGCCGGAATCTCCAAGGCGACAGCGTTGCAGGCCATCGACTGCATCTTCTCCACGAAGGCGGGCGAGGGGATTATCGCAACCGAGCTTGATGCCGGTCGTCGCTTGACGGTCACTGGCTTCGGCACCTTCGCAACCCGGCACTCAAAGGCCCGCCAGGGTCGCAACCCTCAGACGGGCGCCCCCATCACGATTGCGGCGCGAAACAGTCCTATGTTCCGTGCCGGCAAGGGACTCAAGACAAGGGTCGCCGACCTGCCTCCGACACCAGCGCCGGAACCTGTGAGGGAGCGGTGGCAGTACTGAACACGGTCCGCAGTTAGAGACACGGGCGGTTCCTTTCGGGGCCGCCCGTGCTCGCTCCCGACCGGGCCTGAGCTCAACCTGATAGTCGGAAACAACTGCTCCTTCTACTATTCAGCCTCGCTCAAGCGACCCATCTTCCTCCCGAACGCGATCGCGATCTCAGGATCGCACATGCGACGGCAGGGGTCATCCCAGGAAACGGAGGCTCACATGCCCCAGATGTTCGATATGTCGAGGGTCCAGCGCGGCGCCCGCGTCCGGCGATCGCCCTTCTTCGAGGCCACGCTGCGCGATGGCTGTCGGGGGTATACGGTCTACAACCACATGTTCCTGCCGATCGAGTACGACGACCTTGAGACCGAGCACCGGCGCCTCCTCGAGGACGTGACCGTGTGGGACGTGAGCGTGGAGCGGCAGGTGGAGATCACGGGACCGGACGCGTTCCAGCTCACCAACATGCTGACGCCCCGCGACCTTACGAAGTGCGCCGTCGGTCAGGG
>CAXMRU010000250.1:0-20897 GCA_964195715.1 Akkermansiaceae bacterium | reverse complement strand
GTGGATTCTCCCTGTACGGCTGGACGCCTGCACGCTCGGCCGCGTCCACTACCCGGTCGACACTTTCCATCAAGTCGCGCTGGCTCCAGGTCTCACACTTCCCGATCTGGTTGCCCCGCTTGATCGCGCACGCCGTCTTATCGTTGCCGTATCGTGCCGGGTCCACCGCGATGATTGGCGGATCGTCTGACTGCGTGCCTGCCCGGAACCGTTCCGCGCTTTGCTCGAGCCAGTACCGCCGGATCAAAGCTTCGCTGTCTTCGCTCGGGAACTCGCCCAGCACTGCCGCAGCATAGACGCCTGAGCCCTTGCCGTACTCGCTCTCGATCCGCGCGATACCCTGCAGTGTCATCATGCCCCGGATGACCTCTTCGCCCTGCAGGACGTTCGGACAGTCGAAGCAGCTTATGGTGTGCTGAGACCATGCGTCACTCTCGAATAGCTGGGCGAATGTGCAGGACCGGGAGTTCGGATTGCCCACGACTAGCATCCGGTCATTTGCGCCTACCGCGCACCGATAGGCCGCCTCATATGCGAACGGCGGACAGCCTTGCCCCTCGGTGATGATGACCATGATCCGGTCCGCATGGTGGCCCGTTAGCCTCGAGACCTCCGTGGACGTGAAGCTGATTATCCCAGCCTTATCGTCGCCTGGAACTCTCAAGGCCGTGGTGTAGAGCTCACCGGGAAGATCGCCGGCCTTGCCCCAGGCCATAGCGACTTCGCCCATGACGATCTCCCTGACCTGTTTCTGGGTTGGCCCGGTGACCAGTACCAACCCCCGCCGTGCATACGTCCACCACAGTGCCAGGTGTGCGGCGAGCCAATCCTTGCCGAGCCCGTTGCCCGACTTCACACAGACCAGCGGTGACTTCAACACGTCCTCGGATATCGCTACCTGGGCCTCCCACGGCTCCGCCTTCAGCACTTCTCGGATGAAGGATTCCGGGTCCTTTTCGTATCGCTTGAACTCCTCCAGCCGCCGGCCGCCGTGGCTCTCGAGGAGGTCCCCGTATTCCCGCCGCAGTGCCTTCAGTTCTGACCGGGTACTCATGACGCCCTCAGCTTCCGGAACTCAGCTAACTGCTTCCGGAGTTGCTTGATCTCTGACGCCATCGCGCCCGCGTCTATTGCCTTCAGACACGCCTCACATGCACGGACGGCACACGCACCAGCCGATGCGCTCAACGTGCCGCACGCGACTGCACGGCCTATCTGTTCGAGCCAGCGGCGGACGTCCTCGGGCTCCTCGAGTGGCCCCAGCTCGTGGGGCTGGATGCCCTTCATACGGAACCGCTCCGCAGCCTTCAGACCGCCCTTCCGGCCTATCTCCCGGATCTCCTCCGCCCTGGCCGGGTCATGGACGCGACATAGCAGCGTGTGGGGGTCTATCAGGTGTGCAGGGGACTCGCACGGCTTCCCCGCCTTCGTTATCGCCTTGCAGCGCATAGCCTTATCGTCCTTTCGTCTGCATGGTGCGTACAGTGTACGGGTGGAGCTCATGCCCCCATTCGTGCCCCACCCCCGAGTAGCCTGTTTCTATGTGTCGCTGTTCCATACGCTTAGAGTACCGTGCATAGGTTACGGTAACTGACGCCTCTCTGATTTAGCCTGCACTAAAACACGCTGCGGGCTCGATTCGGCGTCTGGTTCTGGGTGCGCTACCCCCACCTGACGCGCGCCTGACTCTGCCGGTGTATATTCATGGTGCCCCCTCCATGAACTGGAGGTGAGTATGAATCGCTCCCGTCTGTCCGAGTTACTCGAGCCATCAGACTCATGGCGCTCGTTCCTGCGGACGCTTGAAATCGTCGTCCTCGTTGTCGCTGTTGCCGTTCTCCTGGCCAGCCTGTTGTATTTCGCCGCTGACCTCACAGGTATGCTGCACGGCTGACCCGCTCATCCGTGTAGCGAGGAGGGCACCTTGGTCACACTTGTCTCGGTCGGCCTCCTGGCGGTTGGCATCGCGTATGTTGTCTGGACGGCATGGCGCAAGCACCAGCCGGACAAGCCGCCCTGGGCCATGCGCGAGTTCCACCGCCGCATGGACCACAAACCTCCGCACGAGGGGTCGGAGAATGTTGCCGGGAGAGACGACTGACCGACTCACCGTAAGCCCATCGACGCACCGAACCAGGCCGCGCCCCCGGCTCATCCGTCCACCTCCGCTCACTCGTCCCACCTCGAGTGTGCCGCTCCAAGTAGCGCCCCGGTGAACGTCACAAGCGCGAGCACGAGGAGGCCGGCCAGGTAGTATTCCATCATGGCGTCACCTTTAGGTTCCAGTCGTCCATCGTGTGCAGGTAGTCGAGGACGTCCTGCACGTTTATGAGCTCCACTATCAAGGATCTCCCCCACCACATGGCGCGGGTCGGACAGCCCTCCTCGAGTGCTTCCCTCGTTTCCGTGTCGTCCGGTCGAACGAGTGCGATCTTGCCGTGCTCTTCGATGCTGACTTTCATCGGAGCGCCTCCTGGTCGTGGGTTCTGCGAGGGGGTCCCGTGTAGTTCGGTTCTCCGATGCCTTAGAATGGCTCCAGGGGGTGGGGCATGAATGCGGTCATCTCTAACGGGTCTACCGTAGATAAACCGAAGGGTCGGATGAGGCGATATCGCGGACTTATGCGTATAAACGGACTTAGGGGTATGTGCCGGACCTACCGGAACAGCCCCATATCGGACTCGAGCACTGACGCCGGTGCCGGGCCGCTCGCCAAGGCGGACGTACCGGCCGAGTTCGATCGGGTAGCGCGCCGGTACGACCTGCTGACCGGCCTCAATCCAGGATACCACCGCCACCTCCGACTCAGCGCAGCGCGGCTCGATGTGCCGCCAGGCGGGCACGTGCTGGACCTGTGCTGCGGCACGGGCGCGTCCACCCGGGCGATCCTGGCGGAGCACCCGGACGCGTGCCTGACAGCGGCCGACGGATCGACCGGCATGCTGATCGAGGCGCGTCGTCGCCTGCCCGAAGGCCGGGTCCACCTCCTGCAGGCCGATGCGATGGACCCCCGGGCCGCGGGCATCTACGGCCCGTTCGAAGCGATCCTGATGGCGTATGGAATCCGCAACATGTCCGATCCTGATGCCTGCCTCGCGTCCCTGCGCGGACTGCTGCGACCGGGCGGATCGATCTGCTTCCACGAGTACTCGGTGGCGGATTCGAGGTGGGCCCGCGCCACGTGGAATGCCGTGTCTCTCGGGGTGATCATTCCGAGCGGGCTGCTCACCTCGGGGACGACCCGCATCTACCGGTACCTGAGACGAAGCGTGCTGGAGTTCGACGGCGTGACCGCGTTCGAGCGGCGACTTCGAACCGCGGGATTCGAGGACGTGCGAACCGAGCCGATGGACGGCTGGCAGCGTGGCATCGTGCACTCGTTCCTGGCCCGGCGGCCGGCCGAGGGCTCGTGACCCGGGCTCGAGACGGCCGGCGGCTGTTTCCGCAGCCCGCAGGCTCCCGGAACCGGGCCCCGGAGGGAACCTCGGCCGTCGTCGTGGGAGGTGGCCTCGCCGGAATCGCAGCCGCGTGCGTCCTGGCCGAGCGAGGGGTCGGCGTCACGGTCATCGAGCGCGAGAAAGCCCTTGGCGGCCGCCTGCGCACGTGGACCGAGACCCTTCCCGACGGTACGGAGCTCCGGATGGAGCGCGGCTTCCACGCCTTCTTCCGCCACTACTACAACCTGCGCGAGCTGCTTCGTCGCGTGGACCCGGAGCTTCGCCGGCTGGTGCGCCTTCACGACTACCCGGTCCTGGCGCCCGGTGGGGCTGTGCAGTCGTTCGAGGGCCTGCCTGCACGGCCCCCGTGGAACATCCTGTCGCTCGTGCGACGGGCCGACACGTTCAGGTATCGAGATCTCGTGAAGGTGGACGGGCTGGCGGCGCTGGAAATGCTGCGGTTCGATGAGGAGCACACATACGCCCGGCACGACGGGATCACGGCCCGGGAATACCTGGACTGTCTGCGATTCCCGGCCGCGGCGCGGCGGATGATGTTCGACGTGTTCTCGCACTCCTTCTTCAATCCCGAGGAGGACATGTCGGCCGCCGACCTGCTGATGATGTTCCACTTCTACTTCATGGCGAATCCCGAGGGGCTCGTGTTCGACGTATTGGATGACGAGTTCGAGGCATCGCTGTGGACGCCCTTGCGGCGGTACCTCGAAGGTCTGGGCGTACGCTTCCGGCTCGGGAGCGGAGTCTCGTCGATCGATCGCGCCGCGTCGGGCGGGTGGATTGCCGCCTGCAGCGGAGGGGAAGAGCCTGAGGTGGCCGACCTCGTCGTGCTCGCCGTCACGGTCCCCGGGCTCCACGACATCGTCGCCGCTTCACCGGACCTGGGCGACGAGACCTGGCGGCGAAACGTAAGGGATCTTCGGCTCACCCTCCCGTTCGCCGTGTGGCGTCTGTGGCTCGACCGGCCCGTGAGCGCGGAGCGGCAGGCATTCGTCGGTACGGCCGGCTACCCCTTGCTGGACAACATCTCGGTATTCGAGACGTTCGAAGAGGAGAGTCGGCGATGGGCCGATTCGAGCGGGGGATCGGTCGTGGAGCTTCACGCCTACGCGGTGCCGGAGGGCGTCGGCGAGGAGGAGCTGAAGGCGAGCATGCTCGCCGGGCTGCACGACCTGTATCCCGAGACGCGGGACGCGCGGCCCGTGCACGAGATCTTCCGTGTGGACCGGGACTGTCCAGCCTTTCCGCCCGGTGGTCAAAAGGGTAGGCCTGGCGTCGCCACGCCGACGCGAGGGGTGGCGCTGGCCGGCGACTACGTACGGCTGCCGTTCCCGACCGCGCTGATGGAGAGGGCGACGGCCTCCGGTTTCCTCGCCTCGAACCAACTGCTCGCGCGGTGGGACGTGTGTCCCGAACCGGTCTGGTCAGTGCCTCTCAAGGGTCCCCTCGCCTGGCGCCGCCGATCCCGCCCCCGGCGTCGCTGATCTCTCGCCTGGCGCCGCTGATCCCTCTCCCAGCGCCCGGCCCGCCGCCGGGACACGCCCCGTGCGAAGCGCGTACCGCCTTTCCGCGTACGCGGCGTCCTCTACCCACAGCTTCCGCTGCGCTCGCAGGATGAACGGCCGAATGAGACCGGCGATGCGGATGGCCCGGCGAAAACCGGGGCGCTCGGAGGTGGCGAGTGTGACCTCGATGATCGCAGTGCGGCCGTTCCGGAGCGGCGTGGCGTGGGTCTCGACCACCGAGTCGGTCCCCTCGCCGCCGACGATGGTCATGGTGATCGTGCGCGGGTCGGGGCAGTGGAACGTGGCGTCGACCTCGATCCCCAGCCGGTCGGTGAAACCGTAGACGACACGCACCAGCAACCGCCCGCTGTGGATTCCGATGACCTTGAGCTGCTTGAACGTGTGTGGGTGATAGTACACCCCGTGCCATGGGTCCAGGCGGTTGGCGAGCACGTCGCGCGGCTCGCAATCGGCCTCCATCCTCATCACGCAGTCCAGGAACTCCGTCGGTCGGGGTGACACGATCGGTCGGGGCGTGGTCTCGCCATCGTCGAGCCGCACCCAGCAGAGGACTCCGTCATCATGTGCCTCCATCGGACACCAGGCCCCGTGCTTCTCGGCTCCCAGCTCCAGCCCGTGCCACGGACACACCAGGCGCCCGTCCTTCACGGCGCCTTCGGCGAGTGAAGCTCCCATGTGCGGACAGGCGTTGGGGGCTATACGGAGTTCCCCGGCGCCGCGCCACGCCACGAGCTCCCGGCCGGCGACCCAGAACACGCGCGGCGCGGTACCGATCGATCGACTTCCATCGAGCACGTACCACCCCCCCGACGGCAGGGCGAGCGCCTGAACCAGTTCGTCCTCGATGCGATGGGGGTTCGCCTGCACCCAATCCGGGCCCCGAAGCTCGGGCGGAAGCTCCTCGGGGAGGGCAGCCAGGGGGTTTCCGACGGTCTTGAGCTTCGACATCATGGTCTCCGTATCGCTTCACGCAGGGATGGATCAGCAGGGTCGTTCAGAAACCTGCCAGGCTTCGGAAGGCCTGCTTCATCAATGGGCCGGCCGGCAGGGAGCTCATAAGGGTCAGCCGGTCCGCTGTTGATCCGCCGTCGAACATGAACCGGGCGAGTCGCTCGGGGGCCACGCCCTCGAACATGCGCAGGAACAGTCCCGGCGCTTCGGCCGGATGCAGCTCGAGATAGGCGAGGAACACCCGGTCCAGGAACGCCGTGGCCCGGGGATAGGGGCGGGTCCGCGGCACGGGCGGCTCGAGTCCGACGTCGACGATGTGCCTGGCCAGGCACATCGACTGCCGCTGGATCGCGAGGAAGGCGTAGCCTGTGGACGGGCGCGCGAGTCCGGCCCGAGTGCCGATGTTCGTGACCCGGGCGGCCTCGGGAGCCAGCGGCGGGAGCGTGCTCATCGGGATCGCTCCCTTCTCGCGGTGCACCGTACGCCAGCTTTCCACGCCCAGCCGCTCCTTCAGATAGCCGTCGATCGAATCGACGTATTCCGACTCCGGCCGCGGCTCGCCACCGAAGAACGTCTCCTCGACGAGAGCGGTTCGCTCGTCGAACGGGAGGACATACATGAAGCGGACGTCGTCGTCCTCCATCACCCGGAAGTCCATAAGCGTAGCGACGGAGGGGTCGAACGCGGGCTCCGCTGTCTCGATCTCGAGCCCGACGAAGTGCTGCAACCAGTGGATCTCGCCCCGTGGGGCCGTGACCGGGTCAGGCGGCCGGCTGTCGAACGCCAGCCGACCCGTCCGCTCGCCGTTGTCCGTCACCGCGATCACTCCGTCGGTCGCATCCCGGAAGCTCTCGACCGAGATATTCCGGACGATTCTCACGTTCGGGCTCCGCTCAATGCGCTCCAGTGCCATGTCGTAGAAGGCGTCGGCCGGTATGCAGCGATAGGCGATGAACCGCGACCCGCGCTCGACCTGGTCGTCCGGCGTCACGACCTTCCACCGATGCCACGACTGGCGAACCGCCGGCTGGAACGGATGGTCGAGCACGGACCAGTAACACCACGTGCGATCGCGCACGTGAACCTCCCGAACGTCGAGCAGGAGGATCTCGAGGTCCGATGCTCCCTCGTCCAGCAGGTGAACCGCCAGGCTGAGCCCGGCGCACCCCGCTCCGGCGATCAGGATATCGGAGTCCATGGCGACTCAGTCCTCTCCGAATAACCGATCACGTGCGACGAGGATCGTCTCACACGTCGATTCGTGTGGCACAGGCACCCAGACGAAAGTGTTCCGCTTCGGATCAGGGTTGTGCTCGAACCTCGGCGTGAACGTCTTGAGGATTGCGTTGCTCGCCCCGATCACCGTCTGATCGCCCGCCCCGGTCACGGTGCCGGTCATCCGGCCATCCGGATCGACTGATCCACGCAGGCCGCGCGTGAGGCGCTGCACGAGGTAGACCTGTCCGCTCACGAAGCCATCGACCTCGACCGTGACGCCCGGGTGTCCGTCGCGGTCCGGGTCCGTGATGCGCGGGTCGTCCGAATCCTCGGGGAGGTTCTCCCTCGCCGGATCCGAGAGGTCTGCCCCAAGGATTATGGTGTGCTCGGCGATGTGGACTGGTCCGGGGCCCTCGCCGTCCGGGTCCCGCGTAGCCTTTGACTCCCAGGCCGGCATGGCCGCGACGAAGGCGGCGCCGAGCAGGGTCCGTACACGACCGAGTGGGTCCTGCTCGACCGCGCAATACCTGGACTCAACTACGGTCCCCTCGTCCGACTCTCTCACCCGGTGAAGAAGTACGCTCGTCGTGCGCACCCGGATGTAGCGATTGGAGGGACGTGTCTGGGCCCGGCTGGACACGTACTGACGGCTGGCGTATGCGCCCGTAGGGATGACGGCATCCGACGCCTGAGCCGAGGCGGAGGCCGCGCCGAGCAGGACAGCGACCAGCAGGAATGCGGCTGAGCGAAATGCGTTCATCTTCCACCGTCGTCGTTCGTACACGGGGCCGGGCTCACCCCGATAACCCGCCGGGCCACCGGAGGGGTTCCGTGCGACGCTACCCGAATGACGTGACCCCGGCAAATGTACGGCGGATATCCGCTCCGGTTTGGGAGGCCCCGCGGCGTACTGTACATTGGGCAGGCACTTGTGAGGAACTGCCGAGTCGGATGGCCGAGGAGAGGGCTGGTATGGACGCGAACCACGACAGTCGATCGCACGCGGTGGTGATCGGGTCCGGTTTCGGCGGACTTGCAGCGGCCGTGCGCCTCGGAGCTCGCGGCTACCGGGTGACCATTCTCGAGCGGCTGGACCAACCAGGCGGCCGGGCCCGCGTGTTCTCGCAGGACGGGTTCACGTTCGACGCGGGCCCCACAGTGATCACGGCTCCGTTCCTGTTCGAAGAGCTATGGGAGTTGTGTGGGCGGCGGCTCTCCGACGATGTGGACCTGCGGCCCGTTCACCCGTTCTACCGCATCCGGTTCGACGACGGCGACGTGTTCGACTACTCGGGCGAACCCGAGCTCATGCGACAGGAAATCCGTCGCCTGTCGCCCGACGACGAAGCCGGGTACGACCGGTTCCTGGCGATGAGCGAACGGATCTTCAACGTCGGATTCACCCGCCTCGGACACATACCGTTCGACTCGGTGTGGAGCATGGCGCGGATCGTCCCGGACATGATCCGGCTGCAGAGCCACCTGACCGTGTATCGCCTCGTGGCCCGGTTCATCAAGCATCCCAAGCTCCGGCAGGCGCTGAGTTTTCATCCTCTGCTCGTAGGAGGGAATCCGTTCACGACGACGTCGATCTACACCCTGATCGCCTACCTGGAGCGCGAGTGGGGTGTGCACTTTCCGATTGGTGGCTCCGGGGAGCTGGTCCGCGGACTCCTGGACCTGATCGATGGGTTGGGCGGCGAGCTGCGCCTCAACGCGGATGTCGCGGAGGTGGTGGTCGAGGGCGGAAGAGCACGCGGTATCAGGCTTACGGATGGCGAGACCATACAGGCAGACGTTGTCATCTCGAACACAGACTCGGCGTGGCTTTACCGGCACCTGGTGCCGGCGTCCGCCCGCAAGACGTGGACGGACCGGCGGCTCGAGAAGTCGCGTTACTCGATGGGCCTGTTTGTGTGGTACTTCGGAACGCGCCGCCGCTACCCGGAGGTCGCGCACCACACCATCCTCCTCGGGCCACGATACAAGGGACTGCTGGACGACATCTTCTCAGCGCAGCTCGCTTCGGACTTCAGCCTCTACCTGCACCGACCGACCGCTACCGATCCGGCACTGGCGCCGGACGGAACGGACGCCTTCTACGTCCTGTCGCCCGTTCCGAACCTCAAGGCCGCCGTGGACTGGACCGAACGGGCGGAGTCGTACCGGCAGGCGATCGAGAATCACCTGGCCGACACCGTGTTGCCGGGGCTGGGCGACGAGATCGTCACCTCGCGAGTGATGACTCCGCTCGACTTCCGCGACGAGCTGCTCGCGTTTCGTGGCGCCGCGTTCAGCTTCGAGCCGATCCTGCGCCAGAGCGCGTGGTTCCGGCCGCACAACCGGAGCCGCGACGTCGAGGGTCTGTATCTTGTGGGCGCGGGCACCCACCCCGGCGCCGGCGTACCGGGAGTGCTGTCTTCGGCGCGCGTGCTGGATTCGATTGTCCCGGATCCTGTGGTCGTCGGGTGAGCGGAGACGAGATCCGTTGCCCGGCTCGATGACGGCGGCTGACCGGAGCGCCTGCCGACGGCTGCTGCGAGAAGGCTCCAGGAGCTTCTACGCTGCGTCCAGACTGCTTCCGGCGAGGGAGAGGGATGACGCCGCGGCCGTCTACGCGTGGTGCCGGGTGAGCGATCACGCCGTGGATCGTTCGGACCGACCCGCGACCGCGCTGGAGTCGGTCCGTGCCGGCCTGGAGCGCCTGTACGTGGGCCGGCCGGAGGGGTCGGTGGAGCGCGCCTTTGCCGACGCCGTCTTCCGGAACCGGATCTCCCGCGACATCCCCGAGGCAATGCTCGAGGGTTTCGAGTGGGACGTTTCCGGGCGACGGTACGAGACGATGGACGACGTGATCGACTACAGCGTGCGCGTCGGTTCCACTGTGGGCGTGATGATGACCCTCGTGATGGGGGTCCGTGATACGCACACGCTGACAGCCGCCTGCCGGCTGGGCGTGGCAATGCAGCTCACGAACATTGCCCGCGACGTGGGCGAGGATGCCCGTGCCGGACGACTGTACCTTCCCGGCGAGGTGCTGCGCGAGCAGGGAGTCGATCCCGACGCGTGGCTGGCGTCCCCCGTTGCGAGCGAAGGGATTCGCAGTGCGGTCTGCCAGACGCTGGATGACGCCGATCGGCTGTACGCGGCGGCATGGCCGGGAATCGGGAAGCTGCCTTCCCGGTGTCGCGCCGCCATTCGTGCGGCGGCGCTTGTTTACGCCGAAATCGGGCGCAAGGTGAGAGAAGCGGACTGTGACAGCGTCACGCGACGGGCGTGGACCGGCAGGCTGGAGAAGGTCCGGCTTCTCGGCCGGGCGCTCAGGGGACGGCCGGGTGCGTGGGATCAATCGGCTTCGCAGGAGGACGATTCCCGGCGCGTGGGTCTCGCGGACGAGCGGGCCGCGTTCCTCGTCGATGCGGCCGCGGGTAGTTGAGCGTTGAACACGGAGCCAGCCACGGGTTACGATAGATTGCCATGAAACAGAACGGTGATAACTACTTCCGGCGCGGCCTGGGCTTCAAGTCCGAAGTGAAGCCGCTACTGGCCGAGACGTACGGCAGCGAGATCGTGAACGCGATCAAGGCGGCCGACTACCGGTTGAAGGTGGGACGGTTCACGTTTCGGATGGCCCGCAGCCTCGGGTTCTGCTACGGCGTGGACCGGGCGGTCGAGTACGCGTACGAGACGTGTGCCAGATTCGCGGACCGCCGGATCTTCCTGGTGGGAGAGATCATTCACAACCCGCACGTCAACCAGCAGCTGCTCGACAGGGGCGTGCGGTTCCTGTTTCCCAGCGGCGAGGGCCGGTTCGACTTTTCTGCGGTTGAGCCAGACGACGTGGTTATCATCCCCGCGTTCGGCGTGAAGCTGGAGGACTTCGAGGAGCTTCGCCGCATCGGGTGCATCCTGGTGGACACGACGTGCGGGTCCGTGTTGACCGTGTGGAAGCGAGTGGAGAGCTATGCGCGCGACGGATTCACGTCGGTGATTCACGGGAAGCACTTCCACGAGGAGACGAGGGCCACGAGTTCGCAGGTCCTCCGATACCCGGAGGGTCGCTACCTCGTCGTGCGGGACATGGAGGAAACGGACCTCGTGTGCGACTTCATACGCGGTCGGGTGGGCGCAGACCTGATCCGCGAGCGCTTCACGGAACGGGTCTCGGAAGGATTCGAGCCCGTGCGGGACCTTGAGCACATCGGGGTCGCCAACCAGACGACGATGCTGGCCACCGAGTCACTGGCGATTGCGGCCCGTATCGCCGAGGCCATGTCGGACCGATACGGCCCCGAGAAGCTGCCCGAGCGGTTCCGCAGCTTCGACACCATTTGCTCCGCGACGCAGGACCGGCAGGACGCGGTGAAGGACATGATGCGAGACCCACCGGACCTGATGGTCGTCGTGGGAGGCTATAACTCGAGCAACACCAACCACCTGGCGTCGTTGTGCGCCCGGTTCACCCGCACGTTCCACATCGAGGCGGCGAGTGGCATCGATGCGGAGGCCGGGACGATCACCCACAAGCCCGCCGGCACACAGGACATCCTGGTTCAGTCGGATTGGATTCGGGACGGTCCGCTGGAGATTGGCCTGACCGCCGGGGCGTCCACCCCCGACAGCCTGATCGGTGAGACGGCGGAGTATATCCTGCGGCTGGCAGGGATCGACCCTGCCACGATCGGTGTGGCGCCGGTCGAAGAGTCCTGCTGACAGGATTCTTCAACAGCCTGCTAAAGGCGAGACCGCGCTTCCTCCAGCTGGCGACGCACGGCGTCCGGGGCGCTGCCGCCACCGACCGATCTTCGATCCAGGGCGGCCCTGGCATCCCACCATTCTGGCCGGATCGCCGAGAGATGCGGATCGACAGCCGCGGCATCCGGCCCGGTGAAGTCTGAGATTGCCTTTCCGGTTTCCTCCGCGTGCCGGACGAGCCGTCCCACCGCTTCGTGTGCCAGGCGAAAGGAAACGCCTTCGGCAGCCAGTCGCTCGGCTACGTCAGCGGCGAGCATGTCCGGCGTAAGAGCCCCGGCCGCCCGTTCCGCATCGAAGCTCAACGTGCCGATCGTACCGGCGAGCACCGCCAGCGTTTCGGCCAGCGCCTCCTCGGCAGCGAACAGCGTCCGCTTGTCCTCCTGGAGGTCTTTGCTGTAACCGGTCGGCAGTCCCTTGAGCGAGGCCAGGTACCCGGCAAGCAGTCCGAGCAGCGTTGCGCCACGGGCCCGGGCAAGCTCGGCTCCGTCCGGGTTGCGCTTCTGGGGCATCAGGCTGGATCCCGTGCTGTACGCGTCGTCGAGGCGGATGAGGCCGAACTCCGCGCTCGCGTAGACCACCAGGTCCTCGGCGAGGCGCGAGAGATCGTTCGCCAGCTGCGTCCACGCAAACAGGACCTCGGAGACCCAGTCCCGGCTCCCCACGGCGTCGAGGGAGTTCTCGCACGGGCCGTCGAAGCCGAGCTTCCGCGCGAGGCGATCGGGATCGACCTCGACCGTCGAGCCGGTTCCGGCCGCGGCTCCGAGAGGGAGGCGAGCCACGCGGGTTCGCGCGTCGTGAAGCCGCCCGCGCCCGCGATCGAGCGGCCAGAAATGAGAGAGCATCCAATGGGCGGCGGATGTCGGCTGCGCCCGTTGCAGGTGAGTGTAGGCCGGAAACGCCACGTCCATGCCGGCCTCCGCGGTGGAGATCATCGCGGATTGAAGCTCGCGAATCGACCCGTCTATGCGCCGGCAGGCATCCAGGGTCCACAGGCGTGTGTCGGTGGCCACTACGTCGTTGCGAGAGCGGCCGATGCGGATCTGGCTGGCCTCGTCCCCGACTTCGTCCGCCAGCCAGCGCTCCACGAGCGTGTGGATGTCCTCGTCCGGCTCCTCGGCGGGGACGCCCGACTCCAGGCGACTCTCGACACGATCCAGCCCTGCGAGAATCCGATCACGGGCGGCCGCGTCGAGCAGCCCGGCCTCCGTCAACTCCTGGATCCACGCCCGGTCGACAGCCAGCTCGTACGGCCACAGGCGCCAGTCCAGGGGGAGGGAGCGATTGATCCGGTCCAGCTCAGGGGCCGGGCCGCCCTCGAATCGGCCACCCCACAGTCGCAGCGTGTCGTCGCTTTCCATCTCGAGCTCCCCGGTGCGAACAGTCAGTCGAGCCAGTCGCTGCCGGCCATCTCCTCCGGATCGGGCGCAGGCTCGGGCACAGCGCCCGTCTCTTCGACGTCTGCCAGGCGGGCCTGCCCGGCCAGGCGATATGGCAGGCCGAACAGGCGAATGAAGCCCGTGGCGTCCGCGTGGTCGTACAGTCCGCTGCTTTCGAACGTCGCATACTCCTCGCGATACAGTCCGGTCGAGCTGGACCTGCCGGCCACCGTCGTATTTCCTCGACAAACGTGCAGCGAAATGGTGCCGCTCACGTGGCGCTGCGTCACGTCGATCAAGGCGTCGAGCGACTCCTTCTCGGTGCCCCACCAGCGTCCCTCGTACACCAGGCGGGCATAGCGCATCGCCACTTCATCCTTCAGCTCCAGCGTGCGCCGGTCGAGCACGAGCTGCTCCAGCTCCCGATGCGCCGTGTAGAGCAACGTGCCGCCCGGTGTCTCGTACACGCCACGCGACTTGAGCCCCACGATCCGGTCCTCCACCAGGTCCACGCGCCCGACGCCGTGCCGGCCGCCGATTTCGTTGAGCAGCTCCAGCAGGGCGAGCGCCTGCATGCCCTGGCCGTTCACTGAAACGGGCGTGCCCTTCTCGAACCCGATCTCCACCGTCTCGCCCTCGGGCGGCGCCGAGCGCGGCTCGGCCGTGATCAGGAACATGTCAGGTTCGGGCATAGCGGTAGGATCCTCGAGCGGCCCCCCCTCGTGCGAGACATGCCACACGTTTCGGTCGCGCGAGTACTTCGACGTCTTCGCGGGAGGCAACGGCACGCCGGCCCGGCGGGCGTACTCTTCGGCGTCCTTGCGTCCGCGGATATCCCACTCGCGCCACGGGGCGATCACATCGAGGTCGGGAGCCAGCCACGCGAACGTGAGCTCGAATCTGACCTGGTCGTTGCCTTTGCCCGTGCAGCCGTGCGACAGGCCGGTGGCACCTACCTGGCGCGCCACGCGCACCACCTCGCGCGCGATGAGCGGACGAGCGATGGCCGTTCCGAGAAGGTATTTCCGGCCGTACACGGCACTGGCACGGAGAGTCGGCCAGATGAACTCTTCAACGAACGAGTCGCGCACGTCCACCACGTGGCACCCGACGGCGCCAGCCAAGGCGGCCCGTGCCTCGATGCCCTCCAGGTCTTCCAGGCCCTGGCCGACATCGACCACGACGCATTCTACCTCGGCGTCGTAGTTTTCGATCAGCCAGGGAACGGCTACCGACGTATCCAATCCGCCCGAATAGGCGAGCGCGATTTTCCGGGTTCCGGCCATTACTCGTTCCTCCGACAGGAGGCGGTGAGGCGTCCTTCGCTTGTCAGGACGACGTCACGGCAGTCGGCTCGAGCTCTATCCGGCCAGCGAACCCGCCCTCGAGCTCGTGCCAGTAACGGATTTCTTCCTCGCCGTGGTGCCAGCAGAGAAAGACGGGGCGGCCTTGCCGCATCGAGTAGAAGTCGACGATGCCCTGCGGACCCTTGAAAACGCACCCGATCTGTCTCAGCTCCTTGAGGTAGCCCTCGAGACGGGTCGAGATCACGGCGACCTCCGCACGCAGCGATTCGAGCTCCTCAGCCGCGGCGGGATTCCGACGGGCCCGTATCCGGACTTCCTTTAGCGTGGGGAGGAGTTCCTGCAGGCGATCGTTCTCCTCCACGATGTCCGCCATGATGCGACTCACCAGTGGGAGGGTGCGGGTCGCCTCTTCCACGGTGAAGAACCGGGTGTCGCTCTTCCGTCTCATGCTGTCGATTCTCCCACTGTCCCTTCCGAGTGCGTTTCGGCCGGCTCGTCCGCCGGGACTTCATCGGCCGGCTCTGACTCCGGCTCGAGCTCACGCATTCTGGCCAGGTATCGTGCCGCGCGTCCGGCGACGCGCACCCGGCCGTCCAATTCCGGCTCGACCTCGGGGATGTCCAGCCGCAGCCCTCCGACAAGAGAAGCGCCCGCGTTGTAGAGCGCCACGGCGACGGCTGCCGTAACCCCCCCTGCCAGTCCGTACAGCGCTGGAAACACCGCAATCGACCAGAAGCCCAGCCGCGTGAGGATGTTTGGCTCGGTTCCGGGAGGTGGCTCCACACCGGCCGCTACGGCCAGCACGAGCCCCACCAGGAAACCGATGAGGCCGTACAGGACCATGGCCAGCTTGAAGGCCGATCGGATGCTGATTCTGCGAATTTCGACCTGCATGGCTCAAGCATATCACTCGGAACGGGCCTCCGCACCACCGCCATGAAGTAGCGCCGCCGGTTAGAGGCGACGTATTGTTCAGGTACTCGACCCAGCCATTCGACACGCGAAAGTTACGCATAGATGAGCGACGAAGTCACCCCGGATGCAAGCGATCCTCTCGGCCCGGAAGAGAGCACCGGAGCCCTCCTCGATCCGACGGCGAGTGATCGACTCGAGGCTGAAGACCGGAATAAGCCGATCCCCGGCGGCGAGCCGGACTGCCCACGGTGCGGGACGAAGGTGACCCGCAGGGTCGAGAGGTATCCCGCCCCGCGCGGAGGATCTTCACCGTTCCGCGTGCGCCTCGTGTGCCCGAATGAGCAGTGCGGGGCGTGGACGGTGTACGACTGGTAGACGGTTTCAAACCGGAGCGAACGACGTGAGTCCTTTCCGACTGCCGGCAGCAGCGTGTGTGTGGAGTGCGGGCCTTCTCGAGCCGGCTGCGGGGGAACAGGCAGTCATGGAATACGGAGCGAGGACCGTCAAGGGAATGCTCCGCTGGCCGGCCCAGGCCGCCCAGGAGTACTGGTACTATGTCGTCGGCGTGGTCGTGCTGCTGCTCCTGCTCAGGGCGTACCTGAGAAAGTAGTCACGGTGCTGCATCCGCCCGCGATCATCAGCCGCCTGTCAGGGCCACCGGAAGTCACGGGCGCGGAAGCGCTGGCCGGTGATGCCGCTCGCTTCGTCCGAGGACAGGTAGACGAAGATGTCCGTGATTTCATAGGGGCGCGGCACGCCGGCCGCGTCCTCCTCAGGGTAGGCGGCCGCGCGCATGCTCGTGCGCATGGCGCCCGGGTCCACGGCGTTGGAGCGCACGCCCGCGTCCTTCAACTCGCCTGCCAGCATCTCGGATAGAGCCTCGAGACCATTCTTCGAAGGACAGTACGCGCCCCAGTACGGACGCCCGTGGTCGCCGACGCCGGACGAGACGTGGACCATCGAGCCGCCGGTAGCCGAGAGCGGATCTATGCAGGCCTTCGCCACGAGGAACGCGCCGGTCAGGTTGACGTCGATCACGTCCCGCCACTCGTCCACGGGATAGTCCCGGATCGCCACACGGGAGCCGAGCATGGAGGCGTTGTTCACGAGAACGTCCATCCGGCCGAACTCGGCCAGCGTCGCGCCGACCCAAGCCGCCACCTCCGCTTCGTCCGTAACGTCACAGCCAATCACCAGGCACCGCCCGCCCGCCGCGCGCAGCTCCGCGGCCAGGGCGTCGGCCGACTCCGGTCTGCGGGCGCACAATGACACGCTCGCGCCCTCCTCGACGAACCGCCTCGCCATGTCCGCTCCCAGTCCCTTCGACCCGCCCGAGATCATCGCCACCTTGCCCTGGAGCTTCATGTCGCCAGCCATCCCCTTTATCAAACGTACCTGTGTGACCCGAACTTCGTTGACGCGTTCGGCGCTCGCGGCTAGCCTTTGCAGGTCATGAGCGAGCCTGCCGACTGGAACCAGCCGCCCCGCATACAGGTCCCGCCTCCCGGTCCACTGTCGAGGCGTCTCGCCGCGCGTCTCGCCGAGGTGGAGTCTCGCAATGTCACCTTCCTCGCCGAAGACTTTCCCATCTTCTGGGAGAAGTCGAGGGGGAGCAACGTGTGGGACGCGGACGGAAACCGCTACGTCGACCTGACGGGCGGGTTCGGGGTGGCCGCCGCCGGGCACCGGAACCACCGGGTGATGTCCGCCATCCGCAGGCAGATCGGCCGCTTGCCGCACGGAATGGGCGACGTGCACCCGCCGGCCCTCAAGGTGAAGCTGTTGGAGGCCCTCGCCGCCGTGTCGCCGATCCCCGACCCCAGGATCGTCCTCACGTGCTCCGGCGCCGAAGCCGTGGAGGTGGCGCTCAAGACGGCCCGTCTCGCCACCGGCAAGCCTGGGGTCATCGCGTTCAGCGGGGCTTATCATGGCCTGACGTACGGCGCGCTCGCGGTCACGGACCGCGAGTTGTTCCGGGGCCCGTTCGCCGACCAGTTGAATCCGCACGTGATCCGGGCGCCGTATCCGAATCCGTTCCGGCCACCGGCCGAGCTCGAGGCTGAGAGTATAAGGGCGTCTGCCCTGGGCCGTGTCGAAGCCCTGCTCGACTCGGAAGCGGGAAGTGCTGTCGGGGCGGTAATCGTGGAGCCGATCCAGGGAAGGGGAGGAGACGTCGTGCCGTCGCGCGGCTTCCTGACGGGATTGGCGGACCTGTGCCGAGCTCGAGGCCTGCTGCTGATTGCAGACGAGATCTACACGGGCCTCGGACGCACCGGCCGCTGGTTCGCGTGCGAGCACGAAGGGGTGACGCCCGACCTGGTCTGCGTGGGGAAGGCGCTCTCCGGTACTCTGCCGATCGCCGCCTGCATCGGATCGCGGGACGCGATGGACGCGTGGCCCGTTTCCGGTGGGGAAGCGATCCACACATCGACCTTCCTCGGGAACCCGCTGGCGTGTGCGGCCGGAATCGCGCAACTCGGCGAGATCCGCAAGCGAGGCCTGGTCGAGCGATCCGCCCACGAGGGCGAGCGCTGGATCGCGGAGCTGCGCGAGACGCTGGGCAGTCACCCGTCCGTGGGAGAGGTGCGCGGCCGAGGCCTGATGATCGGGATCGACCTGGTCACGGACCGCGAGACCCGCGCGCCCGACCCCGATCTCGCCGGACACGTGATCTCCGAGGGTTTGCGGTGCGGGTGGATCGTTCTGACCGGCGGGCCGGACGGCAACGTGATCTCGCTGTCGCCGCCCCTCACCCTGAGCCGCGACCAGATGCGCGCGGCCACGAAGATGCTGGACGAGGTCATCGGCGGTGCCGAGACCTGAGCCGTGGGCTGCCTGGCGGCCAACGAAGATGACGTGCCCGCCTCAGGGCGATACATTCCCGCCCCGTTTTCCGAGAGCGGGAGGAAAGAGGAGCAGGCCCGATGTCCCAAGCTGACATCACAGTAGAGGGAACGCCGAATCCGAACGCAGCGAAATTCGTTGTGAGCGGAGCCGTGCTCGGTGCGGAGAGCCGGTCCTACTTCGGAGCCGACGAGGTCGGGGACGACGAGCTGGCGGCCCGCCTGTTCGAGGTGGGTGGCGTTCGGGCACTCCTGATCGTGGACAACTTCATCACCGTTACCAAGGCGGACGAGGTAGCGTGGGACGACATCGTGGAGGACATCACGTGGATCATCGGGGAGGCACGGGGATCGTGACGCGCACCGGAGCTGCCTGGATCGCCGGACTGGTAGTCCTGGCGGCATGCGGCGGGCAGGCGGACAGCGTTGTGGCGGAGGCACAGACAGAGGCGGTCTCTCAGGCCGATGCCCCGTTCCGGACCGAAGGGGAGGGTGCGGATCACCTGATCCTGGAGGACGAGCGCCACTTCGGATCGCTGATCCAGCTCACGTTTGGCGGGCAGAACGCCGAGGCCTATTGGTCCACGGACGACCAGTGGATCATGTTTCAGGCCACGCCCCGCGAGGCCGAGTGCGACCAGCAGTTCACGATGCGGCCGGATGGCTCGGAGCTCAGGCTTGTGAGCACGGGCGTAGGGCGCACGACCTGCGGCTACTTCCTCCCGGGCAACGAGAAGATCGTCTACTCCTCGACCCACCTGGGCGGTGACGAGTGCCCGCCGGAACCCGACAGGTCGCAGGGTTACGTGTGGGCGCTGTACGAAGACTACGACGTCTTTATCGCCGACGCGGACGGCCTGAACCTCGAACGCCTGACGGACGCGCCCGGCTACGACGCCGAGGCCACCCTGTCGCGCGACGGCGAGTGGATCGTGTTCACATCGGCCCGCGATCGGGACCTCGAAGTCTACAAGATGCGCACCGACGGTTCCGAGTTGACCCGCCTGACGAATGAGCCCGGATACGACGGAGGGGCGTTCTTCTCGTACGACGGAACAAAGATCGTGTACCGAGCGAGCCGTCCCGCAGGCGATGAACTGGCCGACTACCAACGCCTGTTGGCTCAGGGCCTCATCCGGCCCTCGCAGCTCGACATCTTCGTGATGGACGCGGACGGCTCGAACAAGAGGCAGCTCACCGACAACGGCCGGGCCAACTTCGGACCGTACTTCCTGCCGGACGGGGAGCGGATCATCTTCTCGTCCAACATGGACGCGGAAAGCCCGCGCGTGCCGGACTTCGACCTGTACGCGATCAACGTGGACGGGACCGGTCTCGAGCGCATCACGTACGCCGGCGACTTCGACGGTTTCCCGATGTTCAACTCAGACGGGACGAGACTGATCTTCGCCTCGAACCGGGGGAACGAGCTGCCGCGAGAGACGAACCTGTTCATCGCGGACTGGGTGGACTGAGGCTTGTCGGTCCCGCGCGGAACGGTGACCCGGACATGACGCCCTCGTCACCTCCCGGGGCCGAGATGTTCCCCGAGCAGATCGAATTCCTGACGAACCTGATCGGCTCGGAGGACCTACCTGGACAGCACCTGGAGGTCGGGACCGCTGCCGGGGTAACCCTGGCGGCGATGATCCAGGCCCTCCCGACGCTGCGCCACCCGGCCTTCGTCGTGGTCGACAACATGCGGTACTTCCCGGACCAGCTGAACGTGGTGCGGGCAAACCTGGAGCGTGACGGAGTCGACCCCGACACGGTGGAATTCCGGATCGGTGACAGCGGTGAGCTCTTCGAAGCGGCGGAGAAGTCGGGGGACTCGTTCGATTTCATAGTGATCGACGCTTCCCACAGGATCCGCGAAATCACTGGCGACCTGCGTTGGACCCGGCTCCTCCGGCCGGGCGGTGTGGTCTGCCTGCACGACTACCATCCCGATTTTCCCGGCGTAGTGCGATCGGCGGATCGCTTCCTGGACCGGCACCCCAACTACGAGCGCATGGCGCAGGTCGGGAACCTGCTGACCCTCCGGAAGGTCAGCGAGAGTTCACGGCCGGAAGTCTCGACGACGGACCGCGTATGGGCGGCGCTGTGGTCCGTGGCGCTGAAGCTCCGGGGCTAGGTCACGACTCGACTCTATCCCGCGACCCTTGACCCCTGTTCGTTCGCGAATAGATTCGTAACCATATGGTCACCATTAATCGGCAACTCGATTCGGTGTTCGGAGCCCTCTCCGACGCAACTCGCCGCTCCATTCTCGAAGAACTGGCACGCGGCGGTCGCACCGTGGGAGAGCTCGCGGCGCCCTTCGAGATATCCCGGCCCGCGATTTCGAAACACCTCAGAGTGCTGGAGCGGGCGGGACTCGTGCAGCGAACGCCGGAAGGCCGGATCAGCCGGTGCGCTCTGGAGGCCTCGCCGCTGCGGGAGGCTGCCGATTGGGTGGAACACTACCGCGATTTCTGGGAGGGAAGGCTCGACGCACTCGCCCGTTACCTGGAGACGCCGAACCCCGTGGACGAGGAGTATGAAGGATGAC
>CAXMRU010000249.1:0-27769 GCA_964195715.1 Akkermansiaceae bacterium | reverse complement strand
GGTCGCACATACGGGACGATGCTGTATGCGCAGGTCAAGCGAGACTTGTTCTACGCGCGAGTGCGTCGATACGAGAGCTCGCTGCGCGCATCCATGGATGCCGACCGCATACCTGTTGAGGTCTATCACACGCTGGTAGAGCAGGCCGACGCGCACCTACCCATTCTGCACCGATATTTCAGGCTGCGAGCCCGGATGATGGGCCTCGTTCAGATGAGATACTGGGACATCTACCCGCCGTTGGTATCGCAGGACAGGACATACCCGATCGATCGCGGCGAGGAACTCGTCCTGGCGGCTGTCGGGCCGCTTGGCGACGGTGCCCGAGATATCCTTTCGGAAGGCCTGAGCACTCGATGGATGGATGTGTATCCACGCCCGGGCAAGAAGTCGGGGGCGTACATGAACGGGCACGTCTACGACGTTCACCCTTACGTCCTGATGAACTACAACGATGACTACGAATCGGTGTCGACGCTCGCCCACGAGTGGGGCCACGCCCTGCATTCGCATCTCACGAACCGGACCCAGCACTTTGTCAATGCGGATTATTCGATCTTCCTCGCAGAGATCGCGTCCACCCTGAACGAGGCGCTCCTGCTGCATCGCATGCTGGCGGAGTCGACCGACCCGGCCGACAGGTTGTTCTATCTGGGGCACGCACTCGAGCAGCTCAGGGGCACGTTTTTCCGGCAGACGATGTTCGCGGAGTTCGAGCTCGCCATTCACGAGCGAGTGGAGGAAGGGGAAGCTCTGACGGCGGACGACCTCAGTGAAATGTACGGCCGTCTTCTGCGACGGTATCACGGACATGACGAAGGTGTGGTCCGGATCGACGACATGTTCGATGTGGAGTGGGCATACATTCCCCACTTCTACTACAATTTCTACGTCTACCAGTACGCGACCTCGGTGGCCGCTTCATCCCTGCTGGCGGAGCGAATCCTGAGCCAGGAGCCCGGCGCGACCGCAGCTTATCTCGAACTGCTCAGCGCCGGGGGGGCAGGCTATCCGTACGACCTCCTGGTGGAGGCAGGAGTCGATCTGGCCCGGCCGGAGCCCTACGAGGCTCTGATGCGGAGGATGCGGGGGATCATGGACGAGATCGAAGTCCTGCTCGAGGAGGGAGGAGCATAACAGGTCACGGCGGAATCCGGACGGCTTCCCTCAGTGCGCGTCGAGCACGACGGCGAGAACTGCCGATCGGGTCCTTGCCGGGCCCGTTCAGTAGCCGATATGCGGAACGCCGGGTACGAATCGGTCACGAGGAATACATGTCGATCACGCGCTCGATGGCACGGCGACACACGTGGCAGAAGTAGTCGGTTCTCGTGAACATGATGCAGTCCGTCTGCGAACGGTACAGGCCATGTGCTTCGTACATCGCTCCCTCGAAGGCGCCGACCTCGCCGGAGTGTACCATGGCGTGGAGGAGTTCTCGCTCGATCTCGCGCTGCTCGTGGAACAGTGCGTCGAACTCCGACTCGGGTGCCTGTGACTCGATGAGCGACGCGCGGCGTGCCCCTATCGACCGGGCGTGAGCCTCGTACTCGTCTTTCCCCCACGGTGTCGGGAGGGGAGTGCCACTCTCGACGAGGTCGGTCCATTTCAGCTTGGCCGGGTCGTGCAGGGCAGTCACGTTCGGTTCCCACGGCTCGGGGTGCTCGGCGGCCCCGGTCTCGTAGGCGACTGCCGACGTGTAGTACTCATCGGCCAGACCCGCGAAGTGGTGGCCGAATTCGTGCACGAAGACGTAGTCGGCAAACTCGGTCCCCACGGCTGTCGTCGCCTGGAAGTTGAAGATGCCGCCGCCTCCGTACTGCTCTTCGTTGACGAGGATCTCGACGAACTCGTATGGAGCCGCCGACAGGACGTCCCGCAGCCTCCGGTTGTCGAACGTGAGCAGGTATCGCTCGGAATCGAAGATATTGTACTCTGCCGACACCGGCGTACGTCGAAACTGGCCCACGTGGGGCCGATTCGCGCCGGATAACTCCGACGGCAGGTCGATCGCCCACACGTTGAAGTCGGACCTTCTGGACTTGAAAGGCTCGGTTTCGAACAGGCGCCCGACCAGTCGTTTCACATCCGAGTGAAACTTGTCCATCTCACCCGCCGTGTAACCCTCCCCCAGAAGGACGAGGTCTACCTTCTCGGTCGGCGCACCGTTCTCAAACACAGCCCACACGTTCCCTTCGGGGGCGAGTGGCGCAGGGTTCACGAACCGGGAATCAGGGTCGATCGGTACTGACCACATTTCATGAAAGGCCCCCATCTCGTCCCGCTTCTTCAGAACGACCTGCACGGGTTCACGCGGCCAGGGAAAGCGCAACGACTCGTGGTAGGTGCGGTACGTGTCCCGCGCCTCGGCCGTCGTCTCCCACTCCCCGTAGATCGAAGCGAAACCCCGGGAATAGAGGATACGATTGGTACGCGGATCGATCACTTCGAACAGGTACGGGCCAAGATTCGTATCATCCACGAGGCGGGTGAGACTCCCCGCCCAGGCGCCGTCTGCAACGATCCGGTCGAGAGAGACGATTTCCTCTCCCCGACCGCCCGTATGAAAGTAGTCCACGCGCATCGTGCGAGGGTGGAATTGCTTGTCGAACCCACTGGCCGCCTCCTGCGCGAACGCCGCGCACGGAACGCTGCCCAGCAGAACCACTGCCGCCAGAGAAGTGAACGTCAACAGATGAGAACGACGCGACTCGAATCGGATGATGGGACCTCCCCTGGAATAGCTTAGATGTGGGCATGATCGCTCCGGTGCTCGTGGGCCACAAGGCAGCGGATCGCGCGCCGGGCACCTCGGATGCGCCTCGTCTGTTCTCACGGTGTCTGCTGGACCGTCGAAGTCATACTTTGCCAAACAGAAGCCAGCGACGCCGTGTGACTCCTGATTGGGCACCTCACCGGAGCGACCAGCCGATGCCATTGGCCGCCGTGGAACAGATGATAGCCGACGCACTCGCCGACGAGGAGCGCACGGGACGGCTGGCTAACGCGCTGCGCGAACGAGCCGCCACGTACGGCAGATCTCCTGCGGAGGAGGAGGTCCGAAGCGCCGTGGGATTCGTGCGCGAATACGTGGAGCACGTGCCGGCGTATCTCCGAGATGGGCTTGAGTCTGCCCGCATGGTCGGGCGGAAGACGGAGATGGTCGAGGTCCTGCGTGAGGCAACCGTGTACTGGCTCACGGAGTCGGACATCATTCCTGACCGCCTGGGGCTTCTGGGCATCCTCGACGACGCTTACTACTCCTTGACGCTGATGCAGGCCGTCTCGGACAGGTACGAAGAGGATAGCGGGCGGGCCCTGTTCTCGCGGAACCTCCAGGCGGCGAACGCCTCGATCCGAAACCTCATAGGAGAACCCGCCGCCTCGCAAATCGACATGTACATCGGTACCCGCCTGAATGCGGACCCGATGACACAGATGGTTCATGCCCTCACGGCAATGAGCACCCATCGAGGTGCATTCCCGATTCCGCAGAAGGACCCCATCTGGGGAGACCACCCTACGGAGGAAATCGTCAAGGCACGCCTCGGACGTCTGGGCCTCGCCTGATATTCTCGCGGAATGCTGTTCCGGGTTCCTGCAACAGTGTAGTTTGGCGGCGCAGTTCACGGGTGTGCCACGGCCGTGGTGAACCCACCGTCATCCAGACGCGCAAACATACCACGGAGATTACGATGCCCGAAATCTCAGTTCCGGCCGGCGAGGTTTTTCCGACCCTGGAGAACAACATCCTCGTGGACGGATTCCACATCGTGATCGACCTCGAGAAGTCGCACGGATCGATCATGGTGGATGCCCTCACCGGGAAGCAGTACATCGATTGCTACACATACTTTGCCACTCTGCCCATCGGCCATAATCATCCGAAGATGGAAGATGCCGGCTTTCGCTCCTCGCTGATGCGGGCCGCGCTTGCGAACCCCGCCAACAGCGACGTGTACTCGCGAGAGTACGCCGGCTTCGTGGACACATTCCGTCGTGTGGCGGCGCCCGACGAGTTCAGGTACCTGTTCTTCGTGGCGGGTGGAGCCCTCGCCGTCGAGAACGCCATGAAGGCGGCATTCGATTGGAAAGTCCAACTGAATGACAGGCACGGAATCGAGGGTGGAGGAAACAAGATCCTGCATTTCAAGGACGCGTTCCATGGACGAAGCGGCTATACCCTGTCCGTCACGAACACGGACCCGACGAAGACGGACCGTTTCCCGATGTTCGACTGGCCTCGCGTCTCGAGTCCAGCTCTGATTTTCCCGGTCGATGAAGATGCCGTGGCAGCCGCCGAGACGGCATGTATCAATGAGATCGAGGAGGCGTTCCGGGTGGATCCGCACGGGATCGCCGCGATCCTCATCGAACCTATCCAGGGCGAGGGTGGTGACCGCCATTTCCGGCCGGATTTCTTTCGGAAGCTTCGTGTGCTCGCAGACGAACACGAAGCTCTCCTGATCTTCGATGAGGTACAGACCGGTTTCGGGATCACCGGAAACATGTGGGCGTTTCAGACGCTCGGAGTCACGCCGGACATCGTCGCCTTCGGGAAGAAGGCCCAGGTGTGCGGAATCATGAGCACACGCCGGATCGATGTAGTCGAGCGCAATGTGTTCCACGTGTCCTCCCGAATCAACTCGACGTGGGGCGGAAACCTCGTAGACATGGTTCGGAGTGCACGCTACCTGGAGATCATCGAACAAGACCGGCTGGTCGAGAACGCGGCACGCGTGGGAGCCCATCTGCAGGCAAGTCTCGAACGTCTGCAGGGAGAGCATGAGACCGTCAGCAACGTGCGAGGCCTGGGCCTCATGATTGCTTTCGATCTTCCCGACGGGCGAACGCGTGACGAGCTGCGCACCCGCTGCTGGGAAGCGGGTCTGGCCACGCTGGTCTGCGGTACGAGGTCGCTCCGTTTCAGGCCGCCGTTGACGTTCTCTGAAGCGGATGTGGACAGTTCTATGCAGATTCTTGACGAGGCCCTGTCCACTCTTGACTGACGCCAGGGTCCGGCTGCCAGGTCCCACATCGAGGAGGCTCGTGTGCAAACCCTGCTGAAGTACTCGTCGTGCGTTTTCCTGCTCATCGCTCCCTACGTGGCCGGTTGCGGAGGCACTCCCCAGCCGGGCGCCAGGGAGTCAGAGGAGAGCAACAAGGAAGTCGTCCGCCGATTCGTCAGTGCGATCAACGAGCGCCAGCTGGACGTTCTCGATGAAATCGTGCTCCCGGACGTGGTTCGGCACAGTCAGGCCACACCGGGGCTCGACATACGGAGTCTCGCGGCAATGAAGGAATTCTTGTCGGGCGACTTCGTCGTGGTTCCGGATTCGCACATGGAGCTGCTGCAGTTGGTGGCCGAGGGAGACCACGTCGCCTACTGGGCAACGTACAGCGGTACGCAGCAAGGCCAGATGGGCCCGTTTCCGCCCACGGGTCGTGAGATCTCGTCTGACTTCGCTGGCTATTTCCGGCTTTCTGATGGGAAGATCGCCGAGATCTGGGTCATCTGGGACAACCTGACGATTCTGACTCAGCTCGGACACATGCCGACCGTCACTGGAACCGAGATGATCGAGGCCGACCCCGGGTCGGCCTCTCCGGAGTAGGTGAAGCGCACCCGGTCGTTTTGCACCAGGCGGCCGTGCCGAACTACCGGTGCCGGCCCTCCAGTCCCGGATACGATACGAAGCGCTCGTGACGCAGGAGTCGGATGAGCTGGCCGAGTCGTTGCTCTACAGGCTCGACCCGGTCACCGAATTGCTCTCGTACCTCTCCAGCCACCCCTCCAACCGTGGTCCCTCCATCCAACCTCAACCACGCGTACGAGCCGACATCGTCAAGGCGAATTCGGGGCGGCGCCATCATGTATCTCATCCAGCGGCCGAGACTCCGCGGACCTCGCACCTTCGGGCGCTCCGGCACGAGGGTCACCAGACCGCTCCCGTCCTCCTCCCATAGCACCTCCCGGCGCGGCGTGACATCCAGGAGATTCACTCCAGCCCGCAGGTTGCCACTACGATGCCAGCGAGCACTCACTAGCCACGATCTCCCGTTCCAGCCCGGCGAACCTCGCGCAGAGGCAGCCAGGCCAGCAGCGCGAACACGACCGGGTAGGCGAGAAGGCCGAGGACGAAGCTGCCTTCGCCTCCGGGCGTGAGCGCTTCCTTCCAGCGAGCGAACGCCGGAACGAAGTCCTGACCCAGGAACAGGAACGCCAGGGCCACCGCCATCAGCGACTCACCTGCGATGAAGCCAGAAGACAGGAGGATCCCCTTGTTCTCGGCTTCCTGGCGCTGTAGCTCGGTGGCTCCTGCCTTCTTCTGCCTCCACTCGAAGAACGCGCGAATCAGTCCGCCGACGAAGATCGCGGCTGTCGAGTAGAAAGGCAGGTACATCCCCACTGCGATCAGCATGGGGGCCGGAGCGTTGATCAGGATCAGGCCAACGGCGAAGAACATGCCCGTAATCACCAGAGGCCATGCCATCTCCCCGCCAACGATGCCAGTGGCGATCAGGGCCATCAGACCGGCCTGGGGAGCGGGGAGCTCTGCCGAGCCGATCGTGTACGCGCCGTGCAACACGTTGAGGGCTATCGCCAGCACTACTGCTGCGCCCACCACGCCGATGATCTCACCGACCTCCATCCGCCACGGAGTGCCTCCCAGGATGTGTCCTACCTTGAGATCCTGCATCATGTCACCGGCGACTCCGGCGGCACAGCAAACGACCCCCGCTACGGCCAGCACACCCGCGACCCCGCTCATGTCGGTGAGGCCGATAGCGACCATCAATACGGCCGCGATGAGAAGGGCGGTGAGTGTCAGACCGGAGATCGGATTATTGGAGTTGCCGATGAGGCCGACGAGGTAGCCCGCCACGGCCGCGAATAGAAAGCCGAGCACGACCATCACGATCGTGAGGATCGCCGCGCCGAGCACGGAGCCGGTAAAATAAAGATAAAGGAAGAACGTGGCGATGCCCATGGCTCCAATGGCGACGAACACACGGTTGAGAGGCAGGTCGATCTCCGTTCGGGGCACCTTCTCCCCGCCGGCATTCTCCGGCCTGATGTCAACAATGGCCTTCCGAATGCCCGAGATCAGCGGACCTCGCAGGCCCCACAGGGTCCAGAACGCGGCCACGATCATCGTCCCTACGGCCAGGGGTCGAATCTGGTTGAACCACACGTCCTCGCTCAGAGCGACGAGATCGGTTCCGGGCTCCAGGCTCGCGCTCAGACCAGGATTCAGAAACACGGCCAGCGGTACGAGAAAAAGCCACCCCATCACGGCCCCGCTGAACAGGATCGAGGCCACGCGGAAGTTGACGATATAGCCCACACCCATCAGCATCGGTGAAGCGGCAGGAGACTGGAGATACATGCCACCGCCAGCATATTCTACTTTTTCCTGCAGAACGGAGATCGAGGATTGGCCAAACGCGATCGCACCGGCCGTCTTCTCCTTGATCAGCAGAATTCCGTTCGAGTTCTTGAACAGTTCCCACACCGCTGCCAGCACGATGCCGCCGAACACGAACTTCGCGCCCGTCTGGCCGCCCTGACCCGCTTTGACGATCTCCGCCGCCGCCACGCTCTCGGGAAACGGGAGGTCGGCCTCGACAACAAGAGTTCGCCGGAGCACGATGACGAACAGCACGCCAATCACTCCCCCGATGAGCATGATCGCGGTGCTCTCCCAGTACCGCAGCGTATCCCAGGCGCCCGTGATCACGAATGCGGGAATCGTGAAGATCGCCCCGGCCATCAGAGACTCCCCCACCGACGCGGTGGTACGAGCCATGTTCTCTTCGAGTATCGTTCCCTTGAGGGGCTTGAGGACCGCCATGGCAACGACGGCCGCGGGAAAGGCAGCGGCCACCGTGAGTCCTGCCTTCATGCCCACGTATGCATTGGCTGCGCCCAGCACAATGGCCATGATGACGCCCAGCACAATGGCCTTGAAGGTGAGCTCGGCCATGTTCGTATCGGCCGGTACGTAGGGAACGTCCTTCCGGTCGCTCATCCATTGCCTCCGGGGGTGGGAGAGGGATTTACCGGCGTCCCGTCCGCTTATGGACGCGACGCGCTCTGCACGGTATCGTCCCCGAAGTTGTCGTGACATCACATCGCCCGCCAGCGTGACCACCCCAGCCCATCGCGGCGGCGACTACGCGCACGCATATGGGAGGCACCCATGACTTTCGTTTCCGAGCTGCAACCCGCTGCCATATGGACATTCTTCGACGAGTTGCTGACAATCCCGCGAGGCTCCAAGAAAGAGGACGGTGCGCGCGAGTACGTGATTTCCGTTGCAGAGCGTTTCGGACTCGAGCATCAGGTCGACAGCACAGGCAACGTGGTAGTGCGAAAGCCGGCATCCGACGGAGCCGAAAGCGACCAGTCAACGATCCTTCAGGCCCACCTGGACATGGTCCAGGAAAAGAACTCCGACATCGAGTTTGATTTCGACAACGACGCCATCCGGCCGGTCCTCGACGGGGAGTACCTGAAAGCCGACGGGACGACGCTCGGGTCTGACAACGGGATCGGCGTCGCGACGATGCTGGCGCTGATGGGAAGAGATGACCTGGTGCACGGGCCGCTTGAGTTCCTGTTCACGATCGACGAAGAAACAGGCCTTACGGGAGCTTCCGGCCTGGCAGACGGAATGCTCTCTGGCCACAGGCTGATCAATCTCGATTCGGAGGAAGAGGGCGTCCTTACGATCGGCTGTGCGGGCGGCGCCGATTCTCATATTCACCTCGCAACCGAGAGGTCCGCGGTCTCGGATGGGAGCGCGGCGATCGGAATACGGCTGGCCGGGCTCAAGGGGGGACATTCAGGCGTAGACATCCACCTGCAGAGAGGCAACGCGATTAAGCTGTTGTCGCGGGCCCTTCACGCCGTGGCACTCGAGGAGCCAGTTCGCATAGCCGACCTCGCCGGGGGAAACGCCCACAACGCGATTCCACGCGAAGCACGGGCCGTCATTGTGTTACCTGCAGGTGACGGAATCCCGGAGAGCGTCAAGCGGCGATTGAGCGAGGAACTCGATGCTGTAGCCGCAGAGATCCGGGCGGCCGACCCCGGCATGTCGTTCGAGCTGAGTGACGAGGCGGTGCCGACTGACGCCCTGACGGAGACCGCGAGTCGCAGGCTCCTCTCACTCGTGAGCGCATTGCCTCACGGAGTCATGGCCATGAGTCCCGAGATCCCCGGGCTGGTAGAGACGAGCACGAATCTGGCTGTGGTCCGTGAGGAGGCAGGACGGACGTTTGTTCTCATGAGCAGTCGCAGCTCGGTGATGTCGGCCCTGCAGGCTCTCCGGCAGCGGATTCGGTCGACGGCGGATCTGGCGGGGGCCGACGTGGAGGAGAAGGACGGCTATCCCGCCTGGCAACCGGACGTGCGATCTCCGCTCCTGATGGTCTTAAAGGATGTGCACGAGAGGATCGCCGGCGAGGCTGAGGTCGGAGCGGTTCACGCCGGACTCGAGTGCGGGATCATAGGAGAGAAGTACCCGGAAATGGACATGATCTCGTTCGGGCCGCAGATCGACTTCCCGCACTCTCCCGATGAGCGCGTGAAGGTTGCCTCGGTGAAGGAATTCTACGAGGTGCTCACCGCGACGCTGGAGGAGTTGGCTCGAAGGTAGCGAGCCCCAGCGCCATATCGGGCCGACAGTGTGGATCACGTGTCACGCCGGCATCTTGCCTCCCAGAGGCCTGCGGACGGTCTTCCTGACTCTACGCTCGCTGACCACGATGCGCTATCTTGGGCCACGTGCAACGGAGGGGGCGACCGCGGAGGAGCCAATGCTGAAGACGGGCGAGGTTGTTGGAGTCTGGGTGTGGGGGGCAGTAGTGTGGATCATTCTTGCGTTTGCCTTCGGGGACTTCTGGTGGTTCCGTCCCCTGTATCGGCAGTTGTTCTAGTCGGCCGACACTGTGGCGACACGTTCCGAGTCTCGAGAGTTCGAGACGACAGGAGACACGGACGTCATAGACCTCACGGACGTGGCCCAGGAGTTCGTGCGGAGCGGTGTTGTCCAGGAAGGTCTTCTGGTGGTGTTCACCCCTGGGTCCACTGCGGGAATCACTACGATCGAGTATGAGAGTGGTGCGATCGCGGACCTGAAGCGAGCCCTCGAAGTCATGGCGCCTCGCCACGGCGAATACGAACACAACCTCCGTTGGGGTGACGGCAACGGGTACTCTCACGTGCGCTCCGCTCTCATCGGCCCCTCGCTCGCGGTGCCCGTGAGGAACGGTCGACTCGAACTCGGCACATGGCAGCAGATCGTTCTGTGCGACTTCGACAACCGGCCGCGGCGCAGACGGGTAACTCTGCAGCTCGTAGGAGCCTGAGGATCGTCCCGCTGGCCGGATCCCCGATCGGATGTCATCTTCCGCTGGAGGCGTGTCATGCCGGGTGCTTACCGCTCGACACGGGCTGCCCCATCGGAGTGCCGGCGAAGTACGGTAACGACCATTTCACGTTACTCTTCCAGGAGGACTCGATGGCCGAGAAGAACCGCAAGAAGACCTATCTCATCCTGATCGTAATCCTGCTCGTGGTGATACTTATCGCGTACCTCTGATCGTTAGGGAGGTCTCTCGCCGGGCGGCGTGCCGAACGTTGCCCCGCGAGATCTCTATTGGATCGATCAGGCGGCTCTCCGCTCGTCCGCGGGGCTGTCGCGCAGGATGAACCAAGCCATCACGCCGAGGATGGCCGCGATCGTGGCGAGGGCCAGCAGCTCCTCCGCGATGGGCGGCAGGGACGGCGCGAATCCCTCTATTCGCTCGCCGCCCCGAAGGGCCACCCACAGGGCGAGGACCACTCCGGTCAGACCACCACCACCCACGAGTCCCGACCCGAACAAAATCCCCTGTTCCCGACGCCTCTCCGCCTCGGCGGGCTTCTGATTCCGCGTGAGCAGGTATCGGAGCAATCCACCCACGAAAACCGCAGCCATGGTCTCGAGCGGCAGGTATACGCCCACGGCGAACGCGAGCACCGGCATCTTGAACGCGGAAGCGACCAGACCGATCGTGACGCCCAGGGCGATCAGGATCCACGGGAGATTCTGATCCAGCACACCGTCGATGACGAGAGCCATAAGAGTCGCCTGGGGGGCGGGAAGCTCAGGTCCGCCAAGACCACCCGGCACGTTGTAGTGCAGTAGCATCACGACAAGTACGACGACTCCCGCGGAGGTGATGACTCCGATCAACTCACCGATCTGCTGGTAGCGTGGGGTGGCGCCGAGGATGAAACCGGTCTTCAGGTCCTGGGACGTGTCGCCCGCGATTGAAGCGGCGATGGCGACGACCGTTCCGACCATCAACGCTGTCGCCTTGCCCGCCATATCAGTCCAGCCGAAGGCGAGGAACACCAGACTCGTCCCCAGGAGCGCGGCGATCGTCATTCCGGACGTCGGGTTCGACGTTACACCCACGAGCCCGACGATACGTGAGCTGACGGTCACGAAGAAGAACGCAAACACGGCGATGAGGAGGCTGGCCAGCGCTCGCACAGGGATCGAGTCGAGGTAACCCAGGATGCCTGGGATGAAGGTCAACACTGCCAGGATCGCGAGCAGGAATATCAGTATGGTCCGGTAAGAAATGTCGCGATCGGTTCGCTCGATCTCGACGGCGCGCGCCGATACCTGGCGAGTGATCTGTTGCATCCCGAGCCTGAAGGACTCGATCATCGTAGGTATGGAGCGTATGAGTGTGATCAGACCCCCCGTCGCAACCGCACCGGCTCCGATGTAGCGTACATAGCGATTCCATATCTCGTCGGTGCTCATATCCCGGATCAGCTTCGAGGCCTCTGGATACAACGGCTCCGTAAGTCCCGAGCCCCACAGGTAGATGCCCGGAATGATGACGAACGCCGATAGGACCCCGCCCGCAACCATGACAGTGGCAATGCGGATTCCCAGGATGTACCCCACGCCGATGAGTGGCGGAGACACGCTGATCGAAAGGGCTGCCCTTGCGGGGAGACCGACTTCGAACACACCCCGAACCAGTTTGAGGCCGTCGGCCAGGAACTGGAACGCCATTCCCACGCCGATGCCCCAGAATACACCTGCCGCCTGCTTTCCCCCTTCCTCCGCAGCCACCAGCACTTCGGCGCATGCCATCCCTTCGGGGTAGGGAAGTCGTCCATGCTCGCCCTTGATCAGGAAGCGGCGAAGCGGAATCATGGATAGAACACCGATCAGGCCACCGCACATAGCGAGGAGCGAGACCTGCAGCCAGTCCGGGTTCATGCCCCACATGAAGAGGGCGGGGATCGTGAACAGTACGCCCGACGCCACAGAGGAGCTCGCGGACCCGACGGTCTGCGACGTGTTTGTCTCGAGAATGGAGTGACTCAACCCGAACGCCTGGAATACCCGGAAGACCACCACGGTGAGCACCGCAACCGGGATCGACGTGCTGATCGTGAGTCCGGCCTTCAAACCGAGGTAGGTGTTCGCGGCCCCGAAGATCACGCCGAGCAGGATACCGGCCACGACGGCCTTGAGCGTGAATTCCGTCAGCGTCTCACCCGCTGTGATGATGGGGACGTACTCCTGTCCCTCCTCGATGACGTAGGCGGTGGGAGGCAACTTCCTGCCGGTCATTCCGTTCTCCTGTCGCGGGGAACTACGATGCGGTCAACGTCCGGCTCACCGGGCGAAGCTATGCGGCGCCTCCCTGCCGTCAACACTGCAGGGTCCGCCCGAGGGCGCGCGCCTGGGCTGGTGCAAGGGTGGACCCCGTGACGGACCGGCGGGTGGGTTCCGGCGCATCCCGACAGCTCGCTGGTGACCCCCCTGTGATCCTGTTCGACGGATGGTGCCCTCTGTGCATCCGTACGGTGCGCTTTGTTCTCCGGGCCGACAGGCGCGCTGTATTTCGCTTTGCCGCACTCGACTCGCCAGTGGCTCTCGAGCTGCTGGACAGGCTTGACGCCGCCCCCGACTGCAGCAGAGATGACATCGAAGCGATCCGAGGTGGTTCTTCCGTGGCTCTGCTGATGGGAGGCCACGTGCACGTCCGAAGCGACGCTGCGCTGCGGATCGCCGCCGCGCTCCCCTGGCCGTGGCGTCTTCTGACCGTCCTCCGACTCGTGCCTCGGGCACGCCGCGACTCGGTATACGAAGCGGTCTCCCGTCGCCGACATGAAACCTGGGGGCGACTCGATCGCTGCTACCTTCCGCCGACCGACCAGCGGGACCGGTTCCTGGACATCCCGCAGCATGAGCCGATTGCGCCTTGACTCCTCGCGGAACACTTTTCCGCCTTGATTCGTAACTCTTGAGGGGGAGATGGAATGTTTTTTACAGATCTACGATTCCGTGGATTAATATTCACCGGCGGGCTCATCGCGCTCGCTGGATGTTCGTCAACTAGCACTCCGGCGCCTACGGTCGAACTCGATCCGGTCGAGGCTCGAGTCAACCCGTCCGTCGCGCTCGCAACGATCACGGCCGACGAGATGCTGGCTCACATCTCGTATCTCGCCAGTGACGAGCTCGGTGGCCGCGACACACCGAGCCCGGGGCTGGAGACGGCTGCCGTATACCTCGCGGACGCCTTCGCCGGCTCCGGGCTCGAGCCTGCGGGAGACGAGGGCTCCTACCTGCAGAGGTGGACGTACGAGCAGTCGTCACTTCGTACGTCCGATACCGGCCTCTCCTACGAGACGGAGGACGGACAGGTCGAGCTTGGATATGCCACGGATTTCTTCGTGCTCCCGTCAAGTGATACGGTCACGACCGGTCAGCTCGTCTTCCTGGGCCCGATCGAGGTCCTGCTGGAGGGTGTTCCCGAGGGGGCCGAGGGACATATCGCGCTAGTCACGACCCCTCCTTCCATGGGGATGGAGATTCTCTCTGCGGTGAAGGGGGCCAGCGAGGCTGGGGCGACGGGGCTCGTGATGATCCTCGACCCGCAGCTTCCGCCCGACGTCGTCGGAATGGTGGCTGGACAGATCACGGGGTCTGGTCTACCGCTGCAGCCAATCCCGGCCGTGGGCGTCACCTGGGACGTCGCTTCCGCCATGCTGGAAGCGGCCGGCTCGAATCTGGATGAAATTTCCGGTCTCGGCGAACCGGACGCCACCGTTCCCCCGGTGCAGTTTGACGGATCGTATATCACCATTCGGGCACCGATGGACGTTGAAACGTCGACACCCCCAAACGTCGTCGGAGTCCTGCGCGGCAGCGACCCGGAGTTGGAGGACACATATGTGGTGCTGTCCGCTCATTTCGATCACCTGGGTATCGGCACGCCGAACGCGGAGGGGGACTCCATCTACAATGGGGCGGACGACGACGCGTCGGGCACCTCGGTACTTCTCGAGGTTGCTCAAGCGTTCGAGGCGTTGCCCAGGCCTCCCGCCCGCAGCGTCGTTTTTCTCGCGGTCAGCGGCGAAGAGAAGGGGCTACTGGGATCGGGGCATTACGCGGAGCACCCGACCGTACGCCTCGAGGGGATCGTAGCGAATATCAACATCGATATGATCGGTCGCAACGCGCCCGATACCGTGATCGCGATCGGACAGGAGTATACTTCGCTCGGCCCGCTGTCGGAGCGCATCGCCTCCCATCACCCAGAGATCGGACTGACCGTCGCGCCGGATCCAGACCCGTCGGAGCAGGCATTCTTCCGGAGTGATCACCTGGTCTTTGTGAAACAGGACATTCCCGCGATCTTCTTCACCGCATGGGATCATGAGGACTATCACCAGCCGTCGGACGAGGCCGCCAGGATCGACTCTGACAAGGCTGCCAGGGTGGCCAGGCTGACCTTCTTGCTGACCTGGCACGTGGCGGAGGATGTTCAGCCACCGACATGGAACGAGGGTGCTCTGGACGAAGTCCACGCGATCCTCGAGAATTCGCCTTTCTGAAACTGAAACGACGGAGGTCCACTATGTTTTCCACGCAGCTGCCGATACGCCGCGCTGCCGGGCTGGCCGGGGCGTTGCTGCTCTGCAGTCCGTTCGCCGCCGACGCGCAAGTTCCCGTCGTGTTGACGCCACACCGGGTCGCAGCAGTCCGGGCAGTGGCCCAGGTTGCAGCTTCGCCGGATGGCGACCACATCGCGTACACGGTCTCCGTGCCGCGGATACCGTTCGAAGACCCCGACGGCCCCGCGTGGTCGCACCTCTACGTTCTCGACGTGGAAGCGGGCGAATCCACACTGTTCGTCGGCGGCTCCGTGAACATCAGTGGCCTCTCGTTTAGCCGTGACGGTCAATCCGTACTGTATCTCTCGCGCAGGGAAGGGGACTCCAACCGTGTGCTGTACCAGATCCCGCTCGCAGGGGGGGAGTCGACTCACCTGCTCGCTCACTCGACGTCCATCGCATCGTACTCGCTCAGCCCCGACGGCGACCGGATCGCGTTGCTCGCCACAGACGCGGAGCCCGAACAGAGGGTTGCTTTGCGCAATGACGGTTTCAAGGCCCTGGCCTACGAAGAGGACGCACGCTTTACACGAGTATGGGTGGCCAGCCGCGGCGAGGGGAAAGAAGGATTCGGTGAGACACGGGTGCTCGACCTGGAGGGTAACGCGTCCAGCCTCTACTGGTCGCCAGCTTCCGACCGGCTCGTGGTGGCGCTCGCCCCCACGCCGTTGATCGATGATTCCTACATGTACCGGAGATTGAAGATCGTCGACCCCGCGGCTGGGCGCGTGGTCACGGAGATCGCGAATCCCGGCAAGCTGGGACAGGTATCGTGGAGCCCGGACGGGAGCCGCGTGGCTTTCATCTCCGCTGAAACGATAAACGACCCCAAGGAAGGCCGACTACTCGTGGCCGACGCGGAGACGGGGGCGATCACGGATTTGGTTCCGGGATTCGAAGGGCATTTTACGGTTGCGCGGTGGCTCGACGCCAAGACGATTCGCTATCTGGTTGACGTGGGCGCCGAGACTGAAGTCGGCGAAGTATTGCGGGATGGCACGGACCGCAGGACGATCGTCCCGTCAAGTGGTACCGTGTTTACTTCGTTCAGTCTCTCCAGTGAGGGACGCGTCATGGCTCTTACCGGCGAGTCGGGGACACACCCGCCGGACCTGTTCGTGCACGAGCGTGGACAGGACGCGCCCCGTCGCGTCACAGACTCCAATCCGTGGCTCGCCGACATGAATCTGGCCCCGCAGGAGGTCGTTCAGTGGACGGCCAGGGACGGCCTGGAGATCGAAGGCATCCTGATCCGACCTCTGGACGAAGTCGAAGGCCGGTCGTACCCACTCATCGTCCACGTGCACGGGGGGCCGGAGGCGCACAACAGAAACGGCTGGTTAACGTCATATTCCCGGCCGGGCCAGGTAGCCGCCGCGCGAGGCATCGCAGTGCTCTATCCCAACTATCGCGCGAGCACGGGTAGAGGAGTCGAGTTCAGCATGCTGGATCACGCCGACATGGGTGGCCGTGAGTTCGACGACATCGTAGACGGCGTCGACCATTTCATCAATATCGGTCTCGTCGACGCGGAGAAGGTCGGCGTCACGGGCGGCTCGTACGGGGGCTATGCCACGGCGTGGCTCTCCACGTTCTACAGCGACCGTTTCGCAGCCGGAGTCATGTCGGTGGGGATTAGTAACCAGATCTCCAAGGTCGGGACGAGCGACATCCCCGACGAGATGTTCCTCGTCCACAACAGGCTCCGGCCGTGGGACGATTGGGAGCTGTTCCTCGAGCGTAGCCCGGTCTACTGGGCGGACCGGTCGACCACCCCTCTCCTGATCCTGCACGGCACGGAGGACAAGAGAGTAAACCCGGGACAGTCGATGGAGATGTACCGGCATCTGAAGCTGCGAGGACAAGCGCCGGTTCGGCTGATTTTCTATCCGGGGGAGGGACATGGCAACCGCAATGCCGCCGCCCGGCTCGACTACAATCTCCGTAGCCTGCGGTGGCTCGAGCACTACCTGATCGGGCCCGGCGGTGGCATGCCGGACCGCGACCTGAGCTACGACGAAGAGGCTGGCACTCCTACGGCCATGCTGCCGTAGACATCTGGAAGCAGTCCCGCAGGCCGCAGGGCGATCGTGCTAGGCTGAGCCCTTCGGCTGGAGGCACGAATGGCAGCGACGGAGGCTACGGACCGGGCGGCTGAATTCGACGATGATGTGCGGCGGGAACTGTCGCCCGACCTCGAAATCGTGCGTCGGCTCGGCGGAGGTCCGCTGTCGACGGTCTACCTGGCACGTGAGCCGGCGCTCCAGAGACTCGTCGCCGTCAAGGTGCTCCATCGCCGAGCCACCCGACGGACCAAGAGCATGGCGCGCTTCAGGAGGGAGGCCCGCGCGCTCGCGCGCGTCTCACATCCCAACGTCGTTTCAATCTTCCGCGTGGGTGACCTCGCGTCCGAGATTCCCTATCTGGTCATGCAGTATATCCGTGGCTCGGATCTCGCCGGATGGCTCCTGGAGAAGGGTCGGCTCGAGGTGGAGGAGGGCTGCTATGTTCTGGCCGCGGTGGGAGGAGCCCTCGCAGCCGTCCATACCCACGGGATTCTGCATCGTGATGTGCGGCCGGAGAGCATCCTGTGTGAGCAGCCGGGCGGTCGCGTTCTCCTGGCGGACTTTGGCCTGGCAGCGTTCCTCGCCGCAGCGGACGAGGCAGCCGATCGGATTACGACGGCCGGCCACATCGTGACAGATCTCCAGTATTCGGCGCCGGAATTCCTCCTTGGCGAGGAGCCGACTTCGGCCTCGGATGTCTACGCTCTTGGCGTGCTCGCGTATCACGTTCTCACGGGAGATGGCCCGTACGACGTGACAACGGCGACCGCCCGAGTACGAGCGCACCTCCGGGAGAGTCCGGTCAGGCTGCGGTCCCGCGACGTCGAGGCCCCGGTCGCGTTGCAGGAGCTTCTCGACGCGTGTCTGGCCAAGGCCCCGGCGGACCGGCCCGCGAGCAGTGGGCTGGCCGAGGCCTTCGGGCACCTGACGATGGAGCGAGTCGGGCCTCCCGCCGACGAGACTTCCGTGGCAAGCGAGCGCCCTCCTCCGGTCGAGACACGCACGGCAGGTAGACCCGGTATGGTCCTGCGTCTGCTCGGCGGACTCGACCTCGTCGTCGACACGGGAGCGACGCCCACCATCCTCAGGCAGCCCAAGCGTGTAGCCCTGCTAGCCTATCTCGCGGCCGGTCCGGAAGCCGGTTATCGACGGCGAGACTCGCTCATCGGCCTGTTCTGGCCGGATTCGGACCCCGAGAGCGCCAGGCACTCGTTGCGCCAGGCCCTGTATGTCCTGCGGAAAGGAATCGGATCGTCGGCGATCCGAACTCGGGGCGACGAGGAGGTAGGACTCGATCCGGCCGCCATCGAGTCGGACGCTGCCCGGTTCCAGGCGCTTGCCCGCGACGGGTTCGCCCGCGAGGCCATGCAGATCTACCGCGGAGATCTTCTGCCTGGTTTCTACCTGGATGACGCCCCGGAATTCGAGCACTGGCTGGAAGTGGAGCGACTACTGCTTCGGAGGTTGGCGTCCGATCTGTCGTGGTCGCTGGCCGAAGCTGCCCGCCGAGACGGCAATGGTACGGAAGCTGGCCGCCGGGCGCAAAAGGCCGTGGAGTTGGACCCGTTTAATGAATTGAGACTGCACAAGCTGATCGAGCTGCTCGACTCGCAGGGCGATCGGGCCGGCGCCCTGGCAGCGTTCGACCACTTTGCGCGGCGTCTGTCCGAGGAATACGAAGCCGAGCCGTCACCCGAAACGCGCGCACTCGTGGACCGCGTGCGCTCGCGCCAATGAACAGTGTATGATCCCGCTCGTCTCCAGGTTTCCGCCTCGACCTGGAGCTGATCCGTTCTACCGTTCCTCGACGGGGGTGATCGCGTGAGACGAAGTGTCCTATCCGTTCTCTCGATGTTCTTCGTGACTACCGCCACGGCGCTGGCGCAGCAGGTACCTCTGGCGACTCCCATGCATGTCGAAGGCGTCACTTACGACCCTGCGGTGCCGAGACCGGACGAGGTACTGGGGTACGTCGTGGGTACCCGCCACACGGAGCCACACAGAGTCGTCGAATATTTCTTCGCCATAGCACGTGCAAGTGATCGGGTCACCGTCGCCGAGCACGGGCACACCCACGAAGGCCGGCGCCTCATCCATGCCGTCGTTACCTCTCCCGGGAATCACGATCGAATCGAATCCATCCGCGATGCTAACCGTCGTCTCTCCGACGATCCGGCAGGCGTAAGCCCGGCAGAGCTGGGGGCGATGCCCGCAATCGTGTTTCTCGGATACAGCGTTCACGGCAATGAAGCCAGCGGCACCGAGGCGGCGCTGCTCACCCTTTATCATCTCGCCGCCGGCTCGGGGCCTGCCGTGGACGCGATCCTGGACAGCCTCGTCGTGGTGATCGATCCGATGCTCAACCCTGACGGGCGAGATCGATTCGTAGACTGGGTGAATCGGAATCGGGGAGAAGTCCACACGACCGACTCGCAGGACAGGGAGCACCGGGAGCCGTGGCCGGGCGGTCGAACGAATCACTACTGGTTCGACCTCAACCGAGACTGGCTTCCGGCACGGCAACCCGAGAGCCGGGCCCGCCTGCGGTTATTCCACGAGTGGCGCCCCCAGCTCATGACTGATTTTCATGAGATGGGGAGCGATGCGACATACTTCTTCCAACCGGGTGTACCGAGCCGCACCCACCCGAACACTCCCGAGCGGAATCAGGAAATCACGACGGAGATGGCTGCCTATCATGCCCGCGCGCTCGACCGGCTGGGGCAACTGTACTTCACAGAGGAGGTGTTCGATGACTTCTACTACGGCAAGGGAGCCAGCTATCCCGATGTGAACGGAGCGGTTGGCATCCTATTCGAGCAGGCGTCCTCCCGATCTCTCGAATCCGAGACCGAAAACGGTCCACTCGCCTACGCGATCACCGTCCGCAACCAGTTCGCCACGTCTCTCTCCACCCTGGATGCCGCTCGAGACCTTCGGGTAGACCTTCTGGAACTGCAGAGGGACTTCTACGCTGACGCGGATCAATTCGCCGCCGACCGCGGCGTCGGCGCCTATGTCGTGGACCTTACCCGCGGGCGGCTGCGAGCGTTAGAGATGGCTCGACTCCTCCAGTTGCACCGGGTGCGCGTGTATGAAGTTGCCGGCCCAATTGCCGCCGGAGGCAGGAAGCTCGGGCCGGGTGAAGCCCTCGTCGTGCCGGCCGACCAGCCGCAGGCGCGCCTGCTGGACGCAGCGCTGCGAAGTGAGACGAGCTTCCGGGATTCACTATTCTATGATGTCTCCGCCTGGACGCTGCCTCACGCGTTCGACGTCGACGTCTACGAGATCGACGGAGGCGATCTCCCGATCGGCCAGCAACTCGCCCCAGCGCGCCTGCCCGCATCGGGTTCGATTTTGTCGCATTCGGATGCCGTGGCGATTCTGGCGGTCTGGGACGGCCTTGCCTCGGCTCGATTCCTCGCCAGCATTCAGAAGCACGGGCTGGCCGCCAGAATCATGACTCGCCCCTTCACGGCTGAGTCGCCCACGGAGCGGAAGCCCTTTCCCGCCGGGACAGTCGTGGTGCCGATCAGCCAGCAGGGGTTGGGGCCGGATTCGGTCTTCTATCTCGTGGGCAAGGCTGCGGGGCATTCAGGCACGCAGCTCCACATAATCATCTCCGGGCTCACGCCTGAGGGCCCCGACCTCGGGGGACGTAGCTCCAGGCTACTGAGCCCTCCCCGGGTGGCCCTGCTGACTGGACGTGGAACCAGTTCCACCCGTACGGGCGAGGTATGGAGCTTCCTTTCGGAATCCCTCGGGCTCGCCGTGTCCCTGCTCGATCTAGAGCGTCTGGATAGCTCGGATCTGGGGAGATACGACGTTCTGATCTTTGCAGGAGGAAGCACCTCCGACTCGACGCTGACCAGCCTGGACTCGTGGCTCCGCTCCGGCGGACGCCTCGTAGCCCTGGGAAGCGCGGCTGACGACGTTGGGACCGCGGGACTCCTTGAGTTGACCGAGCGTCCGTTCGATCTCGATTCGCTGACCGCTGGTGTTTCGTGGAGTGAACGCGGAGCCGCTCGCGGTGCACACTCCGTCGGCGGGGCGATTCTGAAAGTCGAGCTAGATGCAACACACCCGCTCGCATTCGGCATAGGGGAGACAGTGCCGATTTTTCGCACGAATGGAACCTTCTATGACGCGGGGTCGTCGACCGTCGCGGTGGGGCAATACGCTGAGGATCCGCTCCTCAGTGGTTATATGTCGGTGGCCCGCCTGGAATCGGCGGCCGGCAGCGTAGCTCTCGCCGTTACGCGCAAAGGGAAGGGAGCCGTCATCGTTGTGCTGGATGAGCCCGTCTTCCGGGGATTCTGGCAGGGAAGCTCGCGGCTGCTCGCTAACGCCGTATTCCTGGGAGGCAGCTTCTAGGAAACGGCGGGCTGCTATACCTCGCGCCCGGACACGGTCTCGGAAAACCCTCGAACGCGCAACGCATAGCCGAACGCACCCACGACGAGCGACGTCCCGAGTAGAACGGAGGGCAAGGGCCCCACGTCAGATCTGTCCGCCAACATCAACGCCCCGGCCACGATCACGGTCACGAACACCAGAGCGACAGCGACGGTGTATCGCCGTCCAGGAGCTACGCGCGTTATCAGCGAAGAGAACACGTAACCGGATACCAGGGCCGCATACGCCCCGACCAGCAGACGGAGGAACCCCAGCGATCCACCGCTCGCAAGAGCCACGAGGAAGCCACAGAATTGATAGGCGAGCCAACCACCGACGGCGGTGACGAGCACAAGAAGGAGCCAACGTAGCAGCCGTGCCTGCTGTGCCTTCACGCTGTCCCTCCCGGGTGGTCGCCTGCAACGCCGAGGTAGCGAGCCCGCCGAACATCATGGCAGGGTACTGCCTAGAATCGGGTCTGGGCCCTCATTCCGTCAAGTTGCGCCTTCGATTCTCACCTACGGCACCCTCGCGGACGGCGATCATGCTTCTTGCGCCCCCCCCCCGGCTTTGCGACCTTGACTGTGGCGCTTCTCCGGCTATCTCAACGCGTTGTCAGGAGTCCCTTTCCGGTGAGCTACCCACCTCTCCGAAGCAAGCTGTGTGCGGTCGCCCCGGCGGTCTTGGCCGCCCTGGTCTACGGATGCGCGACGACAGCACCGGCACTACCGAATCTGGACGCAACACTATGGGTCCAGACGGCCGCTGAGTACGAGGCGGCGAGCCGGTCAGTATACGAAGCCGCCGCCCGCAGCCTCCCCGCTGCGCTCAATGACCCGACTCGCACGGCAGTTCTCGAGCAGCAGGGCAGCTTCGCCGAACTGCAGCCGGCCGTCATCGTAGATGTAGATGAGACCGTGCTGGACAATTCGCCGTACCAGGCGCGACTGCTGATCGAGGGACAGATCTACGACAGCGACTCTTGGGCGACGTGGGTCGATGAGGCGAGCGCGGAAGCAGTGCCGGGGGCTCTTGGCTTCGCGACCGCCTCCTCCAACCTCGGAATAACGGTGTTCTACTTGACAAATCGCCGCTCTTCTCAGGAGGAGGCGACGCGCAGGAACCTCGAGCGCCTCGGGTTCCCGGTGCGCGACGACATGGACGTGATCCTCACGCGAGGTGAGCGTCCGGAATGGACGGGAGCGAAGAGTAGCCGTAGGCAGGCCGTCGCCGGCACACATCGGGTGCTGATGATGGTGGGCGATGATCTAAACGATTTCCTGGACGTCGGTGGGCTTACGGTCGACGAGCGCTCAGAACTCACGGCCCTCTACGCTGACTACTGGGGCGACCGATGGTGGATGCTCCCGGGACCGACGTATGGCTCGTGGGAGCGTGCGTTGTGGGACTCTGATTACGAACTCGATGCTTCCGAACGCATCGAGCGGAAGGTCGAATACCTCGACCCTGGAACCAGAACCGAGGGGTTGGAGCAATGAACAAGATGATTGCGGGGCTGTTCCTGGTTCTACTGCTCGGCGCCTGCGGTGGTGGTGCCGACGAGGAAATACCGGCGGTTGATCAAGAAGAAGCGCTTCGGGCGGCTCGTGCCGACTCGGTCGCGCAGGCCGCGGAGATGTATGATGCGGCTGTCTTCGACACGCTCACGTGGGAGAGCGACAACGCTCGGTGGGAGAGAGGCGGGGTCGTCTGGTCGTTTACGTGTCAGACATGTCATGGCGCCGACGGAGCGGGGCAGGGGCCTGACGCCGTGACATTCAACATCGAGGTACCGGACATGACGGCCGCCGACTGGCGTTACGCGGACGACATTCCTGCGACACGCGAGTTTATCTTCGTGGGGCATGAATCCGAAATGCCCAGTCTGGGCTTGATCGGCCTGTCGTATTCCGACGTGGATGCTTCCACTTATTACATCCACGATCTACTGCGTCCAGGCGAGTAGCGCGGGACGGGTGGGCGAGTAGCGCGGGCTTCAGGGTCCGCCCTCTTCGTCGTATCATGGATCTGTACGCAGCGCTTCGCGCACCGCTTCACCAGGGACCCGGAGGCAGGATGAGGATTCGAGAGGTTCTGGATCGTAAGGGTAGTGAAGTGGTGACCGTCGAGCCCGGCATCACGATTCACGAGGCGATGCAGGTGCTCGTGGAACACAATATCGGATCGGTCATCGTCACGCGGGATGGCCTTATCGAAGGCATCCTCACCGAACGCGACGTATTGCGCCTCGCAGCCGAAGACGCGGGATCGTTGTCGACTACCCTCGTCGGCGACGCGATGACCACAGACCTCGTCGTGGGAGTCGCGGAGGACCAGGTCGACTACGCCGCCGGGATCATGACGGCCAACCGGATACGCCATCTTCCCATCGTGGATGGCGAGCAACTGTCCGGCGTGGTTTCAATCGGGGATGTCGTGAACGCGATGAAGCAGGAGAAGGAAGTCGAGAACCGGTACCTGCGGGACTACATCCAGGGCTCCGTGCGGTAGGAAGGGCAGCCCACCCGGTGAATCCCCTCAGCTCAGCTCTGTAAACCGATATACGATGTAGGTCTTGCCGGGCGGTACATCCACGTCGACGTAACCGGACTCCACCAGTTGCTTCAGCTCCGCCTCGACCTCGCTGAAGGTCGCTCCTGTCGCAGCCACACCATCCGTAACGGAAATGGCGCCACCGTGGGTCACAGCTGCGTCGAGAAGCCTATGGCGCAAGGGCTTCTCGAGACTCATCGGAGCTGGGGTCATCCGACTCATCAGCTGACCGACGACCCTCGGGTGAGGAAGATAACCCTCGCGAATGTTCGAGTCCTGGACCAGGGATTTCATTCGAAACAGATCTACGAACTGACCGATGCCGAACAGACCGAAGGTGAGCAGGTAGAGTATGCCCGTTCCGTACTTGCCGAGATAGATCCGGTGAATTCCAGCCAGGCCCACGAATACGAGGCACCACAGGGCATAGCCCAACCCTTCTCTGTAGGCCCCATCACTGGACTCTGAAACCAGATCGTTCACTCGCCGCCTCTTTTCGTCTTTAACCCAACGACCGCCGCCCTCCTCATACGCACTGCGAGCCTGCTGAGTTTCGCACCCAAAGCTAACTTGGATCGAGTCCCCAGGCTATCGACGGCCGGGTCGGGCACAGCTACTCAGGCAGACGTACGGAAGAGCAGTATGTCGCCGTCGCGCACAACGTACTCCTTGCCTTCCGAACGTACGAGTCCTCTCTCTCTCGCCGCTTTCATCGAGCCGACGTCCCTGAATTCATCGAACGCGATGGTCTCCGCCCTGATGAAGCCTCGCTCGAAATCCGTATGCACGCGGCCCGCCGCCTGGGGAGCGCGCCCCCCGGCCCTCAACGTCCACGCCCTCACCTCGTTGTCTCCGAGTGTGAAGAAGGTCTGCAGACCGAGAAGCCGGAATCCGGCCCGCACAAGGCGAGCGAGGCCGCTCCCGGTGATGCCGTGCTCCCCGAGGAATTCGATTCGCTCCTCTGGCTCCAGGGCAAGCAACTCGGCTTCCAGACTCGCACACACTTCCACCACTGCAGCGTCCGGGTCGTATCGTGCGACCGCCGCTCGCAGCTTCTGCGTGTGAGGAGAACCCAGCTCCAACTCGTGCTCGTCGACGTTGGCAACGTAGAGAACGGGCTTTCTCGTCAGAAGGCCCAGTGACCGAACCATTTTGTCTTCCTCCGGATCCAGCTCGACTCGCCTGGCCGGAATACCCTCATCCAGCGCATCTCGTAGGCGTCTTAGAGCACCGGCGAACACACCGGCATCCTTGTCTCCACTGTTCTCTCGCCGCTCGGCCTTGTTCAGCGTGCCGAGGACGTTCTCCAGATCGGCCAGCTCGAGCTCCAGCTCCACGACCTCCCGGTCGGCACTCGGGTTCTCCAGGTCGCCAGTGGCCACGACGGAAGGGTCCTCGAAACAACGTACAACGTGAGCAATGGCGTCGACTTCGCGAATGTGCTGGAGGAACTTGTTGCCCAGGCCCTCGCCGCGGGATGCTCCAGCAACGAGGCCGGCTATGTCGACGAACTCCACCACGTTGGGCACAACGCGCGGTGGCCTGACGATGTCGGCCAGGATGTGGAGACGGGGATCCGGCACTTCGACCACCCCGACGTTGGGATCGATCGTGCAGAACGGATAATTCTCAGCTGGCACGGCAACCGAGGTCAGCGCCTGGAACAAAGTGGACTTTCCGACGTTTGGAAGTCCCACGATTCCGATCGACAGTTTCGACATGTATCTGTTCGTACCCTGATCACATGTTAACGGGGCCTGGATGTAGCACCCTGAGCCTTTCCCGCGGACGACCGTGCGAACATAGCACCGCTCCATCGGGGGGAAAGTGCTTGCCGCGGCAGCCGACTCGGCTACATTGTCCAGCGCCGTACCGTGGTGGGCGTAGCTCAGTCGGTTAGAGCGCCAGGTTGTGGCCCTGGAGGTCGCGGGTTCAATTCCCGTCGCTCACCCTTGCTCCCCCGTCCGATATTGCCGCTTGTCGGTGGCCCGAACAGAGTCCGAAGCGGCCTGCCGGGCAGGGGGTTGACACTCGAATGGCCCCAATGTATAATGCGTTCTCCGCGCGAGACGTGGCGCAGTGTCCACGTCCGGGCGGTTGCTTTTTGAAAAGATGGTGTGAGTGGCGTGTGGGCCTCGAAACGCAGGCTTCACTTCCTGCGTTTCTATGAGGAATCAAAGTGAATTTCCGAACGCAATTATCGGCCGCAAGGTCGAGACCAGCGTTTCAGAGTCAAGCGGTGCTCGGATCGGCCTGGCCGGTAAGAGTGCCCGAGCTCTTTCATAATCTATGGAGAGTTTGATCCTGGCTCAGGACGAACGCTGGCGGCGTGCCTAACACATGCAAGTCGAGCGAGAACGCCTCCTTCGGGAGGTTAGTAAAGCGGCGAACGGGTGAGTAACACGTGAGCGATCTACCCGGCGGCGGGGGATAACTCAGGGAAACCTGAGCTAATACCGCATACAGCACTGGCTTGGAAGCCGGATGTGAAAGCTGGCCTCTCGAAGAAGCTGGCACCGTCGGATGAGCTCGCGGCCTATCAGCTTGTTGGTGGGGTAACGGCCTACCAAGGCGATGACGGGTAGCTGGCGTGAGAGCGTGGCCAGCCACACTGGGACTGAGACACGGCCCAGACTCCTACGGGAGGCAGCAGTGGGGAATATTGCGCAATGGGCGAAAGCCTGACGCAGCGACGCCGCGTGGGGGAGGAAGGCCTCAGGGTTGTAAACCCCTGTCAGGTGGGACGAACCACGGATCGGTTAACACCCGGTCCGCCTGACGGTACCACCAGAGGAAGCTCCGGCTAACTCCGTGCCAGCAGCCGCGGTAATACGGAGGGAGCAAGCGTTGTTCGGAATCACTGGGCGTAAAGGGCGCGTAGGCGGTCGGGTAAGTCGGGTGTGAAATTCCGGGGCTCAACCCCGTGGACTGCACTCGATACTGCTCGACTTGAGAGAGGTAGGGGCGAGCGGAATTCCCGGTGTAGCGGTGGAATGCGTAGATATCGGGAAGAACACCGGTGGCGAAGGCGGCTCGCTGGGCCTTTTCTGACGCTGAAGCGCGAAAGCGTGGGGAGCAAACAGGATTAGATACCCTGGTAGTCCACGCCGTAAACGATGGGTACTAGGTGTTGGGAGGATTGACCCTTTCAGTGCCGACGCTAACGCATTAAGTACCCCGCCTGGGGAGTACGGCCGCAAGGCTGAAACTCAAAGGAATTGACGGGGGCCCGCACAAGCGGTGGAGCATGTGGTTTAATTCGAAGCAACGCGAAGAACCTTACCTGGGCTTGACATGTCGGTAGTACTCCCTTGGAAACAGGGGGGGACCCTTCGGGGAGCCGTCACAGGTGCTGCATGGCTGTCGTCAGCTCGTGTCGTGAGATGTTGGGTTAAGTCCCGCAACGAGCGCAACCCTCGCCCGTAGTTGCCAGCGGTTCGGCCGGGGACTCTACGGGGACTGCCGGTGATAAACCGGAGGAAGGTGGGGATGACGTCAAGTCATCATGGCCCTTATGTCCAGGGCGACACACGTGCTACAATGGCCGGTACAGAGGGCAGCGATACCGCGAGGTGGAGCGAATCCCAAAAAGCCGGTCCAAGTTCGGATTGCAGTCTGAAACTCGACTGCATGAAGCCGGAATCGCTAGTAATCGTGGGTCAGCCATACCACGGTGAATACGTTCCCGGGCCTTGTACACACCGCCCGTCAAGCGATGGAAGCTGGGGGTACCCGAAGCCGGTGGCCTAACCTTCGGGAGGGAGCCGTC
>CAXMRU010000248.1:0-24331 GCA_964195715.1 Akkermansiaceae bacterium | reverse complement strand
CACGAGCTTGCTGATACCCGCCCTCCGCACGGCCAGGCCCGACACCAGCTTCCCGATGATGGCGATCGCCGTGAGGGTCAGGCCGACCATGAGAACCGCCAGGTTGAAGTCCTCAGTGCCCGGTATGAACAGGTTCACGTTCACCGGCGCGCCGACGACCACGAAGAATATCGGCGTAAAGACATCCGCCACCGGCTCGATCTTCTCCACCACCGCATCGAACTGGTTCGTGGACGACAGCACGAGGCCGGCAGCGAACGCGCCGATGATCATCGCGGAACCCGCCCAATCGGCCAGGGCGGCCACTCCGAGCGCGAAACAGAAGGCGGTAACCAGGAGGACTCCTCGCACGCGCATACGATTCACGAAGTCGAACAGCACGGGGGCGAATCGGTTTCCAATGACGACGGCGAGCACGAGGAACCCGACCGCGAACACGAAGATCTTGCTGATCGACAGCAGGCCGACGGCCGCGCCTGACGCGAGGCCCGCGACTACCGCGAGGATCACGATTCCGAGCACGTCGTCGATCACAGCCGCACCGATGATGATCCGCGCCTCGGGAGTGTGCATACGCTCGAGATCCGAGAGCACTCTCGCCGTGATTCCGACTGACGTCGCCGTCAACGTTGCGCCCACGAAAATGGCTACGATGGCGAAACTGATCCCCTCGGGGTGGATCCCGATGGCTGGGTTCACGGTGTACCAGTAGAGGAACCCGAGCCCGAACGGCACGGCCACTCCGACCAACGCGACGGCCGACGCGCTTCGGCCGACGCTGAACATTTCCTTGAGGTCAGTCTCGAGGCCGATCTCGAACAGAAGAATCGAGACCCCGATCTCGGCGAAGACGTGGATGATCCCGTACATCTCTGTGCCGGGGTCCGGGATGACACCCAACACGCTGCCACCCAGGATGACGCCCGCGACCAGCTCGCCCAGGACGGCGGGCTGCCCACGTCTTTCGACGATCTCGCCGAGGATCTTGCCCGAAAGCAGGATAAGGATGAGGATGAAGAACACGTCCCGGATCCGGATGCCGTGATCCGCGTCATCGGCTTCTGACTGCGCACCCGCCTGGTCCTGGCCCGCGGAGGCCTCTCCGTGTGAGTCAGCCTCCTGCGTTCCCGCTTCCGCGATCCACCCTCCGAGGCCGCCCCACGCAGGGACCGCTGCCTCGGCAACCGCGCCGGCCAATTCCCGCGCGCCGTCGGCAGCCGATCGGAACACGCCGTTCCCCCCGAGGAGAAACCAGAAGCCGGCGCCCAGAAGCAGAAGCCGCCGGAAATACCGTCCCCGAGACGTCCGCCTGCGGCCTACCACTGTGACTGTGCTCCATCCACTATCTTCTGCACCAGATTATCCATGGCGACGTCCTGCCCTGTTGACTCGCCCGCCGGATCCGCCGGGCTGTATTCCCCTTGACCAACCACGCCGGTGCCGTTCCAAATGATCTCGTTCTTGGAGTGGTCCACGATCTGAACCTGGGCGGTGATGCTCACCCGCCTCTGAAACACGGCGGCTCCCACGTCCTCGATACCCTGGAAATTGATGGCCGTATCCGTGTATCGCATCAGCGAAGCGACGATAGTGGCATCCGCCTCCGCCTCGGAGGCCAGCTGGACACCCAGATTGCGTCGAACCGCGTCGAGCAGCTTGTCAGTGAACGTCTGAGTGAGTGCGAACTGCGTCGTCTTGTTGTCCACTGGCGGCACGTAAACCGTCCCGATGTGGGAAGGCAGTCCACCCCCGCCGGAGAACGTGTAGTTGCATCCCGCCAGGCCGATGGCCAGCACGGGAGTCAGCAACAGGGCGGCGACGGCTCGGCTATGGAACACGGGGCAGATCATACGCACGAGCGGGATGACTCTCCGTGTGATGGGTGATCTCTTCAACCTCCCAGCGTACGCGGCTATGCTCGTCCAAGTTCCGATACTCCGCCCTGCTCGGCCAAGGGCCGGATTTGGCCCATTCCAGGTTCACCCGCTGCACCGTCCGTCCGTGAACGCGCTCCTCCACTCTGCGAAGATGACCCTCGCGTACATAGAAGTAGGTCCTTCGCACCGCATCGTCTCCGTATACGAGCACGGAATCGGTCCCGGCCACGTATCCCTCGGCTCTCCCCTCACTCGGACGAAACAGGCCGGCCATGGCGTACACGAACTCGAGGCCCGGGATCTGGATGTCCTCAATCTCCCCTAGGCTCCGAAGCTGCCCATCTGCCACGGCGATCGCCATGGCAACATCACCGGATGTGAACAGATCTATGCGCAGGCTGTCAGGGGGGTTGTACCTGCCAATCCCCTCTCCACCGACATCACCGCGGCGATCGGCGTAACGCCACTCGAAGCGTAGAGTCGCAGGTACGGACGCTCCAGTCTCACCTCTCACTCGCGCCGCGAGATCCGCCGGGTTGGCAATCGGGGGCCCGCTCTCGACGGCACTTACGCAGCTGCCCGTCAGCGCGAGAACCAGTGCTGCAAATCCAATCCGGACACCTGAACGGAATCGGATCCCTCTCGCTTTCCGACCCGCGCGGAAGCTATGGAGCGCCCCGACGACGAGCAAGAAAACAGCCCCCGCTCGCCTGGCCTGGAGGCTCACGCGTCCGGGACGTCCGTCGGGGCAGCAGCGGCAAGCGCGCGAAGAACCTTCACCACGTCCTCGGGAATGCGTATGGGCTTGCCTCGGGAGTCCGTGCATACGAGCCTGGTGATGCCCGTCGCCAGGACCTGTGAGTCCGTTGCCCGGGTCGCGACGTAAGAGAAGGTCACCGTGCGGCTCCTGACCTCGCTGACCCACGTCTGGATTCCCACGAGCTCGTCGTAGCTTGCTCCCTTGAGGTAACCGACCTCAACAGCCGAGACCGGTAGCATCACACCGCGCTTCTCGATCTCAGAGTAGGCCACACCAGCGGATCTGAGCAGCTCCGTGCGGCCCATCTCGAACCACGCAAGATACTCCATGTGGTGGGCACGCCCCATCTGATCGGTCTCCGCGTACCGAACGCGCAACTCGATCCGACTGCCCGGGGCTTCTACTGCTCTCATCGGATCCTCGCGAGCATAGGATTACGTGCGCTCCGCAACCGTTTCAAGTTCGGCAGCCGCACTCTATACTTGGCGCCATGGAAAGGTCCACCATCGTCGTCTCCGATACCCATCTCGGTGCCGCTCCCACCGCCAGCGAGAGCGCGTTCATGGAGTTCCTCTCGGGTGTTGCCGACCGCACCGGAGACCTCCTGATCAACGGGGACCTGTTCGATTTCTGGTTCGAGTACGATAGCGTCATCCTCAGCAGGCATTTTCAGGTACTTCGGATGCTGGCGGACCTGGTGGATGCAGGGGTCCACATCCGGTTGCTGGGAGGCAATCACGATTCGTGGGGCGGCCGGTTTCTCTCCGAGGAGATCGGCATCGAGTTGCTGGACGGCCCGCTCGTCACGAAAGTTGGCGGGCGAAGGACCTACGTGGCTCACGGGGACGGCATCGGCGGGGGAGACTGGGGCTACCGCGCCCTCAAGTCGGTGATTCGGAGCCGCCCGGCGCGCGCCGCATTCCGCCAGATCCACCCTGATTGGTCGGGGCATCTGATCCGCCTGATCAGCCGCACGGAGAGCCGACACTACCGACCGGACGACCCCGGAAGCCATGACCGCTCTGCCCGGCTTCGAGAACTGGCGCTGAAGGTGCTTGAATCCGACCCGGATCTCGACCTGGTCGTGTTCGGGCATTGCCACCAGCCCGAACTGCTCGAAGTCGCTCCGGGAAGGCACTACCTCAATTCCGGCGACTGGCTGCATAACTGCACGTGGGCCGAGATCACTCGGAACGAAATCCGCCTCAACCGGTGGAGTCCACGCTGACCATCTCAAGGTGATCCACCTCCTCTCCCAGCAGGCGCCGCGCCAGGAGATCGAAGCGCGCTGCCTCGTCCGTCACGTAGTAACGGGCACCCGGCTGTTCTTCCCGGCTGTTCGATAAACCTGCGGCCGATAACAGGTCGTCCAGGGCAGCTGCCGTGGATTCGGCCGAGTCGATCAGTTGAACTCCGGGTCCGACGAGGTCGGACAGAAGCGGCTTCAAGAGCGGGTAGTGCGTGCACGCAAGCACCAGTGTGTCGATCCCCTTCTCGAAGAGTGGCTCCAGATACCTCTGCGCGGCCAGTCGGGTAACGTCGTCATCCGTCCAGCCCTCTTCCACGAGCGGTACGAAGAGCGGGCAGGCCTGCTCGAACACTTCCGCGTCAGGACGATGGTGGTGAATCACCCTGCTGTAGGCGCGACTCGAGATCGTTCCGCGGGTTCCGATCACTCCTATTCGACCGCTCGCGGAAGCCGTGGCCGCTGCCCGTCCGCCCGGCTCGACGACGCCGAGAACGGGCACGCCTGCCCTGTCCTGGACATCCGGTAGCGCCCTGGCCGTCGCCGTGTTGCAGGCGATCACGATCGCCTTCACTCGCTTGTCTACAAGAAAGTCCGTTGCCTCGAGGGCATAGCGGCGGATCGTATCGGCCGCCTTGGGGCCGTAAGGCACTCGCGCTGTATCGCCGAGGTATACAGTCGACTCCCGGGGGAGTCGATCACGGATGGCGCGCAGGACCGTCAGCCCTCCCAGTCCAGAGTCAAACACACCGACCGGGCCTGAGGGGGCCGGACCCGTATCCCTCCCTGTCATGGCCCCCCGACCGGAATGGAGTACTGCAGGGCAACTCCGCGGGACCCATCGGGCGGAGGGACCACCACTCCCTCGAAGTCCCACATGTGAGTGGACACCCAGGCGTCCACTCCACTGAACAGAGCCCAGAAAACGGCCATCACAATCCAGTCCTCCTTCTGTTCCTTTCGCGCGGCCGCAAGGTCTTCATCTCCCGCACGCTCGGCAGCTCTGAGCTTCGACTCTGCCTTGAAAAGCATCCACAGCGAGGCTGCTTCCATGGTAAAGTAGAATGCCCCGCGGACCGGCTGGTCAACGCTGGCCTGCCCCCAACCGGGTAGGATCAAGCTCCTGAAAAATGCGCCCATCGGGCTGATCGGTAGCCCGGCCGAGTCGACCACCACCCCATCCTCTGCGGGCACACGCGCCGCCGAGTCCACGACCGTGACGACCGGGCCGACAGCCGCCGTGTCGCCTTCGACTGGCTCCTGGGCTCTGATTGCACCACCAGGAAGGAGCAGAGCCAGCGCGAGAGCTCCAAGCGACAGATGGCGGGAGCGTGTGGGAGTCGAACCCACCCAGGACGCTACTCGCGCCCCGCGACGGTTTTGAAGACCGCAGGCGACACCGGCCGCCATCCGCCCCCCCTGTGCCTCGTACTCAGGCCCCGACCCTGAAGACCTCAGAGGACTCGGGCCACGATGTCGATCTCTACCCGTGCCCCCTTCGGCAACCCCGCCACGGCCACTGTTGACCGCGCCGGATAAGGTTCTGTGAAATGTTTGGCATATATACCGTTAACCGTTGGAAACTCATCCATATTCTCGAGATAGATCGTGGTCTTCACTACATCGGCGAAGGACACGCCGGCTACGTCGAGGATCGCGCCCAGGTTCTCGAATACCTGTCTGGCCTGGGTCTCGATATCCGGGCCCGCGAACTCCCCGGTCTCAGGAATCAGCCCTATCTGGCCGGCCGAGAACAGGAACCCTCCGGCCTCGACCGCCTGGGAGTAGGGCCCGATTGCCGCCGGGGCCTTGCTCGTATAAAGCGTACGCATTGCGCCTCTCCTGTCGTTCACCGACACCGTGGGTCAGAACAGACCTTCGATACGGCCGTCCGGGTGCACCTTCATTCCCTCTGCGGCAGGCCTGGCCGACAGCCCGGGCATCGTCATGACGTCGCCCGTCACGGCCACGATGAACCCGGCTCCTGCGGATATGCGGAATTCCCGCACCGTGATGTCAAAGCCCCTCGGCTTGCCAAGCAGGCTGGGGTCGTCGCTCAGGGAGTACTGGGTCTTGGCGATGCACACGGGCAAATCGCTGAGGCCGTTGTCGACAATCTGCTGTGCCTGCTTGGCCGCTGGCCTCGTCATGTTCACCCCGTCGGCGCCGTACACCTTCGTCGCCACCGTCTCCAGCTTCTCCAGAAGGCTCATTCCTGTCGGGTACAGAGGCACGAAGTCAGCCTCTCCCTCATCCAGCGTCGCCAGGACCGCCTCGGCCAATTCGATGCCGCCCTCTCCCCCACGCGCCCAGACGTCGCAGTCGGCGTAGCGCACGCCCGCCGCGCGGCACATGGAGGCCACGGCCTCGACTTCCTCGTCCGTATCGTCTGCGAAGCGGTTGATGGCGACGACAACGGGAACCCCGAACTGCCGCACGTTCTCCACGTGTGCCATGAGGTTCTGGAAGCCGGCGTCCAGGGTGCCGCGAATCGGAGTTGTCAGCTCGGGCGTGGCCGCCGAGGCGTGATGCTTCATCGCGCGGAGCGTGGCTACGACGACGGCCGCCTCGGGCTTCAGCTCTCCCAATCGGCACTTGATGTCGAAGAATTTCTCAGCCCCCAGGTCCGACCCGAAGCCCGCCTCTGTCACCACGATGTCGGCCAGTTGCGCACCGGCCCGCGTGGCGATCAGCGAGTTGCAACCGTGGGCGATGTTCGCGAACGGGCCCCCATGAATCAGCGCGGGGCCGCCCTCGATGGTCTGCACGAGATTGGGCGCCAGCGCATCTCGCATCAGCAGGGCCATAGCTCCGCCAATATTCAGCTCGCCCGCCGTCGCGAACGATCCGTCGGGACGGGTCCCCAGCACAATCCGGTTTACCCTGTCCTCGAAGTCCGCAAGATCCCGGGAGAGGCAGAAGATGGCCATGATCTCGGAGGCCGCCGTGATCGTGAAGCCGTCCTCCCGGGGAAGCCCACCCAGCGGGCCGCCCAGACCGATCACGATGCTACGCAGCGACCGATCGTTCATGTCGATGGCCCGCTTCCAGTTGATCTTCCGCGTGTCTACCCCAATCGAGTTTCCGCGATGAAGATTGTTGTCAAACACCGCTGATAGCAGGGAGTGTGCCGAGGTAATCGCGTGAAAATCTCCTGTGAAGTGGAGGTTGATCTCCTCCATCGGCAGAACCTGGGAATAGCCGCCCCCTGCCGCCCCTCCCTTGATCCCGAACACCGGCCCGAGAGATGGCTCCCGGAGGCACAGCATGGTGTTCTTGTCAAGCTTGCGCAGCGCCTGAGCGAGTCCCACACCCACGGTGGACTTCCCCTCTCCTGCCGGAGTGGGCGTCATTCCCGTGAGCAGGACCAGCTTGCCTCTCGCCGGACGTCCATCGAGCGCCGCCAGAGTGATCTTGGCCATGGTGTGGCCGTAGGGTCGCAGGTCGTCGGAGCCCAGCCCGATCTCGGCCGCGACGTCCAGGATCGGCCTCAGTGTGGCATTCTGGGCGATATCGATATCTGTAGGCATGAATGTGCTCCTTTTGATTCCTCTCAAGAACGGCTTGACTGAATTTCGCGCCCACGTCCCTTCAGCGCCTGAATAAGATCCTCAGCGGTAACCGGCACGGCACCCAGCCGTGTGACCTCGATACCGGCCGCGAGGTTCGCCAGATACGCAGCTTGTGGCACCGAGCCGCCCGCCAAGAGGCTTACAGCGAGAACCGCCGTAACGGTATCGCCGGCACCCGTGACATCAAAGACCTCTCGGGCCTCCGGCGGCAACAGTCGTGTTTCGGCCGACCGATCCACCAGCAGCATTCCTTGGTCTCCCATTGTCAGCAGGAGACAGTCACACCGCAGTCGATCGAGCAATGGGCGGAGAGTCGACTCGTCCCGGGGCTCTTTCTCCAGCCCGAGGGCTGCCGCCAGCTCACGGGCGTTCGGCTTGAAGATCGTGGCGCCCGGAAACTCGAAAAAGTGCCTCAGCTTGGGGTCGACCACCGAGGGAACTCCACGCTCGCGCGTGCGGCCCAGGAGGGCGCGCGACAGTCCCCCCGTAACGACCCCTTTGTCGTAGTCCTCGATCACCAGCGCGTCCGCCCACTCGATCGCTTCCATGGCCCGGGCTTCCAGCTCGGCATACGGACCTGGAGCGATGGCCGCGGGGTCTTCCCTGTCGACACGAAGCATCTGATGGTGACGGGCCAGTATTCTGGTCTTCCGGGTAGTCGGTCTGTCCGGGATGACAACGAAATCGTCGGACCCGACGCCTGCGTCCTCGAGAAGACCCGCAAGTCGCACGCCCGACCCGTCATCGCCCACTGCGGCGATGAGCCGGCAGGTCGCCCCGAGCGCCGCCACTCCCCTCGCGACATTGGCGGCTCCGCCTGGGGCCGCGGTCTCTTTCTCCACGCGTACGACAGGCACTGGAGCCTCCGGGGAGATCCTTTCGACCGAGCCTGCCAGGTACACGTCCAGCATGGCGTCACCGACGACGAGAACTCGCCCGCCTCGGGCCGAATCAAAGAGGCTCTGAGCCTCCTCCAGCACTACTAATGGAGAGTCTGAGGGCATGATGTCGTCTTGCGTCCGATCTCGATCCCGGGTAACCTGCCCCGAGGATTGTCCGCCGCAGGAAAGCGGCGCAGAGTAACGGTCCTGCAACGGTTTCGACAGATCATATTTCGAGCAGGACGCGCGTCGCGCGAAATTAGTCGCGGGGCACGGGGGAGTCAAAGCCCGGGGGATCGTGAACGCGCCATGAGCCTGAGCGAAACGGCCCGTACCCCGCTGCGCTACATCAACGACACCCTAAAGGGCTGGGCCCACCACACGCAGGAGTACTTCCACCTCCTTGGCCGCAGCCTCCATGCGAGCGTTTCCCGCCCGTTCTACGGCCGTGACCTGGTGATCCAGATGGACGTGATCGGAGTGGGATCCATCGGGATCGTCCTCCTCACAGGTCTGTTCACCGGGATGGTGCTCGCACTGCAATCGGCGGTCGAAATGAAGCAATTCGGGGCCACCATATACATCGGTCGCCTGGTGGGCGCGAGCGCCGTGCGGGAGCTCGGTCCCGTGCTTACCGCCCTGATGGTGACGGGCCGGGCGGGCTCCGGAATGGCGGCCGAGATCGGCGCCATGAAGGTCACCGAGCAGGTAGATGCTCTGTACACGATGAGCGTCGACCCTGTCCGCAAGCTCGTCGTTCCCAGGTTCCTGGCGGCGATTGTCTGTCTGCCGCTGCTGACCGTGATCACCGACGTGGTCGCCGTGCTCGGAGGCATGCTGATCGCCGTCGTGAAGCTGGACCTGACGGTAGACCTGTACATGCGCTCAGTCTACCTGACGCTGGCCGAGACCGGCTTCATCCTGCGCTACATCCCGATCGACATCTTCGCCGGGCTCCTCAAGCCCGTGTTCTTCGGAGCAATCATCGCAATCACGGGATGCTACTTCGGCCTCAAGACGACGGGCGGCACGGAAGGGGTTGGTAGGGCGGCAACACGCGCGGTCGTCACGACATCCATCTTCATCCTGACGACGGACTATTTCCTGACCCAGGTACTCATCGCGTTGTTGGTCGAATGACGTACGATTCGCTCGACGTGTGGGACTCGCAGATGCGGAAGGAAATCCGCGAGGAGGTACGCAAAGCCCTCGCGGACCTCGGGGAAGAGTCACGGATTCCCCTTTCGACTGGACCCGTCGTCGAGCTGTCGGATCTCTATCTCGCGTTTGGAGACTATGCCGTCCTCAAAGGGGTGTCGCTGGATCTCCGCAGGGGAGAGACCCTCTCCGTGCTCGGCGGGTCGGGCGTCGGCAAGTCAACGATCCTGAGGCTGATCCTGGGCCTTTCCGTTCCGGACTCGGGAGAGGTCAGAGTAGAAGGACAGGACATCTCGAACGCACCATTGACCCGGGTTCTGTCCTTGAGGCGGAACATGGGCATGGTATTCCAGGAAGCGGCGCTGTTCGACTCCCTCAGCGTGTACGACAACGTGGGCTTCTACCTGCACGAGCACACCAGCCTCTCCGAGGATGAGATCGGCCGTCGAGTAAGGGAGTCTCTCGAGCTGGTCGATCTCGAGCCCGAGCACGTGATGGACCTCCTGCCGGCTGAGCTCAGCGGTGGCATGAAGAAGCGGGTGGGTATCGCCAGGGCCGTCGCGCATCGCCCGCGGCTGCTCCTGTATGACGAGCCCACGAGCGGGCTGGACCCGATCACGACCCGGACGATCAACGACCTTATTCTGAAGCTGCAGAACGAGCTGGACGTCAGTTCCATCGTCGTGACTCACGATATCAGGTCGGCCTTCCGCATCAGTAATCGTGTCGCTCTATTGTTCGGGGGCGTCCTCGTGTTCATCGGGGCGCCCGAGGAGATGGTGGCGTCGGAGGATGAGTATGTTCGAGAGTTCCTTCGCTAGGCATTGCCGGCGCATCAGGCCCGCGAGTGACGAGGAGCAACCGTGAGAAGAGGTGCAGCCGTGACATGGGAGCAGGTGCGCGTCGGCCTGCTGATTCTCGTGGCTCTCGCGGTGCTGTCCATCAGCGTGTTTCTGGTCGGTGACACGGGCTATGTGTTCGGCGAGCGCTACCGACTGGTCACTCTCGTTCGCTCGGCATCGGGTCTCGTTCCGGGCGCAGCTGTTCAACTGGCCGGCCAGACAGTCGGTCAAGTGGCCGACATCTCCTTCATCGCGCCGGAGAACAGGCCTGCCAGTCGAGAAGCCGTAGCGATCTGGTTGGCGATCAACGTCGACGTACAGGATCAGATCCGGTCGGACTCGAGGGCCCAGGTCAGGACCCAGGGACTCCTCGGAGACCGTTTGATCGACATTCGCCCAGGAAGTCCGGATGCCCGAGTGCTGCAGCCCGGAGACACCGTGCTGTCGGCCGCGTCGCTCGACTACGACGAGCTCCTGGCCGAAGGCGCCGAGGCCGTCGGCGACCTCGCCAGCGTCGCCCGCAATCTCTCCGACCTGACGCGAGGCCTGCTTGAAGGCCAGGGGACACTCGGGCAGCTCGTAGTGGATGAAGAGCTGTACGCACGCATGGTAGGCCTGGCAGGGAGCCTTGACACGCTCGTGACCGCAGCCGCGGCATCGGACGGTAATCTCATGCGGGTGCTGAGTGACGACACCCTGTATGCCGCGGTGAGGTCGGCCGTGACTTCCTTCGATACGCTTGCGCGAGCTGTGGTCGAGGGAGAAGGCACGCTCGGGCAACTGATCCGCTCCGACAGTCTGTACGTCGAGTTGACGGCCACGGTAACCCGCGCGGACTCGCTCCTGGCCGGACTGCTTGCGGGGGAGGGCTCTGCGGGGCGTCTGTTCACGGACGAGGAGTTGTACGAGGAGTTGCTCCGCACCCTGGTGGAGTTGAACGCCATGTTGGAGGATGTCCGGAGAGACCCGGCCCGCTTCGTGCCCGAGATCTCGGTGTTCTGAGGACGAGTCGAGGCCGAAAATCTAGTCGGTGGCGCCTCTCACCTCGTGGAGTGTCTCGAAGCCCAGCACCCGGTAGCGAATATTGCCGTTGGGCAACGAAACGTTTACCTCGTCGCCGTTACCCTTTCCAAGCAGGGCCTTGCCGATCGGGGACGCCATCGATATCTCGGCCTTCTCAAAATCCAGATAGTCGCCGAAGGCCAACGTGTACCGCTCGACCGTATCGTCATCGAGGTCAAGCAGCTCCACCCTTGAGCCGAAGCCTATCCGATCCAGGGGGACGTCCTCCAGGTCGATTTCACTCAACTCGCCGAGCCGACGGGAAATGTGCTCCAGCCTTGCCCCAACGAACTGCTGCCTTTCGAGTGCCGCCGTGTATTCCGCGTTCTCGCTGAGGTCACCCTGCGCCACTGCCGTCTCGATCGCTTTTGGCAGCGTCACGCTCAGTTCGTGTAGAAGTGCCTCGGCCTCACCGTTGAGGCGCTCCAGAAGCTCGTCCAGCACGTACAAGACTCCTTGCAGCATGATGAATGGGAATGGCTTGTCCAGCGGGCCTCGCGACCACACAGCACCGATTCGGTCGCAGCGCCCCAAGAAAGAAAAAGTCCGCGACCCGGCCTTGGACCGGAGCGCGGAAGTGTGATGGAGGTGCCGGGAATCGCACCCGGGTCCGCGAACCCCTCACCATCGGTTTCTACGTGCGTATCCGAGGATCCAGTCTCGATGAAGGCAGGGCTCCTCGACGGCCCGCAGTCATCCAGCCGCACATGGCTTGCGCCATCTCGCCTCCGTAACCAACGGCCTGTTTCGGAGACCAGCCCGAATTGTCGGCGCTCCAGGGGCCGCCTCGGGCGGGCAGTCCAGGGAACGGGCCACGCTAGTTACGCAGCCAGAGCCAAGTTGTCGTTGGCAATTGTGTTTTTTCCCGGTGTTTCGCGAGGTGCCGGGAAACCTCGGCACGCTACCTCAGGATCCGAAAACGCGTCGAATCTGATTCACCCCCCTCGTTATCAATCAGCCGGAATCTGCTCGCACAGGAGGGCCGCCGAAGCAGCCCTCTTTCCTATTTCACACTAATCGGATCGTCAGGTTCCGTCAATGCGACGGTATCACGTGACCAACTGGCTGGCGTGCTTTGACAGCCTTTCGCTGAAGGGAATATACTGCAGGTCCTCGAAGCACACGGATGACCGGGCTGGAGGGGCGACGCCCTACCATGGCCAGGAGAAGATAGATGCAACTACGTGATTTCTTTACTCTGGAAGCAATCAACCTCGATCTGGCGGCGGAGACGAAAGACGAGGCTCTCAAGGAACTGGTCGGTCTCCTGGGGCTGGATGAGAAGGCAAGGGGCATCCTGTTCAAGATGCTGAAGCGACGGGAAAACCTGGGGTCAACCGGGATCGGCCGGCGCATCGCCATTCCCCACTGTCGGTCCCTGGTCGTCAACCGTCTCAGGGTCGCGTTCGGCAGGAAGATAGCGGGAATCGACTTCGACGCCATCGACAAGAAGTCCGTGCAGCACATCTTCCTTATCGTAGCCCCTCCCCTGGAGGTGTCGAATCAGTACCTGCCTGTTCTGGGACGGATCGCTCAGTTCGGGAAGGAACCGGACGTGCCCGAGCGGCTCACGAAGATCGAGACGCCGGAGGAGTTCATCGCACTGCTGGAGGATAAAGGGGTCTGAGGATGCACCCGCAGCTTGAGCTCCTCCTGGAGCTCCAGGACATGCACGCTCAAAAACAGGCCCTCCGCGACGAACCGCTCAGGAAAGTGGAGGAGGAGGTCTTCGAGCTCAGACCGGTAGAGGCTCTCGAGCTCCTCGACGAGAAGATCGAGGAGCTCACCGAGCGGCTGGACCCGACCGTCCAGAGGCGCTACGTAGACCTGGCTGAAACGCTGGACAGGGCAGTTGCGCCGGTTCTCAACGGCATCTGCTACGGTTGTTTCGTGGCGACTCCGACGGCCTGGTCTTCGGAGGCGGGACGCAACGACAGGATCACCGTGTGCGCCCACTGCGGGAGATTCCTCTACTACGTCGACTGAAGAGCGCTCGTGGAGCGGACCGCTGTACCTCTTCAGCAGTCCCTCAACTGTCTCTGGCTATCCTGCCCTCAGACGTGCGGCGTGTGACGCCGATGCGGTCCATATACTCCAACAGCGGGATCAGGTACTTCCGAGTTACTCCCAGCGCCTCACGAAAGTCCCCGGGAGAGGCTGGATTCCCCTGTCCGGCTATCATCCGAACCACCCGACGCGCCGTTTCTTCGGTCTCACGAGTCACGATCATCTCTGGAGTGATTGAGACGATCTCCTTTCGTTCGACGAGCAGCCTCAATAGATCGTTCAGCACTTCGCGCTCGACTCCAATCCGAGCAGTCATCTCGGACGGTGAAGGAGGCGCCAGCCCCGCGGCCGACAGAATCTGAACCAGTTCTCGGCTGGCCGCTTCCTCAGCTACGTCAAGCTCCGCCTCGTGGCCGGGAAGCCGGATAGTGGGGCCCCGCAGCACCACAGCCCCTGAGGACGTCAGAGATTCGATAGCGAAGTCGATCAGCGGGACCGAATACCGGACTGATATAGATGCCCGAACCGATTCCAATGATTCGCCGGACGCCCTGCGCCTGATCTCGTGCGCCCGCTGAAGCTGATTCACGACAGCCGTTGCGGCGTCCTCCAGCGCCCTCCGGCCATACCAGGCGTTGCCGATCCGGCTCACATCCGGGTTGGCTCCGAGCAGACTCTCCGCACTCGACCCGGACGTGGTCGAAGCCAGGGGCACGTCCCCGGCATCCAGTCCCAATCCGCCGCTCGCATTGACGGCAGCGATAATCGACTGCTCCGGATCGCGCGTCAGGATCTCGTTCCAGCTCCCGAGGCGCTCCCGCCAGCCCCTTGGGGGTTCCAGCTCGGAGACCTGGCCACCGGCAATCGTGGTAACCGGCGAGTAAAAGCGCAGTATGAATCGGTCTCCAACCCGGGCGACGACAGGCTGTTCACAGTCGAGGACGACCCATGTCGTTTCTCCCCGCCGGACGAGCCCACGATCCTCGGTGCGTACCCGAGCCATCACTTCGGCAGTACCCAGAAACAGACGGACCCGCTGTCCGTGGTCGACCTCGCGAGAGGACGCCGCTGGAACCTCGATGCGAGCGCCGAGCCGCCGGAGCGCTCTCCAGTTCCCGTCGCCGACGACGACGCTGCCTCGGTCCGCCTGCGAGGCATTCACACCCACGAGGGCCATAGCACAGCGACGAGCCGGACCGACCTCTTCTCTCTCTACCCCGTGAACCTGGAGAGCCCTCACCCTCGTCGTGACGTTCGCCGGGAGCAGCCGAACGCGATCTCCCGTCGACACGCTTCCGCTCCAGGTCGTGCCTGTCACGACCGTCCCGGCCCCTCGCACGCTGAACGACCGGTCCACAGGCATGCGGAAGACGTCGAGCCCATCCCTCTCCGGCGCCCGGTCCGCTGCCATCCGGATCTCTTCACGCAGATCCGCGAGGCCCGCACCGGTAGCGGCCGACACGTCCACGATGGGCCAATCGGTATGGCCGAGGATCCTGCCGAGCTCGTCGCGGGTCGCATCGCGGACCAGTTCGAGCCAGTCAGTCTCCACCCTGTCTACCTTATTGAGCGCGACCAGTCCATTCCGAACGCCCAGGAGCCTGGCGATCATCAGATGCTCTCGAGTCTGAGGCATCGGGCCCTCGTCCGCAGCTACCACGAGCAGGAGAACATCGATCCCGGTAGAGCCCGCCAGCATGTTCTTGACGAAGTCCTCATGCCCAGGAACGTCCACGATGCCGGCATCAAGGCCCGGCCCCGCATCGAGACGCGCGAATCCGATGTCGATCGTAAGACCGCGTTCACGCTCCTCGACCCACCGATCCGTCTCCACGCCCGTCAGGGCCCGGACGAGTGCAGTCTTCCCGTGATCAACGTGACCGGCTGTACCGAATACAACTCCCCTGGTCACCGGACCTCCTCGGCGAGAAGGAAGTCCAGCGATCGGAGCCTGATCCCCTCCGCTGCGTGGTGGCGGATGAACTCCACGAGCAGACCGACCTGACGACTCGACGGAGGGGAACCATGAGGCTGGCCGGCCGCCAGGCGCTGGAGAACGGCCAGCTCGTCCGCCGAGAGGCTCCCGCCGCCCGGAAGGCACCTGTCACACACGAGGACTCCCTCTCGTACGTCGAGCCGCCCGCCCCTGCCGCTTACGGGCTCGTTGCACCGGGAGCAGGTACCGAGATCCGGCGCGAACCCGAGCACGTCCACGAGGCTCCAGATGGCAGCAAGGGCAGTCGCGGCGACCGATTCGGAATCGGCCTCTAACAGTGCGTCCAGTCCTCGCGCGAGGCTCTCGTAAAGGAGTGGGTCCTCCTCCGCGGGAGCCAGCCGCAGCACGAGCTCGCTCAGCACGCTGGCGCCAGCGTACCGACGAAGATCCCTGCCCAATGCTTGCCGTTCACGTATGAGATCGAAATCCGAGAGCGTATGAAGGTCCAGGTTTGGCTTCAAGTAGAGGGTTGCGGATCCCTCGGCGAAGAGCTCGAGCACTCCCGAGAGCCGGCTCCGCGGCCGCAGCGCTCCTCGGGCCATGGCCGATTGTGGGCCGTAGTCCAGCGTCATTAGACGCAGGATCTTGCTCGTGTCGCTGTACGGGTGGGTCTGCAGCACAATGCTGCGCGTTGTCACGATCGGCACGCGTCCAAGCTACCCGAGCCCTACGGGCGCGGCAAACGCTCCACTCCGCAACCGCCCGGGGTACTTCAGCGACCTGCCAGGACTGTTCACTGAAGTCCCAGATCCGTGCTTCCGAACCCGGAAGGCACTTCATCGATGAACACGCCGTTCGCGTCCGAGAGCACCAGCCTTCCCGCCTCAGCGAAGCTGAAGGTCGTGCACAGAATCCGGCCGTCACGCACGGCGGTGGCGGACCAGCACTCCACCCTCTCTCCCGCTGGTCCTCTTACGTCGATCGGGTCGCCAGGACCGCGATCGAAAGAACTCGTTGTGGGATCGAAGCGAAGGACGTGGAGCTCGCTGAAATCCGAGCTTGCCGTAACGTAGACGAACCCGTCGGCACCCAACTCCAGCGACACGCCGTTCGCGGCCAGGGCCACCGTAGCGTCCACCGTCCCATCATCGAGGTCGACGATGGCCAGGGCTCCATCGTTCAGCGGTTGGAAGGAGCCCGGGTCGAACGTGCCTGCCACCAGCACGATCAGCTTGCCGTCCACCTCGAGGCCGTCCGTGGGATTCAGGGCGCCCCCGGGAAGGTCGATCACTTCTTGTGCGAGCCCTGTTCGAGAGAGGACTACGATTCGACCCGGCCCCAGCGGCTGGTACGTGCCTCCGTCATCGTCGATGTTGGCATCGATCGCGTACAGGAGCTGACCAACGGGCACGACCCGCTCGATGAACGTGCCGACTCCGTCGGCGATTCTCTGGACCACCGGATCGCCCGGATCCACCCGGTAGACGGCGTCGCTGTCTCTTCCCCCTACCCACACCGTGCCCCCTCCGTCGAATGACGGCGCGGACGGGTTCGCAAGATCGACCTCCGGTTCCGGGAACAGACTCGTCAGGATGTTGCCCGATTCGAGGTCCACGAACAGCACCCGACTTCCACCGAAGCTCGAGACCGTGGTGACGGCAAAGGCCGCTGAGTGATCGAACGCGTCTCCGTCGAAGCCGGCGCCCAGATCGATTGGCGTTCCCGCTGACCGGAGGGTCTCTCCTACCGAAAACGCTGCCAAAGTCTGGCCCGTAGAATTCAATACGAGAACACCCTCGTCCGCCGGTTCTCCAGGGCCGCTCGGCGCGGCGTCCGCACACGCAGCGAGAACTCCGCTCAGCAACAGGAAACTGAACGGGCCCACGAATCTCTTGAGGCAGCGATGCCTGGTGATCAAAATGCTGGTCATTGACGGGGTCTCCTGGCTTCCAGGCGTAGCACGAGCCGACGCCCGACTTCGGGGTATAATTCGATCAGCTCGTAACGCTGATCCATGACGTTCTCGATGCGCGCGATCAGGCCGAGTCTCATGCTGCGCGCGTTGAAAGAGTGAGTGGCCGATACGTCTAGTGTGGCGTAACCGTCGATCGACCGCGTCGCAGCGACGCTGGTGGTTCGCGGCCCGGTGTACCGCATATCCAGCCGGCCGCCGGTGGATCCCCACCACGTTTCGAGCGTAAGCCGGCCCGTGCCAGCCGGCTCGTACGGAAGCGGGTTCCGATTCTGGCCAAACCCGACTCGGCTCCGCTGAAGGGTCCCTGCCAGTTGGACACGCCAGCCGACTCTTCGTGGTCGCCGCGACGCCACGCCCAGCTCCAGCTCCAGTCCCGAGCTTCGAAGCTCTCCCAGGTTCTGCGGACTCCACACGGCGACTGAACTGGCCAGCCAGACGATAGGATCCTCCGTGTGTCGCAACCACACCGAGCCGGACGCTTCAACTCGAAGCGCGCCCGTACTGGCCGACGTGCTGCCTCCGAGCTCTGCGTCCAGCGTGATCCTCTCCGGTTGTAACTCGGGGTTGGGCCGCACTCTGTACTGCGAGGCAAAGTACAGATCGCCGAAGGTGGGCAACCGAAACCCCTGTCCAACGCGAGTCCATATCCTGGTCACCGAGCTGGCGATCCAGGTCACGGTAAGATCCGGGCTGAACACGGAGACGCCACGGGCGACGTCCAGGGAAATCGATGGATCGACCCGAACCCCGTCCGTACCAAGCGCGAATGCGACGCGCCCGCCCACGACCGTTCGACCGGGCCGCCCCTCGATGGCGTCCCCGGCGACGGCCTCGTGACTCAGACGCGCGCCCAGTGTCATGGGAATCCCGGGATCGAGCTGCACGTCCCCCGATAGTCGAAGACCTCCCACCGTCTGAGCGGTCTCCTCCGAGGAGCCCGACGCCCGGTAGGCCAGACGATGAGAGCCATAGCTGACCGAACTTCTCCAGCGCGTCTGTTCCACACCCGCCGCGAACATCCACGAGCGATCATCCGCCCGCGCCGTCTCGAACAGGCTCGTCCCCACCCGTCCCGGCACACCGCGCTCCGCCCGATCCATGCGCAGGCTCGCCTGGACCGGGCCGGAGGCACCGTGAAGAGCTGCGCTGATAGTCGAAACATCGGCATTGGAGCGAGTCTCTACCGGGCTTGCCGGCAGCACGGGATTGCGGTACGAGAAGTCGTTCTCCGAACGAGCCGCGGCCACGGTGACTCCCAAGCGTCGCCCCCCTTCCGCCATGTCGGCCTGTACGTCCACGCCACGGACACCGTAGGACTCCATGCGGACGCCGCCCCCGATCCCGGTCCCCTCTCCCATGCGAGATGTCAGAAGCAATGCGCCCGCTGCCGCCCCGGATCCGAAGCGCTGGGATGCGGCTCCCCTGACGAGAGTTCCCGACTCGAGGGTGGACGTGAGGATGCCCGAAAGGTCCGCCCTGCCCGTTAGCGGATCGTTGAGGGGGACGCCGTCGAGAAGGACGAGAACATCTTCGGGACGGCTGCCACGTACCGACACCACCTGCCTGCCTCCGGGACCGTGGCGCCGGACCGATACGCCCGGGACGTCGGCCAGCCATTCTCCCACGGTCGAATACGTCAGGGACTCATCGGCGAATCGTATCTGGTGAACCGCCCGCACCGACGTGCCGACAGCGCTGCCAGGAGTGGTGGCTGCGATGACCGGAAGCTCGTACGGATCAATGGACAGAACGACCCGCAACGTCCCGCTCCGCTTTCGGGACAACTCGATCGAGCGATCCCGGTGCCCCGGAGCGCTGGCAACCAGGGCATATTCGGCCCCACGCGCCAATTGCAGGGTGACAGTCCCGTCGTGAGCCTCTATCCGTTGCGGCTGTCCCCTGGCTGCCTGACCGCCCCCGACCTCTTCCGCTCGAACATGGCCCGCCCGAAGGATTTCACCACCTTCGGATACCAGTGTGACGACGAGCGTCAATTCGGCGGGCGCCGTCTGCTGCGCACGAGAGAACTTCGGATCCGCCCAGAACCATGCCACAACCAGAATCAACAGGGCCGCGGTCCTCCACCGAAGTCGCCAGGGCCGAGGCCTCACACACCCGAGAATCCCCTCCTTGCTCATCCGCCTGCTTCTTCCGTCTCGCGACGCTTCGGAATGGCGTGTCGGCCCAGCGAGCCCAGGTCCCGGATTTCGACCGGCCATCCGAAGGCCGATTCGAGGCGTCGAGGAGTGAGGACATCACGAGCCGATCCATCAGCCACGAGCCGGCCCTCGGAAAGCAAAATCATGCGGTCGGCGAAGCGCGCTGCCGTGTTCAAGTGGTGCGTGACAGCAATTACCGTAAGCGACTGTTCCGCAGTATGTTCCGCTACCAATTCCAGAAAGCGCATCTCATGGCCCATATCCAGATGCGCGGTCGGCTCGTCCAGTAGGAGAAGGCGAGGCTCCTGGGCGAGTGCTCGGGCCAACCTCGCGCGTTGAAGCTCGCCGCCCGAGAGCTCCCCCGCGTCCCGCTCACTGAGGTCGCCCAGATCCACGGCGTCCAGGCAGGAGTCCACCACCCGCCGATCGATCCGTCCGAGGGCGGACCACGGACGTACGTACGGGTGGCGTCCCATGCTCACGATCTCGCGTACGGACAGCCCGGTGGCGGGCTCGCTTGCCTGGGAGACGACGGCCATCTGCCGGGCCAGATCGCGGCGCTTCCAATCGCCCGCACGGCGTCCCAGGACCTCCACGACTCCGGTCCTCGGCACGAGAACACCAGTCACGAGCCGGAGAAGGGTGCTCTTCCCGGCCCCATTTGGACCCACGAGTGCGACGTGTTCCCCTTCGGTCACGCCAAGCGTCACGTTGCGGACGGCATCCGCGGTCTGCCCCGCGTAACGGAACGAAATGGCATCCAGGCGGCAGATCATGTTCGGACGCTCCGCCTCAAGAGCAGCAGGAAGAGTGGTACTCCGAGCACCGCCGTCACTACGCCGACCGGGATCTCCATCGGTGCCGCCACCGTCCGGGCGGCGGCGTCCGCAAGAACCAGTGCGGCCCCACCCACCAGAAAAGAAAGCGGGATGAGGGCCCGGTGATCCCTCACTCCGGCCAGCCTGACCGCGTGCGGGACGACCAGCCCGACGAACCCGATTACGCCTGCGACGGAAACGGCGGCCGCCGCCAGCAGCGATGCCAGCCCGTAGGCCAGCCACTTTACGTGCTCCGTGTCGGTGCCCAGGTGGGCTGCAGTCTCTTCACCGAGAGACAGCGCGTTCAGGTGCCGGCTGAGGCCGAACAGCACTACCACCGCCGGTGTGGCATACGCCGCCATGGAGCCGATCATCGCCCACGACGCTCCGCTGAGGCTTCCGAGAGTCCAGAAGAACACCGACCGGAGCGTATCCGCTCGAACGAACGTCAGGATGAGCATTACGCAAGCGCTCAGGAAAGCACTCACCACGACTCCAGCGAGCAGGAGCACTCGGGTATCAAGGCGCATGCCCACTCGTGCCACCTCGAAGACCACCACGATGGCCACGAAAGCCCCGGCCAGGGCCGCGACGGGCAGCGCGAAGTACGCCGAAGCGGAGAGCCCCAGTGCCAGCGAGGTGACCGCTCCGAGCGCCGCGCCCGACGAAACTCCCAGCAGGTACGGCTCCGCAAGCGGGTTTCTCAGCAGGGCCTGGAAGACGGCACCGGAAACTGCGAGCATTCCACCGGTAAGGACGCCGGCCACCACCCGAGGCAGCCTCACCCTCCACAGGATCGTGTACGCGGGCCCTTCCTCCCCCCGGAGAGCTTCGATCCAGGCTCCGGGGGGAATCTCGACCGGACCGACCAGCAGTCCGACCGCGACAGCTACGAACAGCAGGCACGTCAAGGCAACAATGGACCACTTCATGGCAGGAGTAGACCCCTCGCCTCGGGGTGCAGCGCGACTGCCACCAGCCGGGCGGCTTCACCGATTCGTGGTCCAAGCCGGTGAAGCAGGTCCGCCGGAACCGTGAGCACAGATCCGTTCCGAACAGCTCTGAGATAGCTCCAGCCGGTTCTCTCCGATGGAGCGACGCCGCCCACCCCTGCTCCATCGCTCACCGGATGGATGATGACATCCGGATCGCGACCCATGATCGCCTCGAGGCTGACCCGGGGAGCCGGAGCGGACAGATCCCCGAACACGTTGCTCCCGCCGGCAATCGTGATCAGCGTGTCCAGGTAACTGCCGGCGCCCGCAGTAAACGCCGGGGGGTAGCCCACATCGTAGAACACTCGGGGACGCGGTGACCCATCAACGGCTATCCGGACCTCGTCCAAGTCGTGCTCGATCCCCTCCCACATCTCGAGAGCCTCGTCTGATCGGCCCACTAGCCTGCCGAGTCGAAGCACGTTCGTGTGAAGATCATCGAGCGTGTTGAACAGGAGCGACACAAATGGAACGTCCAGTCGCGCCATCTCCCTGGCGGCTTCCGCGTTGTCCGATCCGCCGATCAGGATGACGAGGTCAGGGTCTCGCAGGAGAACGGTCTCGATCGATGGCCGAATCGCATCGCCCACGTCGGGTACCGCGAGAACTTCGAGGGGATAATCGTCGTACCTGGAGCGGCCGACGAGGCGGTCTCCTTCGCCCAGTCCGAACAGGATCTCTGTCGCAACCGGCACGAGTGAGACGATCCGTTGCGGCGAGCGTCCCAACTCCACCACGCGGCCCGCGTCGTCGAATACACGGATCGGCGAGTCCTGGGCCTGAACACCGGATGCAGCCAGCAACAAGCCGACGACGACGCCAGCTATAGTATCCCACCGCAACAGAAAACCCGTCCTTTCAGAGAAAGGGCGGGCATGACCGAGCACTACAAACTGTGGCTCGCCCACACCCTTCCCGCGAAGAGCGACATTGGGCAAGGACAGGCCACGTCTCCTGGCTCGAGGCTCCGTCGCGGCCTTCCCGGACCGCAGGTCCAGTGGCATCGTCGCGGCGAAATGGACTGACGGGAGCCATGCTCCCGCATCCATCAGCCTCTCACAGTGGCGGGGCCGCGTCGGATTCGCACCGACTTCCATGCGCCCGTCCTTGTCAACTGTTCAGAGAATCATAGGGGCACACCCGAAGGAGCGGCAAGACGCCAGGCGACACCCGAGCCGGCGCCCCTGAAGGGTGCCGGAAAAACTGCGGGTGCGGCACCGATCAGGAAGGCCGGTGCCTCTGACGGGAGCTCAGCTTCAGCGACACCACTGCCGCGGTCCCCAGCGCCAGGGACACGATAAACCAGATCCAGGCACTGCGCTTCCCTGGCTGCTCGATCGTGGCCCGGACGGAGATCGACGAGCCCGCCGCGAGGTCCAGGCCGCTGAACCTGCGATTATGCCAGGGCCTTTGCGTGGGGCTGTGTGGGGCTGTATATGGCTGATTTTCTGCGCTAATCCAGACGGGGCGTCTGTGTGGGGCTGTGCTGGAATGTACCCGGCTGCGGGCAAACGTTGCCAAAACGTTGCCAGACTAGCCCCGCCCCCCGACCGGGGCTCTTTCACGTCCGTCTGAGGCGTGTCGCGCGGCGGCGGGCGGGATCGCTCACCGTAGAACCCGACAATTTGACCCATGATCCGACGGGATGTCCGTCGCGTATCTGCAACACCAAGCCTGTCAAAACCGAGCCAAGTACTTTAGTACCAACCGACTCAGTCTGGAAGCTCGGGAATGGCGATCTCGGCATACACCTTGCCCAACTACCAGTGGTTTAGGCGACTATCCGAGGTTCGCCTCTTTTCTATAGACAGCCGCACCACAAGCAGGATCGGACGCCGTCCCCCCCGACGTGCCGGTCGCGTTGCATCATTGCGACCTCTCCAAGAGGCCGCAAACGCACCGGAGGTATCTTATGCGTTGGCAAATCCCTCTCGTAGTATCACTCGCGCTGCTCGTGGCCGTAAGCTGCGATCAGCAACCCGTCGAGCCGCAGACAGACGAGGCGGCAGCCACCCCGCTCTTCGCTCCGGCCGAGGGCAACGGCGGCAAAATAGTATGGGGTTGGAGCGACGACATCCCCGCCGCCGTGGACTGTGGTGGAGGGGTAGTCCTGGACCTGAATGACACTGGCTACGCCCAGGAACTATGGAAAAAAGTGGCGAGCAAACAGCTCGGCCATATCGTCTGGCACATCACTCTCACATATACGGACCCTTCGACGGGCAAGTCATTCAAGATACACGACGTGGGTCCGGACAATTACTATTTCAGCAAGAACTGCACAGAACTGACCCACTCAATCAACGGCCGATCTGTGACGGGATCGGGTATCATCGGCCATGTTGTCCAATGTGAGAATGGGGTTGTAGACATCATCCAGGAAGCGGGGAGACCGGCTGGCGACCCGAACGAACTCGCGTGTCAGAAACTGGGTTAACTTGACAGCCGTCCCAGAACTCAAGGCAAGCGCCCGACCCGGGGCCGGGCGCTTCTCTTTGAGAGCCCGTTGATCCGTGCCCGTACCCTCCCGGTCAGACCGAGAGGCCAGGATCAGGGAGCTTCTCTTGCGGGCCAGGGACCGGGGCTCGTTCACGTCCGTCTGAGGCGGGTCGAGGGCGGGCCACAGTTGACGGGAACCGAATCCAGCCCCATCGTCAACTGAGGATGCAACCAAATAGCAACAATGACGTTCCCGCCGGACCCCCCTCCTGGCAGCTGTGCCCTTTCGCCCAGGAGGTGTCTCCTGCGATGGACGCTGTCGTTGGCGGTGCCCGCCTTCCTGCTCCTTGTCTTGGCAACTGATGGCCTCGCTCAAGTTCCAGTCACCGTGACACTTCCACCCGAACCTTCTCCCGTCGACGCGGTAACATTTCCGAACATCCCGCCGGGGACCACGTTTCAGGCGGAGCCTAATGGCGGCGAGCGAATCCAGCACTTTGTGGGGCAAGTAAACGCGTCGGGAGGCCGCTATACGATCATTGCGGATGTTCACGTGGGTGGTTCGGTCCATACGAATACCTTTTCCTTCGCGGCGCAGGATTCT
>CAXMRU010000247.1:0-3552 GCA_964195715.1 Akkermansiaceae bacterium | reverse complement strand
GTCAGGCGATGCCGGCACGCGCCCTCAGTTCCTCGATCTGCTCCCTCGCGTGATAGCTGCTCCGCACCAGCGGTCCGCTCTCCACGTGCAGGAAGCCCATGTCCTCACCCAGCTCTTTCCAGGCGGCGAATTCCTCGGGCGACGCGTACCGATCGATCGGTAGATGGCGCTCGGACGGCCGCAGGTACTGCCCGATGGTCAGGATCTGCACACCGGCCGCGAGGGCGTCGCCCATAAACTCACTGATGTCGTCGCCGTTTTCTCCCAGGCCGAGCATGATCCCCGTCTTGATCAGTACTTTGTCGTCAAGCCCGCGAGCCATCCGGAGAACTTCAAGCGACCGGTCATACCGGCCACCGGGTCGCGCCGTTTCATGGAGGCGCCGCGTCGTCTCCATGTTGTGGTTGAAGATCTCGGGCCTGGCCGCGATGACTCGGGTGATCGATTCCGGCATGCCCTGGAAGTCAGGCGTCAGGACCTCGATCGAGCAGGCGGGCAGCCGGCCCCGGATCTCATCGATCACCCACGCGAAGATACGGGCCCCACCGTCCGGCAGGTCATCACGATCGACGGACGTGATCACTACATGCCTGAGCTGCAACTGCTCGATCATCTCTGCAACCCGGCGCGGCTCGTCTTCGTCCAGGTCGTCCGGGCGACCGTGCGCGATCGCGCAGTACGGACAGTTTCGGGTGCACTGGTCGCCCATGATGAGGAAGGTCGCGGTGCCCGAGTCCCAACACTCGCCGATGTTGGGGCAATGGGCCTCCTCGCATACGGAGCTCAGACCCAGCGTGCGCATCATCTGCTTGAGATCGCGGTAACGATCACCGCCCGGAGCGCGCACCCGCAGCCAGCGCGGCTTGCGCTCAGGCCACTCGGCCGCAGACGGAGCGGCATCCTGTTGTATGACGTTCAGTCTTCGCATGGTCTTTCGTAGCCTGGTCCGGTGCCCGGAGCCGCAATTCGGACGTCCTGGTGCACGCCCTTCCAGAGCCTGCAGAAACTACCGGCTCGCGCAGGGCACGTCCACTTCGAGAAGGCCGTGTGGCCGGCGTTGCCGCCGGAAGGCGTGTCGCTTATTCTGCTTGGCCACAGCCGGATACAATGGTACGGACGGAGGATCGAAAGGATCCGTCCGCGGGCGAGTGCCAGCAAACCTGCAGAGGAACCATGACCTACATCATCGCTCAGCCATGTCTCGAGGTGAAGGACGCCTCCTGCGTCGATGTGTGTCCGGTGGACTGCATCTACGAGGCTGATGATCAGTACTACATCCACCCCGAGGAGTGCATCGACTGCGGGGCCTGCGTGCCGGAGTGTCCCGTCGAGGCCATCTTCCCGGACGATGAGGTGCCCGAGCAGTGGACGGAGTTCATCGAGAAGAACTACGTGCACTTCGACGTGCCGATGCCGTAGGCCGAGGAACGCATGTACCCCTTTCCGGGTTCTGCTGAAGAGGGGCCGACGAATCGACGAGACGCCCGCGTAGCCTGGGCGTCTCTTTTTTGTTGATCCCTCGTCCGTGGCTTTCTATATTCGCGCGGCTGACCCTGGCGCCGATTACAGGTTCCGGGCCGGCCAACCGAGGCTGTTCTGGCCAATGCACGAACTCTGACGGAGACGCACGGATATGAGAATTCGCCGCATCATGGGGCTGCTGACGCTCGTCGTCCTGTTTCCCACTACCCTGCCCGCGCAGCAGATGACGGTGGCCATGGTGGAGGAAATGAACCTCGCCGCGCCGGAACTGCCCGCGACGAGCGAGTACGTGACGGTCGAGAATCACACCGAGGAGCGGGTGATCGACTTCGTAATCGGGCCGCTCAACCTCCCGTCCGGCATGGCCCATCTCAGGCTACCTATCCAGATGGCCAAGATCCCGGTAGATGGCTGGCTGCACGGTTTCGAGGTGACGATGGAGGACGTCGAGGGGAATGCCCTCCCGATGGACCTGCTGCACCACGTGAACTTCATCGATCCGGACAAGCGGGAGGTGTTCGCGCCGATCGCCAGGCGCGTACTCGCCGCCGGACGCGAGACCAACCAGAAAAAGCTCCCATCGCTTCTCGGTTATCCGACCCAGGCGGGAGATCGGATACTGATTTCGTCGATGTTCGCAAACCCCGTCGGCACAGACTACACGGAGGCGTATCTGCGGGTGCGGATCTCTTACAGCCTCGAAGAAGACAGCTTCATGCAGCCGCGCGACGTGTACCCGTTCTACCTTGACGTGATGGGACCGGTCGGCGCCAAGGACTTTCCCGTCAATCCGGGCAAGACCGTACACGCGTACGAGACCAGCCCCGCGATCGAGGGCCGCATTCTGGGCATCGGTGGCCATCTGCACGACTACGCCAGGGCACTCCGGTTGGAGGACGTGACCGAGGGAAAGATCATCTGGGAGGCCGAACCCCAATACGACGACCAGGGCCGGCTGACGGGCGTCTCGGAGGGTCGGCTGTGGATGACCGGCGGTGTGAAGGTGGTTCCCGACCACGTGTACCGGATCTACGTCGAGTACGAGAACCCGATGCCGCATCCTGCGCCGGACGGCGGAATGGGAGAAATCGGCGGCGTGATCTGGGTGTCGAAGGACGTGGTATGGCCGGAGTTCGAGCGACACAATTCGATCTACGTGGCTGACCTCATCAATACGCTCGAGGCCCCCGAGAAGGCGGGTGGCCACGGCCACGGTAGCCAGGACGAGATGGACGGCATGGACCACGACGCGATGCCGTCCGAGAACGGGATGGACCAGGCGCACGAGCACGACGGGAAGTAGCCGTGGCCCGGGGTTTGTCAGCGATCTGCTACGGGTTCACGATCGTCGATCTTCGACGAGGCGCCTCGCTCCAGTGCGCATCCCGTATCTCGGGCCGATACAGGGGAGTGACCGCCGGCAGGCTCTCGATTCCGGTCCCTCGATCCGTCACGCGTACGGCCAGCAGGTAGGCCCCTGGCGGCGAGTCCCCGAGCTCCACCCGCAGGTGATGCCGACCGATCCCGAGGCCTGTTCGGTCGGTCTCAGCCGCAGAAGGAAACCGCAGAGTGAACGCCGTCTCCTCCGGTCCGATCTCGAAGATCCGGTCCGCCTCGGCATCCGCCACTACCCGGACCTCTACATCGTATCCATCCCCTGGCCGGATGCCGTACACCTCGAAGTAGATGTGGGCCGTCCCACCGCCGGATACCACGTGTGTCGGACCGATTCGGAGGTATGTCACCCCGTCCCGCGACCAGGTGCCTCCCGAATCGGCAGCCACCGCGATGTCGCTCAGGGAGGGGAGGCCTTCCTGGCGAGCCGAAACGGTGACCGTGTCGAGCACCCAGTTGCCGAGCCGGCCTCTCTCGCTCCCCCGGTCACGGAGGGCGAGCGTGAACGGGTAGGTCGCGGGCTCGAGAACGACTCGGAAGTGAACCGGGACCCCGGCATCGGCCCGCAGGGGGTCTTCGGCGACCGGTTGGGTGCCACCCTGGAGTCGTTGCATGCCCCCAGGAGTCAGGAAGGCGAGATCCGCCCCGATGTCGTAGGACACGAAACCCTCGAGC
>CAXMRU010000246.1:0-10510 GCA_964195715.1 Akkermansiaceae bacterium | reverse complement strand
CCCGCGATGTAGTCGTCGGGCAGGTAGGCCTCACCTTCCAAGTTCACTTGCGTGGCCGGGGCCGTTCCGTCCTCCTCTTCTCCCTTGAGCGTGCGCACGCAACGCTCGAGCAGTCGCTGATACGTGTCGAACCCCACTGCCTGCGCGAAGCCGGATTGATCTGCGCCCAGAAGATTCCCGGCACCCCGGAGCTGAAGGTCCTTGAGCGCGATGCGATACCCGGAGCCGAGCTCCGTGTGGTGTTCCAGGATGCGCAGCCTCAGCACAGCCTCCGGTGTGACCTCTTCGGGGACGAGCAGGTAGCAGTAGGCGCGGTGGTGAGAACGGCCGACCCGGCCCCTCAGCTGATACAGCTGGGCGAGACCGAAGCGGTCCGCGCGGTGGACGATCATGGTGTTGGCCGTAGGAACATCCAGTCCGTTCTCGATGATCGACGTCGACACCAGGATGTCGATTTCCCGGTCCATCAGGGCGGCCATCGTGTCCTCCAGGTCGCGCTCGGGCATTCGCCCGTGAGCCACCGCGAGCCGCGCCTCCGGTGCCAGCCTTCTCACCCGTTGCGCCAGGGCCTCGATCGTCTCGATCCGGTCGTGCACGAAGAACACCTGGCCTGCGCGATCCAGTTCACGCCGCATCGCATCTTGAATCACGGCGTCACTCCAGGGCAGCACGTGCGTGATCACCGGCATCCGGTCCCGGGGGGCCGTCTCGATCAACGACATGTCCCGAAGCCCGCCTAGCGACAGCTGCAGGGTGCGTGGAATGGGCGTCGCCGTCAGGGTCAGGACGTCCACGGAGCGCTTCAGCTCCTGCATACGTGACTTGTGCCGTACGCCGAACCTCTGCTCCTCGTCGACTACCAGGAGCCCCAGGTCCTTGAACACGACGTCGCCGGACAGCAGGCGGTGGGTCCCGATGGCGATGTCGATCCGTCCCTCGTCCAGGTCCCGAAGCGCGGCTCGCTGCTCCGCCGGAGTTCGCAGTCTGGAGAACGCAGCCACGCGCACCGGGAAGCCGGCGAGGCGCTCCGCGAACGTGTGCAGGTGCTGTTCCACGAGGATCGTAGTCGGGGCGAGGACCGCGACCTGCTTTCCGTCCTGGACCACCTTGAAGGCAGCGCGGATCGCGATCTCGGTCTTGCCGTATCCGACGTCGCCGCACACGAGCCGGTCCATGATCGTGGGCGATTCCATGTCACCCTTCACGTCGATCCAGGCGGACCGTTGGTCCGGAGTGTCCTCGTACAGGAAGGCCGATTCCATCTCCCGCTGCCAGCGGGTATCGGAACTGAATGCGAACCCCTCGCTCACGCTGCGGTGGGCGTACAATTCGAGAAGCTGCGTGGCCATCGCCCGGATGGACTCCTCAGTGCGGCTCCGGAGCTTCTTCCACCGCTTCCCACCGAGTTTGTGAACCGGCGGAGGTCGATCGGATTCCGCCGAATCGCCTACGCCCACCCACTTTTCGATCAGGTCCACGCGATAGTGCGGTACCCGCAGGATCTCTCCGTCCGCGTACTCAATCTTGAGGGTCTCGACGGTCTCCTGAGCGATGCGAACCCTCTCCAGGCCCGCGAATCGTCCCACCCCGTGATCCAGGTGCACCACGTAGTCGCCAGGAGTGAGCGATGCGATCGATTCCAGCGGCGCCACTCCATGCAACCGGCGATGCCGTCGAATCCTTCGGGACCGGGCGAAGATCTCATGGTCCGTGAGCACGAGCAGCGGATCCGGACCCGGGATCCGGAATCCCCCGCTCAACCCCCCGAGGGCCACGGTCACGTACTCCGCGAGATCTGGTCCCGCCGCGTCCGCCAGGATCTCCTGCAGTCGCTCAAGCTGGCCGGCGCTGTCGCACAGGATCAGCACGCCGTCGCCCCGGCCGCGCGCGGACCGGATCTCGTCGACGAGCAGGCCGATGCGCCTCTCGATCGGCGGATGTGGTTCGAGTCCGAGCCGGACACTCGCGCCGCCGGCCGGCGAATCGAGGTCCAGAACGCGCAGGCGATCGATGGTCCGGCTCGCCTCTGCGGGAGGCAGCACGAGCGCTTCCGCCGCCACGGCCTCGTCATCCCAGAGATCCTCGCGCGCCTGCCGGATCTCGTTCCACAGCCGCCGTCGCCGAGCGTCATCGCACGCGGGTCCCCGGAACAGCAACCAGGAGTCCTCCGGCAAGAGCTCGAGGAGACTCCGGCGCTCCGGCTCCCTGCCGTCCGCTCTGAACAACTCCTGGGACAGCCTGACAGGCAGGATCGTCGTATGCGACAGTCGCTCCGTCGATCGCTGTGAAAGGAGGTCGAAGCGACGCAGGGATTCCACGCGATCGTCCCATAGCTCGATGCGCAGCGGTTCGTCGCCGAACGCGAACACGTCGACGATGCCTCCACGGACGACGTACTCGCCGAGTTCCCGGACTCCCGTGGTCTTCTCGAAGCCCATCGTCGCGAGGCGCTCGGCGAGATCGCTTCGCGCGATCCGGTCGCCGACCTTCAGCGTGAGACCGAAGTCACCCTCCGGACTCACGGGCGCCCGCTCGACGAGTCCCCGGCTCGTGGTCACCACGAGCCGTGCGGTGCCTTCCAGCACCGCGGAAATCGCCTCCGCCCGCCGGCTGGAGATCTCCACGTGAGGGTCCGCTTCCTCGTACGGCAGCGTCTCACGCTGCGGCAGGTAGCGCGATCGCGCTGACACCTCCAGCGTCTCGAGATCGGCGAACAGCAGCTCGGCCTCGTCCGGTGTGTCGGCCACCAGGACGACGTGTCCTCCCGTGTCGCCTTCGAGAGTCGCCGCCAGCAGCGAAGGCCCCGCGCCAGGAAGGTCCCCTACGGACACTCGCTCACCACGCTGTGGCCAGCGCATGTTGACGCCTTCACGCAGGAGTGATGCGAAACTGCGGCGAATCACTGCACGCCCCCTGCCCGGTGCTCGGTGGTTCGTCGCGACCGGCTTGCGCCCGGCGTCGCGAGCACAACCTCCGCCAGTACCAGAAGGAGGGCGAGTGCCATGAGATAGGGCGCAACGCGGGCTCCTCTCCGGCTGCCGTAGATGGATGCGAGCCACTCGGAGTCCGTTGCGGCGACGATCGCGTGGGGTGCGCCCAGCCCGCTGGCGAAAGCGCTGGCGGGCGCCTCCGCCAGGTCCGACTCGGACGGAGGGACCGTCGCTGCCAGAAGCGACGTATCCCCGGCAGAGACGAACACAGCGTGGATGCCGGCCTTCATCGGTGTATACGGGCTTCCGCCGTCGACGCGCATCACCTGGCCCCCGGGAGAGGCCACCGAATCGGCACCCTCCGGGAGGATCACCGACTCTCCGGCCATGACCGGCGAAGGAACGACGCCACCGAGCCCCGTCCAGCGGAACAGCAGCGCTTCCATGAACGGTAGCATGGCCGCGTCCACGGGGAGGGTGGAGTGGTCCGGGTCGAGCGGAGAACCGATGAGAACGTATGCGTGGCCGGCGGCGCTGCCTCTCACGACCCACGGCGCACCGTCTGCGGTCTCCAGGAGCACGTCGCCTGCCCGGGCGCCGGTGCCAACGAGCGCGTGGTGCCCGCGATTCCGGATCGTTTCCAGGCCCGGAATGTCGGGCGACGCGGCCAGCGAGAGGTCGCCTGGCGCGTCCACGGCCTCGACCCGCCACGGAACCGCGAGCCGGCCCAGCATCGAGTTGAAGCGAGCCAGCAAGGCGTCATCCGTCGGGGGGACCAGAATCCAGACAGTACCGGAAGCAGCTGCCTCGCCGGGTTCGGTCACCGGAACCCCCTCGATGAACAGGGCTGCCGCCTGCTTGCCAGGGTCCGAGTGCAGGGTGAGCCTGCCCGCGTCCTCGAGAGTCGCCAGCGCGCGCCCCACGTAGCTGTCAACCGGACCCGAATGAACGACAGTCGGCGGCTTCCCGGCGCGCAGCACGAATGCCCTGCGGTCGTCGGCGCGGAGGCCCGATGGAGGTATCTCGACGGCGATCGCGTGCTCTCCGGATCCGAGGTCCGGCAGCCGGAACACAACCGATCCGCCACGCGAGGTCCGGGCGATGGATGCGGTCTCTCCGTCCACCACAAGGCGGGCCTCTACGGTATCGCCCCCCGTCTCGCGCTCCGAAGTCCACAGATTCGCTACCACGGCTCCCTCGCCTCCGGGGCCGGGAGGCTCAGCCGTGATGCCGATCACGGCGTCGTTGCTCACGCTCGCTTCGATCCTGGAAACCAGGAACCCTATGTCGTCGGGGACGACGAAAGTCGGCCGTGGGCCCGCGGACCGCTGAAAATCCGCCAGCACGACGATCTCGCGATGGCGATCATCACGCGCCGGCAGCAAGCGGAGCGCCTCGTGGACGGCGGCACCGAGATCCGCCACCGCATCGGTCTCCTCGACCAGATCCAGCGCGATGCTCGCCTCGGCGGCGCTCGCACGCGGGACAGCCGGACCGATGGCCGGCACGATCCAGAAGCGATCGCTCGGACCGGCGTTCTCGAGGACGATGAGAGCCCTGTCGCGCTGCCGATCCAGCAGCGTTGCGTCTCCCGCAAGGCGGTTCATGCTACCGGAATTGTCGATCAGCAGGACCACGTCGGACGGTTCGTGATCGGAGGCCCCGCCGCGACCTGCAAGCGGCGCCGCGGCGGCGACCGCCAGCACGGCGACGAGTCCGACGCGAGCCAGGAGGAGCAGGCGATCCCTGAGCTTCACGGCCCTGGCGCTCCTGTCCCGTGCGCTGCGCAGGTATCGGATGGCCGGGAACGCTATCCTCCGTCGCGTGTCCCGGCGGAGCAGGTGCATGGCGACCGGGAGGGCCGCCAACGCGGCCAGGCCCAGGGCCCAGGGGGTCAGCAGGCTCATCCGAGTCGAGCCCGCTTCTCGAGGTACTCGCCGAGGGCCGCACCGAGAGGGGTGTCCGTGGTGAACAGGTGGTAATCGGCGCCCATCCGACGGCACTCGAGACGCCACGTGCGCACGGCCTCCGCGACGGCGCGCCTGTACTCCGGCCGCAGTGCAGCGGAGTCGCTCCGCAGCTCAGACGTACTCTCGGGGTCGAAGAACACTGCGTCGCCCGCCTGGGGGAGGTCCCGCTCCCCCGGGTCCATCAGGTGGAATACGATGACCTCGTGCCTCCGGTGGCGAAGGAAGTGGAGGGCACGGAGGGTCTCGTCCGGGTCGACGAGCAGATCGGACACGAGGACGACGAGTCCCCTTCTCTGCATCCGGAGAGCTACCTCCCGCATGGCGCCTCCGGCGTCGGTCGATCCGGAGCCGTTCAGAAGGGTCAGCGATCGCAGCAATGTGGCGAGGTGCCGGCGGGTGGCCCTCGGCGGCACCCGGTGCCGGATACGGTCGTCGAACGCGAGCAGTCCCGCTGCGTCTCCCTGGCGCAGTAGCAGGTAAGCCAGCGAGGCGGACAGGAAGCGCGCGTATTCCAGCTTGGACACCAGGCGACCGGGCTCGGAGGTCCAGTCCATCGACCGGCTCGTGTCCACGGCGAGGTACGCCCTCAGGTTCGTTTCCTCTTCGTATTGCTTGATGTAGTACCGATCCGAGCGGGCGTACATCCTCCAGTCCACATGGCGGATGTCGTCGCCCGACACATATGGCCGGTTTTCGGCAAACTCTACGGAAAAACCCCTGTGGGGGGAGTGATGAAGGCCGATCAGGAAGCCTTCCACCACGCTGCGCGCCACGAGCTCGAGGTTCCCCAACGTGGCGAGATGGGCTGGATCGAGCCGGTCGGCCCGCCCTCGATTCTGGCTGGTGGTCCCAGCGCTGATGTCACTCGCAGAACTGCTCACATCCATTCCGGCTGCTCGGGTGTTGTCCTGTAGGCGGTTCACGCCACCTGGCGAAGTCCGGGGGCGTCTCGTAAATGAGGAACCGGGGAACTCGCCGCAAGTCTAATAGAAAGGACAGCACGTGATGCATACACCCGGGTTGACAAAGACACTACCGATGGCAGCTTCGGCACTGCTCGTCGCCGTCTCGACGGCGTGCGCGCAGATGGCGCCCCGGGAGGACGAGGAGGCAGCGAGCGCCGCAGCGGTGATCACGGCCGAAAATCTCGAGACGCAACTGGGCGTGATTGCGCACGACTCGATGCGTGGAAGGGACACGCCGAGCCCGGAGCTGATGGAGACCGCGTTATACATCGCGGATCAATTCCGAAGCTTCGGCCTCGAGCCAGGGGCCGGCAGTGACTACGTGCAGCTCTATCCGATGACCCGGACCCGGCCCGCGGGAGCTGCTCAGCAGAAGCTCCGCTTCTCCGGACCCGCGGGAACGACGGATCTCGTTTACGGCGACGGCTTCTTCGTCCAGGCGACCGCGCCGGCGACGGAGGCGGAAGGTCCGGTGGTCCTCGTCGAGAGCGCTGCGGACATGCCCGCGGCCTCTGGACAGATCGCGATCCTGCGTGTCACGACGGCCAATATCCGCCAGGTGTTCGGCGGCCGACTGCGTGACGCGGTCCGTGCGGCCCGACCGGTGGGTCTCGTTGTAGTGCTGGACGTTCCGGACGCTCAGTTCGAGCGCTTTCGAGGCTTTCTCGGAAACGAGCGGGTCGTGTATGGCGAGGTGGAGTCGGATGGAATCCCGGTGGCCTTCGTGGCGCAGCGATCGCTGCCCGAGGGGCTCGCCGCCCAGGTGGCCGGCGGCGCTTTTTCGGACGGCTGGTCGGCTCGAATCGAGACCCGGGCCGACATCTCTGTGGAAGAGGCCCCCAACACGATCGGCGTCCTCAGGGGATCGGATCCCGAGATCAGGGACGAGTACGTGCTTCTGACCGCCCACATGGACCACATCGGAGTCGGGCGGGCGGTGGACGGAGATTCCATCTACAACGGAGCTGACGACGACGGATCGGGCACCGTGACAGTCGTCGAGATGGCGCGTGCCTTCACGAGCCTCGCGCAGGCGCCCCGCCGTTCGATCATCTTCATGACCGTGAGCGGGGAGGAGAAGGGTCTCCTGGGCTCCCGCTACTATGCCGAGAACCCCACGTTCCCGCTGGAGAGCACGGTCGCCAACATCAATCTCGACATGGTCGGCCGGAACTGGTCGGACACGATCGTGGCTATCGGAATGGCCGAATCCACGCTCGGTCCCCAGGTCGAGCGCATCTCGGCCGGGCACCCGGAGCTGAACATGGTCGTGATCGACGACATCTGGCCTGAGGAGAGCTTCTACACCCGGTCGGATCACTACAACTTCGCCCGCCGCGGCGTGCCGATCCTGTTCTTCTTCAACGGGACCCACGACCAGTATCATCACCCGGACGATGAAGTAGGCCTGATCGACTACGATAAGATGGCTCGCATCGGCAGGCTGGTGTTCTACCTCGGTTTCGAGCTCGCGAACCAGGACGAGCCACCGGCGTGGGATCCGGAGGCGTATGAGAGAGTTGTAGAGCTGCCGCAATCCTGAACAGGCGTTTGAAACCGTCAAAAGTTGAACCCTCGTCCCGCGGGGCCTAGATTCATAGATGCTGGGACGCGCCGGATTTCTGCCGGCGTGATCCCGGTCAACAACCAAACATGGGACGGATTCATATGACAGAGCACAGTGACACCCCCGTGGTGATCGTAGAGCGACGGAACTCGGGCCTCGGTGCGTTCCTCGGAGGAGCCATCCTGGGCGCGGTCGTCGCCCTCCTGTATGCGCCGAAGACCGGCGAGGAAACCAAGGCCGAGATTCGGGACCGGGTCACGCGGCTGCGCGACGACGCCGACAATCGGTACCGGCGCGTCCGTGACGACGTCGAGGATCGCGTGCTCAGGGTTCGAGGCGACATCGGCGATCGGGTAGACACGGCGCGCGAAGACCTGAGGCACCGGAAGACAAAGGCCGAAGAGGCGATGAAGGTAGGTCGCAGCACGGCTCACAAGGCGCGAGAAGATCTCGAGAAGCGCGTGGAGGAGAGCAAGGAAGACTACCGGCAGCGCATCTCCGAGCTCACCGAGGAAGCCGAGGACGAACTGGCCGAGGCGGTCGAGACCGCTGAAGAGCCGGCGGCCGACTGAACCACGCGCGGCCCTGACTTGTCTCGTCCCCGGGTAGCCTTCCGCGGTCGCCCGTGACGTCCCGCCCCCCCATCCCGGATAGTGCGCCAGGCCGGCGCTCGGGGGCGGGCGCCCGTCACGTGCCGGGCTTCGGGCGTGGTCTGCGGGGCGCCTGGGAGTACGTGCGAGAGGTGTACGACCAGGCCGCCGCGGACAACATCTTCTTCCTCGCTGGCGGTCTCACGTTCAGCCTGCTTCTCGCGGCGATCCCTTTCCTGATTCTCGTGCTGTCGCTGGCCGGCATCGTTCTCGCCCCGCGGATCGACGTCCCGCAGAACGCGGTCATGGAGTGGCTCGGCACGGTTATGCCGGTCAACCCCGAGACCGAGGCTCAGTTGCGCGAGCAGCTGACGGACATCGTGGAGTCTTCCCGTTCCGTCGGGATCATCAGTGGCGTGCTGTTCGTCTGGTTCTCCACGCGTCTGTTCGGCTCACTTCGCACCGTGTTGGAGGCCGTGTTCGATCTCCGCGGGGGACCCGGGATCATCAAAGGCAAGATCATCGACGTGAAGATGGTCGTGATCGCGAGTATTCTCCTCACCGCGAATATCGGAATCACGGCCACCCTGACATCGGTCGGTCGGGACATCATCGAGCAGATCGGCCTCGACACCGCGCCGGCCTTGCAAGCTCTTGGCTACGGCACCGCTTATGGAGCCATCTTCCTGATGTTCCTGCTGATCTACAAGTTCGTGCCGCCGACCCACCTCAAGTGGCGGATCGCGATCGTCGCCGCGGTATTCTCGGCCGTCGGCTTCGAGCTGCTCAAAAGCGTGCTCGGGTGGTACCTGTCGGACGTGGCGGACTTCAGCCGGGTGTTCTTCGCCTTCGCCACACTCATCGTCCTCGTGGTCTCCCTCTACTACGCGGCGGTGATCTTCGTGCTCGGTGGTGAGGTGGCCAAGGTATACGGTCAGCGCGCCGTCATGCGCCGCCAGCGGGTGCTTTTCGATCAACGCTGACCGGTGCGGGCTCGCCCCCTTGCTCGGACGGGCTCACAGGTAGCGTCTTCCGTCACCCTCGCCTACATTTCCAATGTCTCGTCCATGCGCCGTGCGGCTCGGGAGGTCAGGTGGCACGATCGGCCGGCGGCCGAAAGATCGTCCTGCGGAACAGAAAGGCCCGACACGAGTTCCAGATTTTCGAGGAGCTCGAGGCGGGTCTCGTCCTGGAAGGGGCGGAGGTGAAGTCGCTGCGGGTGGGCAAGGCGAGCTTCAACGACGCGTACGCTGCTGTAGAGGATGGAGAGCTGTGGCTACACAACCTCCACATCAGCCCGTACGAGTCGGCCCAAATCGATCTTCCCAATCCCCTCCGACGCAGGAAGCTCCTGGTCCACAGGCGGGAACTGCAGCGGCTCACGGTCCGAACGACCGAGAGAGGGATGACGCTGGTTCCGCTCGACCTGCACTTCACGCGTGGCCGGGCCAAGGTGACCCTTGGGCTGGCGCGCGGTAAGAAGCTGTACGACAAACGAGAGAGCCTGAAAAGGGACGTCATGCGGCGGGAGGTCGAGCGTGCATTGCATGGGAAGGATGATCGGGGGTGAAGTGGCACGGATGAGGCGATCGGGTGCGGATGCCATCACACGCGCGGCGCGGCGGGCAGTCCTGCTCTGCGCCAGCTTCGTCCTGGTTTTCGCGGCGCAGGCCGTGGGACAACCGTCCGAGGGAGAGATCGATCTCGGCGGAACGACCTACGCGCTCCAGACTGCGCGACACAATGGCTTCGAAGCCGTGCGGTGGAGCGATGTCCCCGAGGCTCTCGCCGCGGGGTCGTTTCAGCGCGGCGGAGTAGCGACCGCGATGGTTGCCGGCGTTCCCCTCGAGCTGCGCGTGGGCTCGCCGTTCGGCCGACACGGCGAGTCGGTGTTTCAGTTGAGCAACGCTCCCTACAGCCAGGGCGCCGAGGTGTGGGTTCCGCTGGAACTGTTCAGCGACTGGCTTCCGGCGATCGCCTTGGCCCGTGAGCCTGCGAGCGCGGGTTATGAGGAGCCGATACCAGCCATGGCCGTCGCCGAGGCGGATCCACGGCCCACACCGGGTTCCAGGCGACCGGGACCGTGGCGTGTCGTGATCGACGCGGGGCACGGGGGAGTGGACCCCGGCACCATCAGTCCCCGGACCAGGGCCAGGGAGAAGGACATCACGCTGGCCGTGTCACTCAAACTGGCCGAGGAACTGCGCCGGCGAGGTGGGATCGAGCCGCTGCTCACCCGCGACAGGGACGTGTTCGTCGAAGTGATGGAGCGACCCAGCCTGGCCGTGGACTGGGATGCGGACCTGTTCATTTCCATCCACGTCGATGCTCAACCCGGCGGCCGCACGTCGGCTCGCGGGTTCACCACGTTCCATCTCGGGCAGGCACGGACGGAGTACGCTCTCGAGGTTGCCCGGCGCGAGAACGCGGTGATCGAGCTGGAGGGTGGCGCGGAGCCCCCGAACCTGGCACAGCTCGAGATCATCCT
>CAXMRU010000245.1:0-8065 GCA_964195715.1 Akkermansiaceae bacterium | reverse complement strand
AGGCGCGCGTAACGCCGCCGGCATGATCCTTCGCCCCGACGAAATTCTGGAACTGCTGCCCCAACAGGAGCCCTTCCGCTTCGTCGACGAGATCCTCGAGGTGGACGAATATCACATCGTGGCGCGCTACCGCTTCCGGCCCGACGCGGATTTCTATCGAGGCCACTTTCCGGGCAACCCCGTCACGCCGGGGGTGATCCTGCAGGAGTGCATCGCACAGGTGGGCGTCGTAGCGCTGGGGATCTACATAGTGGCGCTGGAGGCCGGGCTCGAAGGAGTGGCGAGGAGGCTGGCACTCTTCGCCGACGCGCACGTCGACTTTTCCGGCATCGTGAAGCCGGGGGAGCGGGTCACCGTATCGGCGACGAAGGTCTTCTTCCGGCGCGGAAAGCTGCGCTCCGAGGCCGAAATGCACCTGGACGATGGGACCCTGGTCTGCTCCGGCACGATATCCGGCATGGGGGTGGCGAGGTGAGGCGCCGCGTCGTCATCACCGGGTTGGGCGTCGTCGCCCCGAACGCGGTAGGCCTCGAGGCCTACGAGCGAGCCCTTCGTGAGGGCGTCTCCGGGATCCGCCACATCCCCCTGCTGCAGGAGCTGAATTTCGGCTGCACCGTTGCCGGAGTCCCGCAGGGAGTGGACGAGATCGCAGCGCAGTATTTCGACGAGGACGAGCTCTTCGCGATGAACTCCAGCCACCGGTTCGGCTGCATCGCGGCCGTGGACGCGTGGACAGATGCCGGGTTCGAGCGACCCGCCCACGACGACGACCACGTCTACTGGGAGGCCGGCGCGGTCATCGGCACCGGAATCGGGGGCATCGACACGATCGGCGAGAAGATCGTTCCCATGGTGGATGCCGGGCGCGTGCGGCGCCTGGGCAGCACGATGGTCGAGCAGGTCATGGGCAGCGGTGTCTCCGCGCGAGTCTCCGGACTCCTGGCCCTGGGGAACCAGGTGACGGCCAACTCCAGCGCATGCAGCACGGGGACCGAGGCGATCATCGAAGGAGCCATGCGGATCCGCGCCGGGTTGGCCGAGCGGATGATGTGCGGTGGGACCGAAGGCGCCAGCCGTTACATCTGGGGCGGCTTCGACTCAATGCGGGTGCTGTGCCGCAAGCACAACGAAGAGCCGGAGGAGGCGTCTCGCCCTCTAAGCGCGTCGGCGTGTGGCTTCGTCCCGGGGAGCGGAGCGGCCATCCTGCATCTCGAGAGCCTGGAGTGCGCGCAGGAGAGGGGAGCGCGCATCTACGCGGAAGTGCTGGGCGGGGCCGTCAATTGCGGAGGCCATCGCAGCGGCGGCAGCATGACGGCCCCGAACCCGCTCAGCGTGCGCCGGTGCATCCGCCAGGCGCTGGACGAGGTGGGAATCGATCCGAGCGAGGTCGACCTCATCAACGGCCACCTAACGGCGACAGGAGCCGATCCGAGCGAGGTGGCCGCGTGGGCCGCCGCGCTGGAAGCGACCCCCGAGAGGTTCCCGGTCATCAACTCGACGAAGTCGATGATCGGCCACGCCCTCGGGGCGGCGGGAGCATTGGAGTCGGTCGCGTGTATGCTGATGCTTCGTGGGAGCTTCGCGCACCCTTCACTCAACTGCGAGGACGTGCACCCGGAGATCGAGTCGTACGCCGGCTCCATCCCCCACCAGGTACGGGAGATGCCGGAGTTGCGCACGATCATCAAAGCGGGCTTCGGCTTCGGTGACGTAAACGCGTGCGTGATCTTCCGCGGGTGGTCCGAGTAGAGTATTAGTTAGGCGTCCAGGGCATTTACTACCGACAGGAGAGAGAGGCGGATGTCGAGAGACGAGATCTTCGCGAAAGTGATGGAGATCATCGGCCGCTATGCGAAGAACAAGGACGCCCTCGCGGGAGCGTCGGACGAGACGAACATCCTCGAAGACCTCAAGGTGAACTCGGCCCGGTTGGTGGACGTCATCCTCGACTTCGAGGACGAGTTCGACATCGAAGTCGCCGATGAGGATGCCGATGCCGTGAACACGGTGGGCAACGCCGTCGCTCTCATCGAAGAGAAGATTGCCTGAGCACCCCTCGCGGCCGGTGACAGAGATCTCCTTCCGAACGCGGGCGGCCCTGTGGGTCCAGCGTGAGGTGGGGAGGGCGCTCTCCATCTTCTGGATCCCCGCCAGCGCCTTCGCCCTGCGCTTCGTGATGCGTTACCGGATCAAGGACGCCTCCCACCTGCGGAAGCGATTCCGGTCGCTTGTGCGTGAGAGCGACGAGCCCATCCTCATCTGCGCCAACCACCTCACCATGGTGGACTCGATGCTACTGGCGTGGGCCCTCGGGGGGAGCTGGTGGTATGTGTTCAACTACCGCCGGATGCCGTGGAACCTGCCGGAATATCGTAACTTCGCCTCGCTGTGGATCAGCAGGGCGGCCGTGTGGGTGACCAAGTGCATCCCCATCAGGAGGGGCGGCCGGAGGGAGGAAGTCTCCGGCGTGCTCAACCGCGTGAAATACCTGCTCTCACGGGGCGAGACGGCCCTGATTTTCGCCGAAGGGGGCCGCAGCCGGACAGGCCGGATCCAGCTTGACTCCATCGCCCACGGGATGGGACGGCTCGCAAGCTCCGTCCGCGACTGCCGCGCTCTGGTTGTCTACATGCGAGGTGACCGCCAGAAGACCTGGTCCACCGTCCCTGCCATCGGCGACTCATTCTACGTGGACTTCGAGATCTTTCGCCCTCACTCGGAGCGAACGGGCATGCGCCGCTCACGTGAGTACGCGCAGCAGATCGTGGACCGCCTGGTCCGCATGGAAGAGAAGTACTTTGCTCGTCGGCAATGACGTAGTCGATCTCCGGGACCCGGAGAACCAGCCGGGGGCCATCCACCCGCGCTTCGACGAACGCGTCTTCACCTGGGGCGAACGGGCGCGAATCCTCGCCGCGGCCTCGCCGCACCGGATGCGCTGGGCGCTGTGGGCGGCCAAGGAAAGCGCCTACAAAGTGGCCCGGAAGATTGACCCCCGCGTCTGTTTCTCGCCGCGAGCTTTCGTGGTTCAGATCCCCGGCGGAGAAATCGGAGTACGCCAGGCCTCCCTCGCCGAGGTCAACCATGCCGTCGGCCGCTTCCAGGTGTGGCTCGAGGGCACCGACGAGTGGGTGCATGCCATAGCGTCGATCTCCGGCACCGGCGTGGCGAAGGCCGGTTGGGAGCTGCGCTCGCTGGGCCGCGCTGCGGCGCGCCACGTGCCCGGCCGGGAAGCCAGCGAGCGGGTGAGGCAGCTTGCCCGCTCGGCGCTTGCCTCAGGCCTCTCCATCGTCCCCTCGGACATCGTCATCGCTGCAGCGGCGAAGCGGGTGCCGCGTGTGTGGTGGCGAGGACGGAGACTGGCGATCGACCTTTCCTTCTCCCATCACGGGCGGTTCGTGGCCTGCGCGTGGGGGCGCGTCACGGAGAGCGTTTCCCGACGACGGCTCGCGGGGAGCGCCGCCCTCCCATCGGAGTTTACACGCCCGAGCTGATGCGACGTACGCGAACAACAGCCGGGCGCTGGATGGGAAGGTTGCTGGAAGCAGGGACTACCGCACCAAGAATTGCCCGTTGTCCATGACGAAGAGCGGCAGTTCAGGCACTTCCTTAGCCTCCATCGGACATATCCTGCCTGGCACAGGGGGCCAGCATCTGTTGCATGGGGGATCGAGACGGCTGCGCAGCTCAGCTTCGACTCGATGCCGAACGGACCCTGAAGCCACGGGAATGACGCCGACGCAGTCGACGAGGCCGGCCAACATGCACGGGAAGTCCGAGGGAAGGCAGGATAGGTTGTCAGTCTCCTGCACATATATGACCTGATGCTCCGGCTGTTTCCTGGTGTCCCTGCTAACTCGTGTCAGAGCGAACACGGCGCCGATGGCCATGAAATGCGCGGGCCACGGATATAGATCGAATACAAACCTCCTTCCGCCGTCGAAGGTCATTGGCAGCGTGCCAAGTTTCTGGCGGTCCGCGCAGTTCATTGTCGCAGTAGCGGGGGTGTGAGGTTCGACCAGTCCTGTATGTTCTGACGAACCTCCTGCAAATCTTGTGCTGTTCTGTTCGCGGACGGAGGCAAGTGTGATCGCGGTTTTCAACATCAATACGCGTAATTACTTACAGCGTTGAGTCGCCAGACACAAACACCGATGCTCGGCTATCGATACCGTGGGGCGAGGTCAACAGAGTGTCGAGACGAATCCTCACTCGCCTGATCCCGGCTCTCGTTCCACACCTGCCGCCGTGCGAGCAGGCGAAGCGCCCGGCGTGCCGTCGCAGGCAGGCTTAGCATGCGAGCCGCGTCGAGACGCGTCAGCGGTGAGACCCTGAGCGCGCGTAGCGTGCGCCGTCGAGAGGAGCGAGACATTGAGCGTGCGCCAGCACGCGAACAACAACCGGACGCTTGCAGAAACGAAGTTAGGACCGCAGCTGCTGAACGCTCGTGGCCGCTTTCGCAGCCGACCACTGCTCGATGGCCCCGTCAACGGTAAGGAGCTGACGCTCCGGCTCGGACGCGTACCACATCTTGAAGTACTCCAGCCCCGCCTGATGCGCCTCGTCGGTGAAGGCCTGCAGCGCATCGGTCACCCACACGAGGTCGTAGCCGAGCTGAAAAGCGTCACCTGACGTGTGGCGCGCGCAGCAGTCGGTGTGCAGGCCCGTGATATAAAGACGATCGACGCCCCGGGACGTGAGCTGCTCGTGCAGGTCGCTGCTCACGAACGGGCTGTAGGTCTGCTTCTCGATCACCAGGTCGCCGGGCTGGGGAGCGAGGTCTGCTACGATGTCGGCTTCCGGGGTCCCCTTCATCGAATGGGGAGGCCACTTGCTGAGCTCCGAGTTATCGGCGGTGTGGGCGTCGGTGACGAACACGACAAGGATACCTGCCCGGCGGGCCTCGTCGATCAGTCTGCGCAACGGCGGGATGATGCTCTGTGCCCTGGCCTGATACTCCGGGCCGCCGGCGTCGGCTATGACGCCGCCCGGGAACACGAAATCGTTAGCGAGGTCGATCACTATGAGCGCGCTCCTGCTATGCTTGTAAGATGTGTCTGCTGGCATTGATCTCTCCTTCCGCTGTTATGGAACGGGTCGCTGTGGGGAAACCGCCCGTTGTTCATCAGTTGTCGGGTCCATTGCCGAACGTGCCGCCGCAGGCTCGGTCTACGTCCCGGCTTCCGCGACTCAGTCAGGAAGCGGTAAGTCCGAGTTCCAGATCTGGACCGCGACGAGCCACTTGCCGTCCGGTTGTTTCCGCCAAATCTCGACGTGCTTGAATACGTTGTGGATCGGCTCCGACGTGCCTTCGACGATGTAGGTCTCAGAGTGTGTGCCACGCACAAAGGCCAGATCGCCACGACCGTCTATCCGCACGATGGTGGCTTCGAATTGTGTCATGGGCGGAAACGGTTTCAAGAACTCCTGCATAGCCACTCGGCCCTCCACCACCGGCCCGTTCGGGAGCATGAGAGCCACGTCTTCCGTGTATGACGCTGCCACAGCCGCCCAGTCACCGGCCAACATGGCTTCGGCGAAGGCGTCCCGGCTCGCCTTGATCGCCGCCACGTCCTCCTCGGACAGCGGACCCACCTCCGCAGCCGGTTCCTGACACGCCGCCAACGGGGCCATGAACATCAGAGCGGTGAATGCTACGGGCAGAGCGGTGAATGCTACGGACCTGCGCATGATGCACCTCCAGCGATGCAGATTAGCGGGAAGGCGGAGTCACGTCGGAAGGGGTACGGCACGGCTCGCCAGAAGAACCACCTACAATCTAATGGACTGGACTGGGATTGCACGTCACAAGAAGCAACCCCCGACCTCTACTGTCCAAGTGCGTCAGCGGTGAGACCTGGAGCGCCCGACTAGTAGCCAGGCCAACCGTCCCTCTGACCAATGAGTTGGACGACTGCGTCGGACAGTTCCAAACCGTTGTCGCTGTTGGTAAGGATGACCACACCATATCCCTCAGTTCGGTGCGCGACCATCCTGCAGCGAAAACCGTCGTTCGCGCCGCTGTGCCCGAAGTAGGGCTGACCCCGGTGAGTCCATAGATCAAACCCGAGGCCATAGTCACGCTTGACCTCCGTCAGCAGCGCCTCTGCTTTCTCCCTGCTCAACACCCTGTTGGACGACTCACCGCGAAGTGACAACTGCAACTCCATGAGGAAGCGGGCCAGATCCGTGGGGGTCGTCCATAGTCCTGCGGCGGCGATTTCGGGATAGATGTGATGCCCCCCCGGCACTGCCACACCGTTTGCGTAGTAACCGGAGGCTGCAGAGTCCAGCAACGACGCCGGGAGCGGCTGCTCATAGGTGCTGTTGTCCATTCCGATGGGCTGCAGCACCCGTCCTCTCATGAAGTCGGGGAACGTGGCTCCCGTGACGTCCTGCACCGCCTGCTGCATGACAACATAGCCACCTCCCGAGTATTGGAACTGACTGCCCGGCACCCGGTCGACCACGATCGGCGCAGAGTTCGCTGGCGGCTCGCCGTTCAATATCCGAATCAGCGAGGGCACGGATTCGGTGTAGCGGTAGCCACGGAAACCCGAGACCGTGGTCCCAGCCGTGTGGCTGAGAAGCCGCCTCAAAGTGACTTTCTCGGAGTCTTGGAGCTCATTATCGGGAACCTGCCACGATATGAGGTAGTCATCGATGTCTGTATCCAGCGAGACGACGCCGTCCTGCACAAGGCTCATCACTCCGGCAGCCGACACTGACTTGCTGAGAGATGCCGCCTGGAACAGCGTCTGCATCGTCACCGGCTCCCGCGTGACCTTGCTCTTGACCCCATGGACCTCCACGTAGTCCAGCTCGAAGTCCTTGATCACGGCGACGCTCATGCCCGGGACTTCGTACAACTCCATCCAGGATCCGATATCGGACGGATCCTCGGGACTCAACGCACTGCTGCAGCCTGAAGCAATCAGGAGCGGAGCCACGATGATCGCCGGAGTAAAGAAACTCTGTCGCCCGATCAGCATCATCACACGTTCCTCCGGCGTGCGGGAAGAGGTCTTCACTCCTGAGCGCCTGACTACCTGACTGGAGTGCACACGGAGTCACCCAAACCAACAGCTGAGCGGTGCCGATTGCTGCGAGGGGGCTTGAACAGGCAGGGTAGGACGTCGCTGCAGATCCGCCCCGACACACAGAGCGCGCAACGCACGAGACAACACCCGGGCACCACAGAGAGTGTACCTTGCGCCACGCCACGTCAGTGAGTGACAGTGGAAGGCATGGCGGGAGCGTGGGATGCCCTGAACGAAGTCATCTTCTGTCTGGTGCTGCAATGAACTTGCTGTTCGTACTCCTGGGGGCTGCCGTCGGCTTCGTCTGTACGGCCCTGCCGCGGGTGGCAAGCAGGCGGTCGGTGTTCGTCCGGCGGTGGGTATCCGCAGGTATCTTCATGGCGTTCTCTTGCGGCGCAATCCTGGCGACCCAGAGTGACCGCGAGGACTACGGCTGGTGGGCGATCATCGGGCTCTTTCTCCTCGGCCCGATCACGTTCTACGCCACCAGACTATTCGTTAGAGTGTTCGGCAGCGACTGATTACACCCCGCCCTCGGCCGCCAGCATCTCCTCGAACTCCAGCATCGTCATAAGCCGACCTCCCTGAATGTGGTCCGAGCCTGTTCCGACGCCGGGTAAGCGGCGACCAGTGAACCAGCGCCGTCACTGTGTGCTCACCGTACCCTGGTCTCAAGCGGGATCATGATGTGGGCATATGGCGTCTCCGGCCACATGACCCACGGCCCGCCGTTCAGGTGATCGGTGGACATGTTCTCCAACAGGGTCTTGTCCGGCAAGAGGATCATCAGGTGCGGCCCGAGGTTCGTCACCCAGTCCTCCGGACCCGTCGGCTCGGTCGCATACGGGTCGCTGTTACTCACCGGGGTGTCACCCTGGAGCATATACGCGAATCCGATCTCCGTATACGACGGTTCCTCATGATTGACATACGCGCTCAGGAAGTTCAGCCACGCCTCCGTAACGCACCACGGATCGTTGCCTGGCGTATCGGGGCGATCCGGCAGGCACGTCCACTGATTCGTG
>CAXMRU010000244.1:0-8198 GCA_964195715.1 Akkermansiaceae bacterium | reverse complement strand
ACGGCAGCGGGGTCGATCCCGAGACTCCCGTGGCAGTCTGGCGGAAGAACCCACCCCGAGGATCCTCTGCGTCGGACGCCACGACCACGGCGCTGTGCCACGGCTCGCCGAAGTACTTGCGGTGGGTGTTGAGCTCGCCGTTGGACAGCGTCACGATTTCCGCATCGTGGCCGAAGTACCACCCGACCAGGTTTCCGCGCAGCCGGTCAGCTCCTCGCCGCATTTGGTCCCACGCGTCGGCGGGGATGAGATCCTGTGGATCGTCGAGGAGCGGGACAGGGGACGGACAGACACCGCCGATGAGCACATACCGCCGACCGTCGTCGAGGTCCTCGCACAGGTCGCCGGCCAGCAGTCCGAATGGCCGACCACCGGGCGTGGGCTCCCGGACGTGGCCAAGGAGCTGGCTGAGGGCATCCTGTGTGATGAAGACGTCGTAGATGGGCTCGTTTCCGACTTCCGTGGGCATGTCGGTCGGGACCCAGGAAATGCTCCGCGGAAGAGGCCTGGGGACCGAAATATGGACGCGATCCGTCCCGCCGCCGCGGGTCGCGGTGGGAGAAGGGGTGTGGATTCGTGCGTCGTTCTCGTTTGCCATTTGCGAGTGCTTCGAGCCCTGGTTCCGCGTTAAACGGGGCGGCAATCCGGAATCATGCCGCATCCCTCCGAGCACGAAACAGCAATTGCCGTTCCAGCCTCAGATCACTGCTCGAATACCTGTTTGTATGCATAAGTCCGCCATGCGCACCAGATCGGGCAGCGGTCTATGACGGATCAGGTGTGGAAAAACGTGTGAATCAGGCCAAATCTGGCGAAAAGCGGCCGCGGCTGGCGGCTCGGGCAGGATCTCAGGCGGCATTTCGTCGAGCTTCCTCCGACACCAGTACGTCCACGAGCTCGGAGACCGCTTCGGCCGCGTGCTTGAGGCCGGGCTCATCCCGATGAAGTTCTTCGATACGCTCGAAGATGATCTGCGCCACCGTGAGCTCGAGATACGGAAGGCCACGGGCCTCGGCCGCGAAATCTTCATAGTCGTCGTCCCGGGCAGCTTCGATCAGCCGCAGCACGCAATGCGGGAGGGAGCCCTGTCCCTTTTCCAGAGCTCCGGTCCAGTAGGTCGTCCAGTCGTAGAAAGCGACTTGCATGCCACCCTCCCCGGTGAGTTCTTTCTGACCTGCAGAAACGCAAATCCCGATCCGGCCGGAGACAATCGGGCGGGAGGCCCTTGTCGTTGCGGGTTTCATGTGTCTTACGCCGCGATCTCGAAGCGACGCACGGCGATCGCCACCCCCGCAAACCGGAAGCGGTTCTTGCAAATCCCACGGGTACTGTCCGCGTAGAGCCGATTGCCGGTGCGTCGTGGCCCGGCTACCGTCCGGACCATGTCGAACCGACTGATCGATCAGAAGAGCCCCTACCTGCTGCAGCACGCCCACAACCCGGTGGACTGGTATCCCTGGGGAGAGAAAGCCTTCGCGGCGGCCCGCGATCTGGACCGGCCGATCTTCCTTTCCATCGGATATGCCACGTGTCACTGGTGCCACGTGATGGAGCACGAGTCGTTCGAGGACCATGAAGTCGCAGGTCTGATGAACGAGGCCTTCATCAACATCAAGGTGGACAGGGAAGAGCGTCCAGACATCGATGGCATCTACATGACGGTTGCTCAGCTTACGATCGGCCGCGGGGGCTGGCCGCTGACGATTCTCATGACGCCGGACCGCATTCCCTTCATGGCGGCGACGTACATACCACGGGAGAACAGGCACGGCCGGGTCGGGATGTTGGAGCTCATTCCCCGCATCGCGGACGCCTGGGAGGGGGACAGGTCGGCGCTGCTGGCCTCGGGCGATTCGATCCGGCAGCAGTTGGAGCGCATGGCCTCGGCCGACCTCAGCGGTCGCGCGCTCGGCGAGGAAGTGCTCCGGCAGGGCTTCAGCGAGCTGGCGGGCTCGTTCGACCGGGACAGGGGGGGATTCGGAAGCGCTCCCAGGTTCCCCACTCCGCACCGGCTGCTGTTTCTGCTTCGGTACTGGCAGCGCACCGGGATCGCGGCGGCGAGGGACATGGTCGAGCAGACCCTGGACGCGATGCGGGCGGGAGGTGTGTTCGATCACGTCGGCTACGGATTCCACCGTTATTCGACCGATAGCCAGTGGTTGCTTCCTCACTTCGAGAAGATGCTGTACGACCAGGCGATGCTGATGCTGGCGTACGCCGAGTCGTTCGCGCTGGAGCCGACCTCCGGGCGGGAGGCCGTGATCCGGCAGATCGCCGAGTACGTGCTCCGCGATCTGACCTCGCCCGAGGGCGGTTTCTACTCGGCCGAGGACGCGGATAGCGAAGGGGAGGAGGGCAAGTTCTACGTCTGGTCGATGGCAGAGGTGAGCGAGGTCCTGGGGGCGGATGAGGCTCGTCTCGCATCGGCGGCGTGGGGGATTCGGGAAGCCGGAAACTTCCGGGACGAGGCGACAGGTGGGGAGACCGGGCTCAATATTCCCCACGTGACCCGGGGTCTCGAGGCAGTGGCGGCGGAGCTGGGTCTACGTCCCGCCGATGCCGTTACGCGGCTGGAGGACGCCAGGCGCACGCTCTTCGATCACCGCGAACGGCGCGAACGTCCGCTCCTCGACGACAAGATCCTGACCGACTGGAACGGCCTGATGATCGTGGCGCTGGCCCGGGCGGGCACGGTGCTGAACGATCCGGATCTGGTCGAAGCGGCGCGGAGGTCAGCGAACTTCTTCCACGAAACGATGTGGTGCGAGGGAGAGTTGCTTCACAGGTACCGGGACGGCGAGGCCGCGATCCTGGCCAACCTGGACGACTACGCGTTCCTTGCGTGGGGGGAGATCGAGCTGTACCAGGCGACGCTGGATCCGGAACACCTGGGGCGGGCCGTGGCTCTCACGGACGGGATGGTCGAGCGGTTCCGTGATACGGATCGGGGTGGGTTCTTCTTCAGTCCGGAGGGAAAGGAGGACCTCATCGTGCGTCAGAAGGAGGTGTATGACGGGGCGGCTCCTTCAGGGAACTCGGTCGCGTTGTACAACCTCGTCAGACTGGCCCGACTCACGGGCAGCGTACCCTACGAACGGCTGGCGTCGGAGACTGCGTCTGCGTTCTCACGCCAGGTGGCGTCGCAGCCGTCCGCGTTCACGTTCTTTCTCTCGGCGCTGGACATGGCGATCGGTCCGTCGCAGGAGCTCGTGATCGTGGGAAATCCCGGCGCCGAGGACACGATCGCCTTGCTCGAGATCGCCCGGGAGGGCTTCCACCCGAGTCGTGTGCTGCTGTTCAAGCCCGCGGGAGATGACTCGGGACCACTGAGCGGGCTGGCCCGGTTCGCCCGCGATTTCGATCTCCTCGACGGCCGGGCAGCCGCCTACCTGTGCACCGGGTTCGCGTGTGAACGGCCGGTATCCGAGCCCGATCAGTTGCGGCAGCTGATCCTCGGGGACTGGCAGGGTTCTTCAGCAACCCGCTAACGGCGTCCTGGCTCAGCGCTTTTCGAGCACGGCCTTCAGCTTCACGTGCCAGCGGGCCACCTCACCTTCCGAGATGTCCGCTCCGAGCGTCGCGACCTCGATGCGCTGTAGCCCGGGAAGGACTGTGGCGGCCTCCCGCAGCCCGTCCCTGACCGCTCCTTCAATGGACTCCTCCGAGCTGCCCTTGATCTCGAGCTCGATCTCCTGCGAGGCGACGAGAATGTCGCGCGAGGAGACAGCCGTTGAGAGGTAGCGTTGCCGGGCGCGTGTCCGGCCGGCCTCGAGGGCCCGTTCCGCGGTATCGGCGTCCAGGTCGAGGTCATCCCGCAGACGCTGCAGAAACGACTCCTCGTCAGGGTCCAGCCTGTGATCCGAGAGGACCTCGTCGATGGCCGAGCCGTACACGGCACACGCGACTTCCTCGTGGACCTCTGAAGCGACGGCGTCCGGGACGGCGAGTATTTTCCGCAGATGAGCGAGATCGGACACTTCGGCGCCGCTGAGAGCGTGATCGACCAGGCAGAACTCGAGGTACCGCCTGTACAGGTCCCTGCACTGTGACTGCAGTCGGGCGAGTTCCAGGCCCTGCCGTGCCGCGACCGCCGCAACCTCGTCTGCCCCGATGGCGGAGATCTCAGGCGAACCGGCGAGCAGCGCTTCGATCTCACGGGTCGCGGTACCCCTCGCCTTGCGGCCGAGAAGCCGGGAGCCGAGTCCCCCTGACGTTCCTGGATTGCTCTCGAACGGACCTGTCATGCTCTGCCTCCTGCTCGGTGATCGACCCTTTCGCCAGCTCCCGGTCGGCCCTGAGAATGACCCCCGAGCCGTCGTCCGGCAAACGCGGGCTGGATCCATCGTGGATCAGCCACCGGCGGAGTAGATTGCAGTTCAGCGGAACGTCCTCCTCTCTCATGCGATGTTGTGGCCCCGGTCGCAATCGGGATTCCACCCGCGGCGCTCCCTGCCCGAAGCACGGCCGGGCAACAGAGGACTCTGATGGATCGATATCTGGATGTGCGTGTCGAGGTGGCGGCTGCCATGGCCACGGGACGGCCGGTCGTGGCACTGGAGTCGACGGTGTATGCGCACGGTCTTCCCTATCCGGTGAACCTGGAAGCCGCCGCCGCGATGGAGGCAGCCGTCAGGGACGAGGGAGCCGTTCCCGCGACGATCGGTATTCTCCGGGGGCGCGCGATCGTCGGTCTGACGTCCGACGAGATCGAGGAGCTTGCCACGAGTCCGGGTGTGGCCAAGGTGAGCGTGAGGGATATCGCGCCCGTGATCACCGCACGGCTCCCTGGCGCTACCACCGTCGCCGCGACCGCGGCCATCGCGACCAGAGTGTCGATTCCGGTGATGGCGACCGGTGGAATCGGGGGCGTGCACCGGGGAGGTGAAACGAGCCTCGACGTGTCGGCGGATCTGCACGAGCTGGCCCGGTCGCCGATCGCCGTCGTGTGCGCCGGTGCCAAGTCAGTGCTCGATCTGCCGCGAACGCTCGAAGCCCTCGAGACGCTGGGTGTTCCGATAGTGGGGTTCGGGACGGACGAGTTCCCCGCGTTCTATTCTGTGGAGAGCGGGATTCCGCTGGAGCACCGGGTGGACGACCCCGCGGAAGTGGCCGCGATCCTCGAGGTCCAGGCCGCTCTGAACCGGGCCCAGGGCGTTCTGGTGGTACAGCCGCCACCGGCCGACGACGCGATCCCGCTCGTCGACGTGGACGAGTGGATCGAAGAGGCTGTAGACGAAGCGGAGCGAAGCGGCGTCGTCGGCAAGGCCGTGACCCCCTTCCTCCTGGAGCGTGTCTCTCGATCGAGCGAGGGGCGTTCAGTCCGGGCAAACGTCGGTCTTCTGGAATCCAACGCCCGGCTCGCCGCGCGCATCGCGGGGGCGCTGGGATGACGAGTTCGCGTCGATGCTCAGCCGGGCCGTGGCGTCCGCGGCCAGCTCCTCATAGCGGGGACACCCGTTCTTCCTGAGCATTTCACGCAGGTACCGTAACCTGTATCTCCGAGCGACCAGGCTCTCGGCAAACGTCACTCGCCTCTGTCTCATCATCACCGGGATAGACGTGGGTAGAGCCCGGACCGTCACTCGGGTGGCCGACGGTCCGATGCGGCCGTTCCGCTTCCCGCAGGCGGCCTGCAAGATAGGAGCCGTCAGGCGGCATTGAGATCCCGAAGGCGTTCGAGAGGACGGAAGAGGAAAGGGAATGAGGAAACACATCAGAACTCTGGTCGCGTTGCTCACATCTCTGGCAATCACGAGCGCCTGCGTCGGGCAGGAGGCGTCGACTCGCTCGTCGTCGACCGGTTGGGCGGTCGCCACGCCGGGGTCAGTGGGCGTCGATGCAGACCTGCTGGTAGATCTCCGTGTCGCTGCGGAGGATGGTGTATTTCAAAACGTGAACGCGATCCTGATCGCGAGGCGGGGACGACTCGTGTTCGAAGAGTACTTCAACGGATTCGATGCGGGGACCCTGCAATACACGGCGTCGGTTTCGAAGAGTGTCGGCTCGATCCTCCTGGGGATTGCGATGGACCATGGCCACGAGCTCCTCCACGTTCGTCGCACCGTGGGCGATGCACTCGGCCCACGCCTCGTCCAGCGACCGTTCGAGCTTCTCGAGGTTCCACTTCTGCAGCACCGTCGCACGTGGCGTGCGCGCGACCATCTCAATCGCTGTGCTCATCGTTGCCTCCTCGTGGTGATGTTAACGCGTCCAGGGTGGCGCGTGTGGCCCGAACACGTCCCGAAGGGGTGTCGGGTAGGGTACGGGTTGCTCGTGCGTCTGAGGGACGCTCAGGCCGTCGTTCTACTGTTGGTTGAAACGTTGGAACTATCCGGCCAGAACGTGCCATATACTGCTGCAAGCTGAGAATCTGATTCCGCGGTATACCCGCATAAGTCGGGCCTGCGCGGGGTTCTGCGGCATACTGCCGAAAACCCTTCCGGGCACTCGCTTGACTCTGCCCAGGTAGTCTCACGGTGCCCCTCTGTGGACTGGAGGTGAATCGTGAAGCCGAAAAGAGCCCCATTCATAGCTGGTCTTCTCGCAGTGATGAGTTGCTCGGAGGTGACTACGCCGGAGGCGGAAAGCTGGCCAACGGATTTCTTCGCTGAGGGCCATGTGCTCGCGGAGGGTCAGCCGGTCTCGTGGGCGAAGGTCGGTCCCCTCCAGTCTTGGATCAATGGACCGTTCTCATATACCGATACTCTGGGGTACTACCAAATGGAGTTCAGCAGTGATTTCTGTAGCGTACGAATCAATAGCCCCGCCCTCGGCCTGAGTATTTGGCCGCCGCAGAACGTAAGGACTTGGTGGCTCGATCTCCGAGCGGAGCACCGCACGGCGACCGGCCAAGTGGTAGGCGTCGTACAACGCTGGGTATGGCACCCGCCCGATCCTCCGCGCGACACCGAATTCTGTGTGAACCCACGGCAAAGAGTTGACTTCATATTCTCTAGGCCTTGTCAGAGACTCGACTGTAACTCCGACGGCAGGCTCGACGGTTGCGGCTGCCACAAGGCATGCGTCGGGGCATTTGGCGGCGGATGCTAATCGCGAACGCCCACTCATCCCGCCGCCCTCTCGAGGAACGGAAGGTGAACTGTGTTTCGTAACCGTGCTGTCTCGCTAGTCTTGGTCGGGCTGTTCGTCTGGGTGACTGGCTGCTCGTCCTACTCGCAAATCGAACTCGGTGAAGTCGCCGATCACGGGAAGGTCCGAGTCACGCTGACAGATGGCGCACAGCGTGACATCTACCGAGCGACGGTTGAAGCTGACAGTCTGAAGGGACGGCTCGATTCTGAAGACACAGCCGTCCACGGCATTCCGCTCGACCAAGTCTCCGTAGTCGAGGTGGGGGGCAGTGATGCCGCCAAGACATTCTTGGTCGTATTGGGGGTCACCGTCGGGGCGCTCCTGGCCGCGGCCGCCATCTATTCGGCGAGCTGCGAATCGTTTTGCTAGGCCGGCTCGCGCCGTCGGGACGCACCTGGGCATCGCTCGTCCGTGACTGTGGCGTGATGAGTGTCCGACTATGATCTTCCGATGCAGCGGATTTCGCTTTAGGTCGTGTCAGGCCCATGAATCCATCGGCAGTTCGGCCATCGAATATGAGTTAGAACGCAAAGGAAGCACGTTGACGAAATCGACCCTCTCGCACGTGTCGCTGTTCAGACTTGGCGTCGAAGGTGTGGTAATCGTGATATCGATCCTTCTAGCCTTTGGGATCGACGCATGGTGGGAAGGGCGTCAGGAGCAACAGAGGGCTCAGAATTACGGGGCGAGCCTACTCGAGGATGCGCGGACGAACCTTGAGCGAGTTGAGGCGTCTCGTGGCCAGGCTGAGAACGAGTTGCGTGCCGTGATGAAGCTTGGGCGACTCAGGGCTACGATCAAGTGGTCTCGGCGGGTGATCTCGGACTGCTCTCGGAAGACGTACGATCTGCAATGGCAGCTTGGAACGAGGCTTGGTTCCTGAGCAGCAACAATCAGGTGCAGAGCCAAGCGGATCGGCACCAGACCTACGTGCCCTTCTTGGTGGAGGAGACCTCTCTCCGGCGGGCCTTCTCGATAGCGTTCTCCGACTCGCCCGGCGGGCCCTTCGGCGAAAGCATGTTCCCCCCTGCCGTCGAGACGCTCCTGGGAGCTAGACGCCTGGACAACCTGCTCACGTATCGCACGGTGTTCATTCGAGATCAACT
>CAXMRU010000243.1:0-61524 GCA_964195715.1 Akkermansiaceae bacterium | reverse complement strand
GCCGATCGACACCCGGAGCTGGAGACTCGTCTCGTTCGCCGCTCCAGTGATGCTCTCAGTCGCCGGTGCTGGGCCGAGGACCGTGATCGCTACGTCATCTAGGGTCACCCGGTCTCCCCTCTTCGCGGCGAGCCACAGGATCCCGTCCTCCTCCGTGCGAGCCAGGAATCTCGCATACCCCGGCTTGGGGATCGGGTGACCGGAGTCGAGGACGCGAAACACGGGAACCGCCTCGTGAATCGCCTCGAAGCCGCCAACGTGATCGAGGTCCGGATGGGACAGCACGAACAGGTCGATCCTGGAAGCGCCGTAGCGCCGGAGCATCGGAAGGACCACGTCGCGCCCGGCATCCCTGCTTCCAAACCGGGGTCCGGCGTCGAACAGGATCCACCGTCCCGCACCCGTCCTCAGAATCGCTGCATCCCCCTGTCCGACGTCGAGCGTGCACAGGATGCTTCGCCCGTCGGCAAGCCGAATCGATAGGGCAGGTGCGGCGAGGACGAGAGCTGCGGCCGCCCCGAGTGGCACCAGGGACGAGGCCGGGCGACCCCACTTCAGAAAGCGCCACAATCCGATCAGGGCGAGGAGGATCGCTATCCAGCCCACGGTCGAGGGTGGCCGCACGATGAAGTGGGAGCCGGGAATGTCCGAGATCGCGCCGGCGACCATCGTCAATAGTCGGATCACGCTCGCAGCAGCCTCCGCACTCACACCGTCCAGCGGCGGCGGCAGAAGGAGGGTCATCGCCAGGGCGCCGATTGCGGCACCCACGAGGGGAGCACCGGCGAAGTGTGAAAAGAGCGCAGACGGGGCGACGTGCTGGAAATGCGTTGCTGAAATGGGCGCGGTGGCCAGGAAGGCTCCCGTCCCGGCTGCCGCGGCCATCCCCAGCAATGAGAGTCGGCGCCTGATCTTCCTCGGCAGGCGGCGTATTCGCCGACGGAGCATCCCCGGAGCAGAGCCGCCCGCGTCGCCGAGATTTCGGGCCACCGTCACGCCGGCTCCAAGTCCGATGAATCCCGCGAACGATAGCTGGAATCCCGCTTCGCCGAGCACCAGTGGATCCGCCACCAGCGCGAGAAGCGCGGCCGCCCCCAGGAGGTCCCAGGAGCGGGCGGGGCGCCCCCGTGCCCGAGCGGCTGCCCATCCTGCGAGCAGGAGCGCCGCTCGCACAGCAGAGGCGGGAGCCCCGATGGTGGCGACATAGAGGGCTACGACCACCGCCGAGCAGATGGCCGCCCGCCCCGGTTGCATGAGGAGTCCGAGCAGCATGGCCACCGTGACGCCGATCAGTCCGACATGGAGTCCCGAGATCGCCAGAAGGTGCGCCAGTCCGGCCTCCGCGAACCTCGAGCGAAGCGAGCCCGGGATGTCGTCGCGCTCGGCGAGAATCAGCGCGCGCCCCACAGCGCTGACATCCGGAGGCAGGAGGCGGCGAAGGCGATTCGACGCCCTGGCGCGCGCGCCGCTCAGAACTCGCACTACCGGCCCTTCCTCGCTCGAGATTGACGAGCTGGACGCGCGAAGGGAGTCCACCACCCGACCCACGACAATCCCCGTGCGTCCCGGGCGTCGGGGCCACGGCGACCGACGTCCGAGCCGCACCCATTCCCCTCGTACGCTGACAGCGTCCCCCGCTGCGAGGATCCTCGGTACCGAATCCGTGCGAATCACGAGGCGTCCCACCCTACAACGGCGAGCCTCGAAGACGTCTGTGACACTCGCTCCCACGAGCGTCAAACGGGCGGGACCGCCGGGCACGGACCTCTCTCTCACCCGACCGTCCACGACGAGCACATCCCCCGTCTCGAGGTCGTGCGCACACGAGGAGGCGATACGCAGTGAGGATGATGAGCCAAGCAGCACTCCGGCCGCGATCGTGAGGCCGCAGATCAGCCAGATGGAGGATTGTCTGCGCTCATCCGGTCGCGATCGGGAGCCCCGGGCCAGAAGCGGCAGCGCCGAGACCCCCAGGAGAACGGACCACAGAAACCCGGCCCCCCCGCCAGAGATCGCCAGGGGGAATCGAAGGCCGAGGGTGATCCCGACGGCCAGGGAGGCAGCCAGGAGGGCGAGAGGCGGGACGCGGCGGGGGCTTGCGCCTGGTGCGCGGCTCAGATCTCCTCGTGCGAGCCGCCCAGCGCCTCACGGTAGCGCCGCAACATCCGACGCGTTCGGAGGTCGGCCCGCAGTCCCGCCAGAAAGACGAGGAGCATCCCCAGCAGGACTGCCGCGAAGACGACGACCGGCAGGGAGACCGAGCGGATCGTGAGCACCCCCAGGTACAGCGGTACGCGCACCCCTCCGTTCTGCACGGCGAAGAGGGCCGCGGCGGCGGCGGATGCAGCGACCAGGAAGATACGGACGCTCAAAGGTTTCACGTTACTACCTCCCCGCGGAAGGTCGGTCCGCTGGTCGACGTGAGTCGCACTCGATGGTAGCTGTTCTTCCACTCCGGCGGACCGGCGAACGCGACGACTTTGCCCGTAGCGGTCCGTCCCATGAGGTCGCCCTCCGAACGGGCGGGTCGCTCGACCAGCACCTCGTGTATCGAGCCCACTTCCGACTCGTTGATTTCACGCTGGATGCCGCGATGCACAGATATGACCTCCTGCAGCCGCCGACCCGACGTGTCTTCGTCGATGAAATCACTGTCTGGCAAGCGCGTCGCCGGAGTCCCGGCGCGCAGGGAATACCGGTACAGGAAGGCATCGTCGAAACGGACATGCCGAATCACCGAGAGAGTCTGCTCGAAGTCTTCCTCGCTCTCACCGGGAAAGCCGACGATCACATCCGTGCTCAGAGCCACGCCGGGTACGGTATCCCTGACTCGCTCCACGGTATCGAGGAATGCACGGGCTGTATACCGCCGGACCATGCGCTTGAGCACCCGGTCGGATCCGGATTGCACCGGGAGATGTAGCTGAGGACACACGGCGGGTTCCTCCGCCATCACCCGGATCATTCCATCGGTCACGTCGTTGGGGTGGGGCGACATGAAGCGGACACGCCGGACACCTTCCACGCGCGCCACCGAGCGCAGGAGGAGCGCAAAGTCCCACTCCCCGGACCGATACGAGTTCACGGTCTGGCCGAGAAGCGAGACTTCGGAGTACCCGGCATCTACCGCCGCTCTCACCTCGGCGAGGATCGCCTCGGGCTCGCGGTTCTTCTCGCCTCCCCTCACGTAGGGCACGATGCAGAATGTGCATCGGTGGTCGCACCCTCGCTGCACGGTTACCCAGGCGGTCACTCCCTCGCGGCGGATCGCCTCGACGCCCTCATACCCTTCAGTCTCGTCCAGCTCGAGCAGGGCCTGTCCCCGGGGCACGGTACCGAATCTCAACTCGTCGACCAGGTCTCCCAGCTGTCGGTAAGAGTCCGGGCCCGCCACGATGTCCACGCCAGATGTATTTTCAAGCAAACTGTCGCCCAAACGCTGCGCCATGCACCCGGTAACGGCGAGAACGAGCTCGGGATGATCCCGACGGTATACCTGGAGCTGCCCGATTCTCCCCAGTACCCTCGTCTCGGCGTGCTCCCGTATCGCGCAAGTGTTGATCACGATGACGTCGGCCTGGGCCGGATCGCCGACCGTCACGTACCCGCACCTGGCCAGGGCTCCCGCCATGAGCTCGGAGTCGGCTATGTTCATCTGACAGCCGTAGGTCTCGATGAATGCGCGCCGCGTCACGGGGACCAGCGGCGCCATCCCGACCGGGCCCTCTCCTTTTCGCCTGAGAGGTATCAGGCCTGTCACTTCGTTCACGGATGCTCGCCTTGCCTCAAGCTGGAGTCCTTGATCAACTGGATTTCAACGGCCTGAACGTACCGGGCGGGGACGAGGCCGGCCACCATCGACGCCCCACGTCGGCGACCGTGCACTACTCGCGCCGATTGCCCGACCCGGCCCCCTCTCGTAGGATCGGGCATGGTGCTGAGAAGCGAACATTTCCGATTCGACGGACTCCAGGTCCCGGTCGAAGTCCACGGCGACGGTGAGCCGATCCTCTTCCTGCCCGGCCTGGGGGTACACCCCGGCTACTATCGCGAGGGCATGGCGCGACTGGGGCGTCACTTTACCGTATTCGTGCCGGATCTCTCGTTCCGGACGCACACGGATCTTCCGGCCGGGATCGAGCACTATCGAGATCTCGCCGAAGCGATGGCCGATCAGTTTGCCCCGGCTGCGTTCCGGGTCGGACACTCCTACGGCGGGTTCCTGGCTCTCCTCGGATCCGCACCCGCGATCGCCCTTTCGCCCCTGATCCCTCTCACGGTCGGCTGGGGCACGAAGGTGGGGCGTGCGGTACGCCTTCAGCTGCGCGAGTACCTGGGCCTCGAGGGAAGCCGGGGCGCGGGCTGGGCCTGGAACATCATGCGGGACTATCTCGGAGCAGCCGTGCTACGTCCGGCCAGCCTGTTCCCCACCGTTTCCGAGACCCTGCACTGCCTCGCGCACTCGTTCCGGCCGACGGCGCCTGCAGCGCACATCGTACTCGCCGAGTTCGACCGCCTGTACCTGCCCGGAGAGGCCGAAAGCTTCCTCGCCGGGTCGAGTCGGGAGGTCGTGGTGCGCAGAGTGCAGCGTGGACACGGCTGGCCGGTCACGCATCCCGATCTATTGGAAAGGGAGGTCCTGGAGGCGGTGCGCTCCACCCGAGCGGCGTGACGATGGCCACGCTGTGCACCGCAGTCCATCTTCCTACATCGAGTTGATGCCCAGGGACAGCGACAAGCGCTGAAAGCTCTCTTCCGTCCCCGTCTTCGGGAGGTCCCCCCTGCTCCCGATCTCAAACCCGAGGTCCAGCACCGCCCGACCGCCTGCCAGCCGCGCGCCCAATCCGAACGTATACGCCTGCTCGGTCAGTTGTTCGAAGTCGCCATCATAAAACGGGAGATCAGTGTACCGGTAGCCGATCCGAAGCGGGATGGGCATGCTTCCCCAGTTGACTCCGACGTACTCGATGCCACCACCAAGCCAGATAACGTCGGCGGACTCGGTATTGAATACCCTGAAGTCCGTCGCCGACCAGCCCTTCCAGCCCCCGGCGACCGCCAGCATGAGCGTTCGTGTCAGCACGACGCTGCCTCCGCCCGCCACCTCGAAGGGCATATCGAACTTCTGCGTTTCCAAGGCGATGCCGAACGTATCCTTTTCAGCCGAGAGTTGTGTATAGGCGGTGACCGTCGCCGAGACGATCGCCCGCCGCCCGATCTCGCCCATCACGCCGCCCCGGAACCGCCAGCCGCTGAACGCCCAGCGTGAGTCGCCGAACGCGCCTCCGATCTGGTTCGTAGGATCGCCGATGGCCGGCTCGAACGTGCGACGGAACACTTGCCTCCGGTTGCCCGTCAGGGCGCTTCCCTCCACGCCCAGGCCGAGCGGACCCATGCGATAGGCCACGCTCAAGCCGACCGTGCTGACGCCACCGTCGATCTGCCGGCTCTCCACGAACGGATAATCACCGAAGCCCGTTTCCAGCGTGTCCGTCAGGATCACGTCCCAGTCCTGATCGAGCTCGGAGTTTACGTTGACCCCGAACCGCCACTGTTGGTAAGGCAGCACCCCCTGGACCACGGCCAATCGGCTCCGCCCGAGCGACTGAGTCCCGTCGATCGTCTTCAGACTCACCGCCTCGGGCGCCAGCGTGCCCCCAACCGCGGGATTTGTGAACATCGTGAGGTCCGCCGGATTGCGCGACGAGAAGGACCCGCCGAACAGCCCCATGCCCGTGCCGCCGAGGGCCGCCGCACGTGCGTCCAGTGGCGGCACCGGATAGCCCAGTCCGAGGCTGGTCACCGGCGTCTGTGCGGCGAGGATTCCCGGAGCAAGGACCAATACCAGCGCGGACGCCGGGATCCTGAGACACCACCAGGACCCAACCCGACCACCGCCTCGCGCCGTCACGGGAGCAGGAAGGAAGGGTTGGGGGTGAACAGCAGACGCACGACCGGCCGCAGACCCGGCGCGTCCTCGTCGGAAAAGAACTCCCAGAACCCAAACTGGCGACTCTCCGGCAAGGGGATGATGCCCACCCGCAGGAAGAGAGTGGAATCCGCCGGTGCCTGTGTCCACACGCGGATCAGCGACGTGATGTCGTACTGCATCACGCTGCCCGAGGACAGCGTCTCCGGCCTCAGAGACTCCACGTCACCGAGGGTAGCACCGATCGGCGTCTTCTCGCCGAACACGAACGGATCCGCGAGGAGCCTCACGGCCTGCGCCGCGATGTTGGCGTCCAGCGCAAATGGGTCAGTCGGCGCCGCGGTCGGACGAAACTCCAGCGCGGCTCGGTTGATCGTCGCGCCGCGAAGCGGGATGATGCCGAGGCTGTCGGGAAGCTCGAAATCCAGGTAGTAGCGAGCCGAAGGCAGGCCCGCCAGCCGCAGGCGGGTCGTTGGCTCCGGCGTCAGCGGATCGAAGATGAAAGTGCTCGGGATCGCGCCGCGAATCACCGTCACCACGGTGTCGATTCCTTCCGGAACCGCTTCCGCCACCAGTGAGACCGTGTTGACCCGTATTTCGCCTCCCGGTCCCGTAAGTACGAGCGCGAATCCTTTCTCTCCCTCCGTCTCCCGCCAGGCGGTCAGCAGCGAATCGACGTCGCCGTCGAGCCACACGAGGACGCTGTCTGGAAGGTCCGCGAGCGAATCCACGTCGAAGCTCAACGAATCGGCCCCCAGGAGGGTCTCGAGGTCACCGCCCGGCGTCGACCAGGGCTCCCCCTCCCGGGAGACCAGCCAGGTCGCCTCCTCCGCCTTGAAGCTCCTTGACAGCGACCAGGCGGCGAGCTCTACGCCGCCGTCCGGAATCAGCGACTGCAGGGTATCCAGCGACACTCGAATCGCTGCAGACGTGAAACTGTCGATCGCGACGCGAGCGGTGTCGACGAACACGGAGTCCGGGATCGCACTGAAGCGGCCCAGTGGCCTCGCCTGCAGGTCCTCCCGATCCGAGGACAGCCTGAACGCCGCCGAACTCGGAAGGGTGAAGCCCCAGTAGGTGGTGTCCCGCCAGGATGGTAGTTCGCCGGCCTCCAGAACGACCTCAATCGTCGGCGTGGATACACCGGGGGCCGATTCGGAGTCGACCGCCAGGATGGGGTCTTCGGTACAGGCCACGGGCGCCACTACGGCGACCATGACCGGGAAGATCGCCCACCTCTGTCGGATCAAGAAACGCTCTCCTCGTCCGAGTCCGACGGGTTCACGTCCCCGACTGTGTGATCTTCCAGTCGGAATTGCTCCGGGAGCAGATCCGACAGCCGCCATGTGGCACGACGGCCGTTCTCGCTCTCGCTCACGACCTCGAGGTCCGGGCCGAATTCCGCCAGCGTCTGCCGGCACACACCACACGGAGGCACCGGGGCGGGTGACGTCGCGCAGATGAACACGCGGCGTAGTTCTCGGCTGCCCGCGGCCACGGCGGCCCCAATTGCAACGCGCTCTGCGCACATGGTGGCCGAGAACGAGGCGTTCTCCACGTTGCACCCGACGTAGATCCCGCCCTCGACCGACTCTACGGCCGCGCCGACCCGAAAACCGGAGTAGGGCGCGTACGCGCTTTCCATGGCGCGAAGCGCCTGTGCCCTCAATTCCTGCAGCTTGGTATCAGATGCCATCTCGTATCGTTTCGAGGGCCTCGGCGACGAGGTCGCCGTCGATGTCCATTCCTTCGTGATCCAGTTCGAGCCGGGGCAGCCTGTCGTCCCAACCGGTCAGGATCTCGTACTCGATCGTATCGCACAGCCGGGCCATCTCGGCGAGTCCGATCATCTCGTTCGCGTCGGTCCCGAGAAGCGTCGCCACATCACCGGGTCGAACGTCATCTCTGCCGCTAACGTCGACGACGGTCGTGTCCATACACACGACACCACGAATCGGTGCCTCCCGGCCGTGGACCAACGCCCGGCCCCGATTCGACAGCTCACGCCGCAGACCGTCACCATACCCGATACTGAGAGTGGCCAGCCGCGCTGGCGCCGGAGCCGTCCACGTAGCCCCATAGCTCACAGTCGTGCCCGCAGCGACGTCCCGGACCGCCAGGACCCGGGCCCTGACGCTCACCACGGGAGCGGCCCGGGGCTCCCAGGACCCTCCACCGTACAGGTAGATGCCCGGTCGCACCAGATCGGCCGTGGTCCCACCGTGGAGCATCGCGGCCGCGCTGTTGGCCGCGTGAACCAACCCCGGCTCCACTCCGGCGGACCGCATGGCATCCAGCGCCTGCTGGAAACGGCTCCACTGCGTGTCCGTCGAGTCGTCGGGCAGGTCGGCCGAATGAAAGTGGGTCAGCGTACCTGCCAGTCTCATAGTCCCACCGGTCAATGCGTCGGCCAGCTCGTGCGACCACTCCGCGGCCGAATCCCAGGCGAGCCCCAGGCGCCCCATACCAGTGTCGACCTCGAGGTGCACCGGCAGGACCTCTCCACCATCCCACGCCGCACAACCAAGCAGCGCCTCGATGCCGGAGACCACCGGCTCGAGGCGCTCCATCCTGAGGCTCTCGGCGTCCGCGGGAAGCGTCGGCGCGAAAACGATCACCGGCCCCTCCCAACCGAGGCGGCGAAGGGCTCGCCCCTCCTGAGTCGTCGCCACCCCGAAGCCCCAGGGCTCGGTCGAGCGCAGGGCGCGCACGGCGCGCTCCATCCCGATACCGTAGGCGTCGGCCTTTACCACGGGAAGGAGACTGCACCCGGCGCCAACACGCTCCGAGAGGACCCGGTTATTCCTGCGCAACGCGCCCAGATCCACTTCCATCCATGCGCGCTCGGTCACTTCAATTGGCACGTTTTTCAAGGCCGGCATAGTATATCTGGCCTATGTCCCCTGAGCAACGGATTCCGGGCCCGAGCGGGGCCGAGGCGGAACACATGGAACGCGCCCGTCCCGGAGACGCGACCCTCGGGCGGAGCCTCGCCCTCGTCAGGCACCTGCGCGATCACTGCGAGTGGGACGCGCGCCAGACGCCTGACAGTCTCCGACCCTACCTCCTGGAAGAAGCTCACGAAGTCGCCGATGCAATTCTCTCGGGCCGGGACCGTGAGCTCAGCCGCGAGCTCGGAGATCTTCTGCTTAACGTCGCCTTCCAGGTCGTGCTGGGCGAGGAGCGCGGCACGTTCGACGCATCGTCCGTCGTAGCCGGCCTGGAGGACAAGATGCGGGAGCGCCATCCGCATGTATACGGCGACGCGGAGGAGGCCCCGGACTGGGAGCAAATGAAGGCGGCGCAAAGGGATCGTGCGGCCGGAGGGGAAGGCGAAGAGTCCGGGCAACCGTCCGATCCGTTCGATGGCCTCCCCGCCGGACTGGAGCCCCTGAGCCGAGCTCTGCGCATGCAGGACCGCGCCGCGGGCCTCAACTTCGACTGGCCGAACGTGTGGGGCGCCCTCGAGAAGCTGGACGAGGAGCTGCGCGAGCTGAGGGAATCGCTCGAGGTATCAGCAGAGCCGGTGACGGACCGGGTGCATGAGGTGGATCCGCGCGTGGAGGACGAGCTTGGCGACATCCTGTTCGCCGCTGTGAACGTCGCCCGACTCGCGGGCGTTCACCCGACAACGGCCCTCGAGCGCTCCGCTGCTAAGTTCGCCGGCAGGTTTCGAGGTGTGCTGGAACTGGCCCACCGCGAAGGCCTCGACCCACGGAATGCGAGCCTTCAGGAGCTGGACGAGCTGTGGAAACGCGTGAAGGCGGCTGGGATCAGCCGCCCGTGAGCTGTTTTACCTGCTTCTGACCGCTTCGCACGCCGACACCCACTACCACACCGTAGACCACGGCCGTGACCGACCCCAGGACAGGCAGCAACGCCACCACCGGAGCGGCTACGATCACCCCGGCTATCCCGGCGATCCAGGGCGCTGCAGGCTTCTGCGCCGCGTCCACGAAGCGCAGCCTAGTCCTGACGAATTGTCTCACCTTCACATAGCTCACGCCCATTCCGGCCCCGGCGGCCGCGAGCATCAGAGCTGCGATCAGTTCCATGTTGCCTCCTCTCGCCTTTTCCTTACGCACATCGGTGCGGGTTCGTTTCACTGACAGGCTGCTGAGGCCCGGACGAGCCGTCGGGTCACGGCGTGAGTCGGCTCATCAGACGCGGGAAGGCGATCGTTTCCCTGAGGTGCGGGACCCCGCAGATCCAGCCGACCGTTCGCTCGAGACCGAGTCCAAACCCACTGTGCGGAAAAGTCCCGTACCGACGCAGATCCAGGTACCAGTCGTAGACCTTCTCGGGAAGACCTTCTTCACGGATTCGGGCCAGCAGACGGTCATAATCATCCTCTCGCTGACTTCCTCCGATGATCTCGCCATACCCCTCTGGGGCCAACAGGTCGTTGCATTTCACGGTCCGGGGATCGTCGGGGTTCTCCTTCATGTAGAACGCCTTGGCCTCGCGCGGATAGTCGTACACGAACAGGGGCTTGTCTCGGCCGTCCGTGAGCACGGTCTCGTCCTCGGCTCCGAGATCGGCGCCCCACTCGATGGCACTGCCTCGTTCCTTGAGCACCGACACGGCGTCGGTGTAACTGATCCTGTCGAACGGCGGCGTGATCGCCTCGAGGCGAGCGACGTCACGCTCCAGTTGCTCGAGCTCGTCTCTGCGCCGATGCAGCACCCGGCTGACGATGTAGGAGATGAAGTCTTCCTGCAGCCGCATGTTGCCCTCGGAATCCAGCCAGGCGACCTCGGGCTCGACCATCCAGAACTCGGTAAGGTGGCGTCTGGTCTTCGACTTCTCCGCGCGGAAGGTGGGCCCGAAGCAATAGACCTTTCCCAACGCAGCAGCAGCCGCTTCGACGTACAGCTGTCCGGTCTGAGCGAGGTATGCGGTGCCCAGATCGAAGTACTCCGTGCTGAACAGGGCGTCGGCCGATTCCCCGATCGCCCCGGTAAGGATCGGAGAGTCTACGAGAACGAAGTCGCGCTCATAGAAGAAGTCACGAATCGCCTTCACGACCTCGTCCCGGACGCGCATGATCGCCGTCTGGCGACTGTGTCGGAGCCACAGGTGCCGTTTGTCAAGCAGGAAGTCTACTCCGTGCTCCTTCGGCTGGATCGGATACTCGTTCGAAGGGCCGATAACCTCCACGGCGCTCGCGGTGATCTCGAAACCGCTCGGCGCCCGGTCGTCCTGCCGGACGGTTCCTTCCACGCGGACACTGCTCTCGTAGGACAGGTCGGCAATCGCGTCCCAGGACGCACCGTCTACCTCGTTGCGGGCCATGACTACCTGGACCGTTCCCGTTCCATCGCGCAGGCCGAGAAAGGCGATCTTGCCGCTGGATCGAAGCTGCGATACCCAGCCGAGAAGCGTTACCTTGCTGCCCGCATGAGCGGCGAGGTCACGTACGCTGGTGATAGTGCTTTCCATTTCTGGCTTTCCGTAGTTGCGGTCGGTGCGCGGCGGCGAAGCTAGATCCGGCATCGAGCCGGGTCAACGTCATCCCACGGCGTACAGGGCTGCCTGGTCAGCGTAGCGCTCGGCGAGAACGCGGGCGAACCCCCGATTAGGCCCGGAGGCAAGCTCCGGATCCGAGTCAACCATGGCCCTCGCCCGGTCGCGTGCATGCTCCAGAAGCTCGTAGTCCCGTTCGATATCGGCGAAGCGCAGCGCAGGCAGACCATGCTGTTCGGCCCCGAACAGGTTTCCCTGTCCGCGAAGGCGCAGGTCCTCCCGGGCGAGCGCGAAGCCGTCGGTCGTGCTCGCGAACGCTCGCAGGCGCTCGGCTGGGGCTTCCCCGGAGTAGAATGCCACGCAGTAGCTCTGATCGGCGCCGCGGCCCACCCTTCCGCGGAGCTGGTGCAGCTGGGCAAGCCCAAACCTCTCGGCGTGCTCGATCAGCATCACCGTCGCGTTTGGCACGTCGATTCCGACCTCTATCACGGTCGTGGCCACGAGCACCTGCGTCTCTCCTGCCAGGAATCGACGCATCACGGAGTCCTTGTCCGCACTGCTCATCCGGCCGTGCAGGAGCTCCAGCCGGAACTCCGGAAACAGCTCCGAGAGATCTTCGACCGCGCGGGTTGCGGCGGCCGCCTCGATCGAATCCGACTCCTCGATGAGAGGATACACGATGTACGCCTGACGACCGGCCGCGAGCTGACCGCGAAGAAACTCGAACGCCGCCGGTCGGTAGCCGGGGCCACGGACACCCGTGATCACCGACTTACGTCCAGGCGGCATCTCGTCGATCACGCTGAGGTCCAGGTCTCCGTACAGGGCCAACGCCAGCGAACGCGGAATCGGAGTGGCCGACATCACCAGCGTGTCGGCGTCTCCTCCAGCGTCTCGCAGCGCACGACGCTGTTCCACGCCGAAACGATGCTGCTCGTCGATCACAACGAGACCTGGCCGCCCGAATTCCACGCCGTCCTGAATAAGAGCGTGCGTTCCCACGATCACGCGGGCCGTACCACTCAGCACATCCTCGAGCACTGAAGCCCTCTTCAGGCCCGTCACCGAGCCCGTCAGGAGCACGGGAGCCACTCCGATGGGCGCCAGGAGGTCCGTCAGCGTCCGCTGGTGCTGCTCGGCCAGCAGCTCGGTCGGTGCCATGATGACGGCCTGCCGTCCACAGTCCAGCGCGCGTGCCATCGCGGCTGCTGCCACCACCGTCTTCCCGCAGCCCACGTCACCCTGAAGCAGACGGTACATGCGCGCGGGCCGCTCCATGTCGGACCGTATTTCCGCCCAGACCTTCTGCTGCGACCCCGTGAGCTCATAGGGCAGCGCTGCCAGCAGCCGATCGGTCAGCCTGGCGGGCGCATCCAGCGCGAGCCCGGACCGCCGACTTCGGTATCGGTGCCGGGCCCGGGCGTGCAGCAGCTGAAGGAAGAAAAGCTCTTCGTAGGCCAGTCTCCTCGTGGCGGGAGCCACTTCCGACAGAGCCTGTGGATGATGGAGCTTCTCCAGCGCCTCGGGCAGCCGCATCAACCCTACGGCCCGCCGCCAGTCGGGACTGAACAGCTCCGCGTCTTCCACCTCCTCCAGGAGTTCGTCAAGGTTGGCATCGACGATGGACCGGATCTGCCTGTGGCTCAACCCTTCGGTCGCCCGATAGACAGGGAAGACGCGCCCCATCCCGGCGTCTGCTTCGCGGGAGGAAGCGAGCAGCGTATGCTCGCGGGGACGCATCTGCCTGCCGTGGTAGAAGCCGACCGACCCGGAGGCAAGCAGCAGATCACCTTTGTGAATCGTGTTGTCGAGCCACGGTTGGCCGGGCCATGCGCACTCGATAAGGCCGGAGTCGTCCTTGAGCACAGCGTGGAAGATGCGCAGCCGCCGCCGGGTCGGGATCACTCCCTTGGACACCACTCGCCCGATGATGCTCGCGTCGTCACCCGGTTTCAGAGACGCGATGCTCGCTACGGTGGTGGCGTCCTCGTAACGGTGCGGAACGTGGTACAGAAAGTCGTGCGCCGTTCGCACCCCCATCTTCGCCAGCTTCTCCGCCCGCCGCGGACCGACCCCTTTCAGGTACTGGACGGATCGCTGCAGATCGCTGCGTCGCCGGGACATATCAGCCGAGGAGCTTGCCCAGGTACGTGTCGGAGTCGAACGGCTCGAGGTCCCGTTCACCCTCGCCCGTGCCGAGGTATCGGACCGGGATCCCGAATTGTCGGCTCACGGCGACCGCCGTTCCCCCTCGAGCGGAGCTGTCGTACTTCGTGAGCACGACTCCGCTCAGGGGCAGACCCCTGCCGAACTCACGAACCTGATTCAAGACGTTCTGGCCGGTCGTGGCGTCGACCACCAGGAGTCGCTGATGGGGCGCTCCCTCCAGCAGACGACCCGTCACCCGGTCGATCTTGCAGAGCTCCTCCATGAGATTGGTCTGCGTGTGCAGGCGCCCGGCCGTATCGATGATCAGCACGTCCGAGCCGCGCGCCACTGCCGACTCCACCGCGTCGTAGGCGACCGCCGCCGGGTCGCCGCTCGGTTGACCGCCGACGAACCCGGCGCCCAGGCGATCCGCCCAGATTCGAAGCTGCTCCTGGGCACCGCTGCGAAACGTGTCCGTCGCCGCCAGGGTCACCGTGAGTCCTTCGTCGATCGCACGACGGGCGAGCTTCGCGGCCGTCGTCGTCTTTCCGGTCCCGTTCACGCCAAGGACGATGATCACGTATGGAGTCGACGCGTCCGCCGCCCGGAATTCCCGGGGCTCCGCCGCCCGACCACCAGCCGGGGTGAGGATTTCTCTGATACGGCCAGACAACAGCTCTCGCAACTGCGCTTCGGTCTTCACCCTGCCGCGGCGTGCGGCGGTTTCCAGCTCATCGACCAGGTCCATGGCAGCGTCGACCCCGAAGTCGGCTTCGAGGAGAATGCGTTCCAGCTCCTCGATCGAATCCTCGTCGATCCCCTTCACGAGCACCGATACGTCGGTCAGAGAAACGTCTATTATTTTCTGCCACAGCGACTTGCCGCGCCGTTGTCCCCGCAGGCTCATCCCCTCTCCGCTCACTCCACCCCCTGAATCATCGCAGTCCTACCCTTCGTCTCCACAGCCACTCGGCACACAGCATGACGATGGCAGCCGCGAACGGCCAGACCGGGGTTCCCCCTCGCCGGCCGCGGGTACTACCGTCCTCGGCCCGCGAGGGCCGCACGTCCAGAGCGGGACCGGAAGGCCGGGGTAAGCTCTCGTCACCACCGCCGACATGGAACGGCCTCACAACGTGAAAGTCACCGCTACCTATTCTCCCTTCAGCGACGAACCTGGCGTCGCCGGCGGGAAGTGTTGGCCCGTCAATCGACTCGGCCGGCCCCGCCAGACTGTCCGACCATACCACCCGGCCGGACGAATCCTCCACCTCGATTCGAAGATCGCGGACGTCGGGGGCCAGGCGCCACTGGAGAGCCTCTCCATGCCCCGGCGACGGATCCTGGAGCCGCACCGGCTGCGACACGGTGCGCTCCACCAGCCAACCCACCATACCGCTGATCAATCCGCGATACAGTGGAAGTCCGCGCTCTCCGCGGGCCGCCCAGCGCCAGGTGCTCTCTCCGTGGACTACGGCCCAACGCCGGTCGTCCGTGGATCCCATGACCGCAACCGGCCTCGTGGCGCCACGTCGATCCTGGCGCGCCGACATCACGGTCCAGTCAAAACGTCCCGTCGATCCAAACAGGCGAGGCAACGGCGGAAGGTCTACGGTCCCCGTTCCCAGGAGATGAGCGGACACCGGACTCGCCGGCGGAGGCACCTCCACGTACCACTCGCCGGGCAGCGCTTCCTGGATCGTGAGATCCGTGCCGGGCACCGCGCCCGGGCCCCGGACGAAATGCAGCACCGCCGGACGCACGGCTGCAGCGGACGCCAGCCAGCCCGGCAACCGGCCCGGCTCCCCCTGCACGACGAGCAACATGGCCCTCCCCGCTGCTTTGCGTACGGTCGCCTCAGAGACACCGGGGGCCGGCCGGGGGCCGGCCTGCAGGTACAGATCGTCGTCGATTCGAAGGTACGCGCGAGCGCCCCCCGGAACCGACCGTTCGAGCAACGGGAGGAGATACCGTGTCTCCCAATCGGGGTCCACGGAGACTACCACGGCACCTGTCGGCTGCGGGCTGACCCGAACCCAGGCACGGGCGTGCGCCGCCTCGTCCCAGGGTGGCTTCACACCGACGACCTGGACGTCGAACGATCGCCACTCGACGCTGTCACCGGCTGATTCGACGAGGACGCGGAAAACGGCTTCAGCGGTTCGTCCCGACGCCGGAGTCGAGATCGTCGTCTCGACGGTCTGTCCCCCACCGTAGCTCAGGGAAACCCGGGTGGGGCTTCCCGTCTTCCCGGTCGAAATGATCTCCGCCCGCAGCTCAAGCGTGTCGCCCGCCGTGACATCCCCGGGAGTAACGAGCCTCCGAATGCCCACGCGGGCAATGGTCTCGGCAACGCGAACCTCTCGTAGCGCGATTCCGAGACGCTGGGCCAACCGTCGCCCCTCCTGGCGATCGGAGAGTTCACCGTCGGTTACGAGAATCAACGAATCGGCGCCCGCGGCCCGTGCCTGCTCGATCGCTGGAACCACGCGAGTGACCGTTCCCCCCGGCTGCAGCACCTCGAGATCCCCGGGGTCGAGCCTCGACGCAGAGCCCGCGAACGCCCACAGCTCGGGAGCGTGCCTCGACGCGAGGAGTTCGCTGGCGGCTTCGCGCGCACGCTGCATTCGCGTTACACCACCCGCTGCGGCCGCCGGGTAACGCATGCTGAGAGAGACGTCCACGAGTATCGCGGTCGTGGGTAAGCCGCCGGCGTGTCCGCCGAATGGAGGCAACCACGGGGCCGAGAGTATGAGGAACAACGCGGTGCCGCGGAGGAGACCGGCCAGCCCCCGGCCACGGACTTTTTCCTCGCGGTGGGCGTACCACCAGAACGCGACCACGAACGCCAGAACGCCAGCCGTGACGAACGCCAGCCCGGGCATCAGGGAAGGCCTGCGGTGCTAGTCGGCTACCGCGGGGCCGACCTGCTCGGACCGGGCCACCGGCAGGTCCACGCCGGACAGGAGTTCGAGAGCAGCGTCTCGCTTCACGAGGAAAGTGTCCATGTACTGTTCCTCGAGTGCAGGAGCGGACGGCAGGTTCATGCTCGACGGATTCCGGTGGGCTCCGTTCTGGATGAACTCGTAGTGCAGGTGCGGACCCGTCGAGAGCCCGGTAGAGCCGACCCGGCCGATCACCTGCCCCTGCTCCACCCGTGCCCCCACGCGGATTCCGGCCACAATCGAGCTCAGGTGCGCGTACCGCGTCTGGATGCCATGAGTGTGCCGAATCTCCACCATCCTGCCGAACGTGCCCCAGGTGCCGGCCCGGGTCACGGTTCCCGATGCCGTCGCCTTGACCGCAGTTCCGTGCGGAGCACCGTAGTCGATGCCACGGTGCGCGCGGTATCGCTTCAGGACCGGGTGATACCTGCGGTTGGAGTACCCGCTCGTGATGCGGTAGGGCACGGGATACCGAAGGAACACTCCGCGCAGGGCCTCGCCCTCAACGTCGAAGTAGTTCCGCTGCCCTCCCGCGCGGGTGTATGGAATGGCCGAAAGCACCCGTCCGCGATTCCGCAGCTCGATCGCGATGAATCGACGGGTCCGGAGCGTACCGTCGGGACGGAGCTCTCGTTCAATGGCCACCCGGAAGGCATCTCCGCGACGGATGTCTCGCGTGAAATCGACCTTCCAGGCGAAGACGTCCGCCAGGTCGTACACGTACTCCTGGAATTCGCCCTCTCCCAGGCGCTCCACTTCTCCGGACAGCTCCGCATACCACAGGCTGGACTCGATCAGCCCCCCCAGGAGGAGCGTGTCCACATGGATGGGCACCGTGGCGATGTCGCTGGTCCAACCGTCGGCGTCCGAGTCGAGCCGCAACAGCGAGTCCTGGTTGAGCTGGAGGAGAATACGCTCGGGCTGTTCGCCCGGCTGGCCGGTCAGCTGCATGACCACGCCGGGCCGGAAGGTGCGCGGGTTCTTGTACTCACGCACGACTTCAATCAGTTCATGGATTTCCTGCGGCGAGAATCCCCGGCCATCCAGGACCTGCGCCAGCGTCTCTCCTGACCTCAGGGTGTCGTACACGCTCTCGGGAGGAGGTGGAGCGGGTACGTAAACCGTCCGAACGTTCTCGTGTTCAGGCCCGGTACGGGATCGGAGCATTGACCGCAGTCCGAAGCCTACGAGAATGAGAGCCGCAATGGCGACAGCAGGAACCGCGAAGCCACGGGTATTCGACGGCCACGACTTTCGCGGTCGGTAGTCCCCGCGATCCGGATCCGGTCTCGCGTCAGTGAATCGCAAAGCTGAGCTTCCTTGCCGTCGTGTTCGTGTCCGCCCGATGTCAGTCCATCTGGCGCCGAATAAAGGTCGGGATCTCGAGATCCTCTACCTGCGACCGGCCGGTGAAGGCGCTCCCGATCTCCGGCAGAGACCGGGATATCGTCTGCGCAGCGCCGCCGATCACCGATACCAGCCTCGGCCGCAGGATCGGCTCGGAATTGACGGGCACGACCTTCAGTGTCGGTGCGGGCCCGTCTTCGACGTGCTCGCCGAACCCCGTCGCGATCACCGTTACCCGAAGCCTGCCGTCGAGGTTCGGGTCGTGAACCGCGCCGAAGATCATCTCGGCGTCATCGCCTGCCGCCTCCTGCACGATGGAGTTCACCGTGGTCACCTCGTCGATCGCGAGGTCCATCCCGCCCGAGATGTTCACGAGAACACCGGTGGCGCCGTTAATCGATACGTTGTCGAGCAGGGGCGAGCAAATCGCTTGCTGAGCCGCCTCGACTGCGCGGTCGTCGCCGGTCGCTTCCCCGGTGCCCATCAGCGCCGCGCCCCGATTGGACATCACCGTGCGTACGTCAGCGAAGTCGACGTTCACCTCTCCGGTGACGCTGATCAGATCTGAGATGCCCTGGGTCGCGTGCAGGAGTACTTCATCCGCCTTCTTGAGAGCGGCACGGAATGTCGTGCCCTTCCCGACGACGGAGAGAAGCTTCTCGTTGGGAACGACGATCATCGTGTCCACCGAGCGGCGCAGGTCCTTCAGTCCCATCTCGGCGTGCCGCATCCGCTTCTTGCCCTCGAAGTTGAACGGGCGAGTAACGATGGCGATCACCAGGGCACCCAGTTCGCTCGCGATCTGTCCCACTCGCGGAGCCGCTCCGGTACCCGTGCCACCGCCCATGCCGGCCGTGACGAATACCAGGTCGGCGCCCTCCAGCGCACGGCGGACTTCCTCCTCATTCTCTGCCACGGCCTGGCGGCCCACTTCCGGCCGAGCCCCGGCGCCGAGCCCACGGGTCAGCTTGCGGCCGATCTGCAAGCTGATGTGGGCCTCGCAGTTGCTGAGTGCCTGCGCGTCCGTGTTGATCGCAACGAACTCGACACCGTCGAGAGCCTCGTCGATCATGCGGTTCACCGCGTTCCCTCCGGCTCCGCCGACACCCACGACTTTCATGCGGGCGTTCCGCGTCGTCTCACGCTCGAACTCGAATACCATCTGTCCCTCCCGACTGGTGTTGAGGTTCATCTTCGCTCCGATCTCTTTCTACTACTTTCCGACCTCGCCCCCGACTCAGAAGAAGTCGCGAAGCCAATCGGTGAACCGACTGAGTGTCCGCAGTGCAATCCCACCGTCCGTCTCGCTCGACCGCATCCGGCCATACAGTGCGAGGCCCACCGCGGTGGACAGACATGGGTCCCGGGTCGCCTCGACCACGCCCTCCAGGCCGGCACCGGGCAGGCCAAGGGCAACGGGCATGTTGAATACGGTCTGCGCCAGCTCGACGATGCCCTCCAGCCTGGCACCGCCACCCGTCAGGACCACGCCGGCCGGCAATGTGCCGAGCATTTGCTTTTCCTCGAGCGCCTCGTAAACGAGGCCGAACATCTCGTCCAGGCGCTGCTCGATGATGTGGGCCAACAGCTCTCGTGAGACCTCGCGCGTGGTGCCCGGAGTCGGCCCGGCGATATCCAGCTTCTCTTCGTCTGCGACACCTCGGGTGCTGGCGCATCCACAAGTCCGCTTCAGCTCCTCCGCATCCGCGAGCTGGATCCCGAGACCCTTCACGATGTCGTTGGTGACGGTGACGCCGCCCCACGGAAGCGTGGCCACGAGGTGCAATCGGCCCTCCCGGTAGACCATCATCTCGGTGGCCGCTCCACCGATTTCCAGGAATACGACACCGGCCTGCCGCGCGTCCTCCGACAATACAGCGAGGCTCGAGGCGAGCGGGGCCAGGACCAGCTCCTCAGTGCGGTAGCCGGCCCGATCGATCGCCTTGCGCAGGTTGAGGCACGCCGGCGAGCCGGCCGTGACGACACAGATCTGGGATTCGAGACGCGTGGCCTCCATTCCTCGCGGATCCTGGATTCCCGACTGCCCGTCCACGACGTAGTCCTGTGGAATCGCGTGCAGGAGTTCGCGGTCCTGTGGAATGACAATCGCCCGCGCCACCTCGTGCACCCTGTCGAGGTCGCCCTGGTCGACCTCCTCCCCCGAAACCGCCACGACGCCCGTCGACGCGCCAACCTCGATGTGGTCGCCCGCCACACCGGCGAACACGACCGCAGCCTCCACCCCGGCCATCTCCTCTGCGTCCCGCAGGGCCTCGCGCACGGATTCGGTCGCCGCCTCGATGTGCGTCACATTCCGGTTGCGCACTCCCTCTGTGTGGGCAGTGCCGACGCCAAGCACGCGCACCGTATCCGCAGCGCCCTCCCATGCCGGTCCGACCTCGATCAGCACGGCGCTGGTCGTCGTGGAGCCAACGTCGAGGCCGGCGATGCAACGTGCCCCGCCGATCATGCTTCCTCCTCGAGTTGGACGACGACCTGGCCGCGGAAACGGGCGTCGACCGACACCACGCGTCCCCGACCCGCGCATTCGGCGATCGCATCCTCCACTCTGAGGAACGCCACGTCGGCGCCCTCGAGCGGAAGCAGGATCCTCTCGGCGTGGCTGCCGTCGAGAAGCAACAGCTCGATCGATTCTCCAGTGGACCGCCGAATCTCCGAAACGCGTTGCACGAAGCCGGCGCTGAGGCGATCCAGCCGATCGAGGACCGCCAGAACGCGCCTCGAGTCCTCGTCCGAGACCCGGCTCGCCTCGACGACCGCGTCCTGGAGGATCGGCAGATCCAAGCCGTGCACGGCCGGATCCAGGGGAAGCACTCTCCCCCGTCCGTCCACCGGCTCAAGCACGGGCGCCGCGACCAGGGCCACGGGTCGCACCTCGACCACCTCCACGGTCAAGCGATTGAAGCCCTTGCGACGGATGTGGGCCTCCTCGACCAGAGGGTGACTCTCGAGCCTCGTTTCGGCCTCTTCATGGTCGTCCCACACAGACGCGTCGGGAGGGATGGCCGCGAGATCGAGCGCATCGTCCGCGGTGATGAAACGTGCACCGGTCACTTCGACCGAGGACACGTGGAAGGCGGGCACGGTGCGCAGTACCGCAGGGGCCCACAGCGGGCTTGCAATCCCGAGGGCGGCGGTCGCTCCGACCACGGCCAGGCCGCGACGCGTGCGCCGCGTCACTGGACCGCTCCCACCGAAGCCAGATCTCCGGCATCGAATCCCCACAACCGGATTTCCGGCTCCAGCCAGATTCCCTCTTCGTCGTGCACCCGACGCCGGGTCTCAGCCATCAACGACAGGACGTCGCAGGCGCGGGCGTCGCCGACGTTCACGATGAAGTTGGCGTGGCGCTCGGCAATCCGGGCTCCACCCTTCTCCGCGCCCCGCATCCCCACCCGATCGACGAGTTCCCAGGCCGACCCGTGCGGGGGACCGGGGTTCTTCCAAATGGAGCCGCAGGACGGAAGCTCGTACACCTGGCTCTCGACCTTGAGACGGCGGCGCCTGGCATGTACCGCGTTCACCGTCCCGGGGTCACCCGGCTGAGCTTCGAAGCGTCCGCCGAGAAACACCCAGTCATCCGCCACATCCACGTGCCGGTAACTCGGAAAGGCCTCGGCCGGCGTCAGGCGGACTTTCTCACCTTCGGGCGTCATGGTCTCCACCCACTCGGCCCGGTCCCACAACCCGGTGTCCACCGATCCCGCGTTCATGCGGAGCCCACCACCTACGCTCCCCGGAACCGCCTCGAGAAAGTCCCAGCCGGACTTTCCCCAGCGACGGGCTTCCCCGACGAGAGCGGGCAGACCGGCCGCCCCGCCTGCATCGATCCCGGTCTCGGAGACGACGAGGTAGTCGAACTCGCCGGCCAGGGAGATGACCGAATCCGGGACTCCACGATCGGCAACGAGCACGTTCGCGCCGCACCCCAGCACCCTGTACGGGGACCTGTCCAACGACCGCAGGGCCCGCGCAAGGTCATCGGGCGTTCTGAAACGGCCATAACGATGGGCGGGTCCGCCGATCCGGTAGCGTGTCAGGGCCGCGAGCGGCACGTCAGACTCCCACACCGTTCGCCTCCATCCCCTCCGCCACCGCGTGGGCCAGCAATGTGACGTCACCTGCGCCCATGAACAGGACGACTGCATCGCTGTCGAGACCGTCGACCCACCCTGGTATGTCCGCCGGGATGAGCTGTCCCACGACACCGCCGGAAGCCTCCACCACCAGGGTAGAGGTGACCCCGGGAATGGGGATCTCGCGCGCCGGATAGATGGGCAGGACGACAGCCTGGTCCGCCTCCGCCAGCGCCGCGGCGAACTCCACCGCCATCTTCCGGGTCCGGCTGTACAGATGCGGCTGGAACACCACGGCCGTCGGTCGTCCCGGCCACGCCTGCCGCACCGCGGCGACGGATGCCAGCACTTCCGTGGGATGGTGGGCGTAGTCGTCGAGGATTACGCGGCCGCCTCGATCGCCGAGGAGCTGCAGGCGCCGGTCGACACCCGTGAAGCTGGCGAGCGCATCAGCCAGCGTGTCGGGTTCGAGACCCAGCGTCAGGCCCGCGGCCATGGCCGCACCCGCGTTCTGGGCGTTGTGGTCCCCGGCCGCGCCGAGCTCGAACTCGAAAGACCCATCGCCTGACCTGAGGCGGCAGGTCTGCCGGATCCCCCGACGCTGGATGACCTCGACCCTGTAGTCGGCATCAGGATCGAGCCCGTATGTCCGCACGGCCTCCAGTCCGCGAACGACATCCGGGACGCCTGGCCCTTCGGCGCAGGCGAGGATCCCGTCCCGGCGCTCCGCTCGCCCGGCAAACTCCCGAAACGCGGCCTGCAGGTGCCCGGGTCCGTCGTAGCACTCCATGTGCTCCGGCTCGACCGACGTGATCACCGCAAGACTGGGATCCAGCTGGAGGAAGGATCGATCGTACTCGTCGGCTTCTGCTATCGCGATCCCGACCCCGACGCGCGCGTTTCCATCCCAGGCGCCCACGCGACCACCGACCAGGACCACCGGGTCGAGCCCACCGGCCTCGGCGACGCAGGCCGTCATGGCCGTGACGGTCGTCTTCCCGTGCGTTCCCGAGATCGCTACCAGACGGCGACCGTTGAGGAGGGCACCCATGGCCTCCGCCCGCTTCACGATCGGGACCCCCGCATGCCTTGCAGCGACGAGCACCGGATGATCCACCGGCGCAGCCGAGGTGTGTACGACGAGACCCGCCTCCGCCGCCGGTCGGATATCATCTACTGCGACCAGGCGGACGCCCTTTGCCTCAAGGCGGCGGGCCTCCGGGGTGATCTGCAGATCCGAGCCACTCACCCGATAGCCTTCGCTGGCCAGCAGGAAGGCGAGGCCGCTCATGCCGGCCCCGGCGATTCCGAGCAGATACACCGCCTCCCCGGCCGGGGGAAGCACGCTTCGGTCAGGAGGGCGACGGTCAGTCATCTTTCCTCCCGGACGACCCGTCGGCCAGCCGCAGCAACTCGCTCGCGATCCGATCGGCGGCGGCGGGCCGACCGCGCTCGCGGCTGGCCCGCGCCATGGCGACCAATCGCGCCTCGTCGTCGAGGATGGCAAACACGTCCCTCCACAGATCACGGCCGCTCACTGCGCCCTCCTCGCGCATCAGGGCAGCTCCTGATGCGACGAATGCCGCCGCGTTGTATCGCTGGTGGTCGCCGGCCGACGAGGGAAGCGGAACCAGGAGCGCCGGCACCCCGAAAGCGGCCAGCTCCGCGCAAGTCATCGCACCCGACCGGCAGACGGCGAGACGAACCCCGCCAAGCTGCGCGCCGAGATCCTGGATGAAAGGCACGACCCGTATGCGGGAGGCCCACCGGCACTCGAGCACTCGGGCCGCGACCGAATCGTGGTGCGCCTTCCCCGAGATCCACACGACCGTGACGTCCGCGGGCCAATCGACGACAGACTCGAGCCCCTCCATGAGAAGCTCGTTGAGCACCAGGGCCCCCTGACTGCCCCCGAAGGCGACGACTACCCTGCCCTTGGGCCAATCGAACGGATTGGCCGCCTCTCCGACCGCTACGGGATTGCCGAACTCGAACACGCGTGTGCTTCGACCGGGCCTGATCCGGCTGCGCGCCTCCGGGTATCCGAGATGTACCTGATCCACGCGTGAAGAGAGTACGCGGGTCACCAGGCCGGGCATCGCGTTCTGCTCCTGGAGTGCCGTGCGCGTTCCCCTGGAGGCGGCCCATGCGACCGCGGGTCCCGACGCGTAGCCTCCGGTCCCCACGACCAGGTCGGGCTTCAAGTCGGCGAAAATGCGGCCCAGGCCCGCGACAACGGCGGGAAGGCTCGACATCAGCCGCCAGTTCCGCCACGGACGGGACCGATACAGGGGCTCCAGCGGCAGCAGCCGATAGGGCCAGCCGGAGTCGGGAAGCACGCTCGCTTCGATCCCGCGGCGCGCCCCGACCAGCATGAGCTGCGCGTCCGGCGCCGCTCGTCTCAGGGCCGCGGCGAGATTCAAGGCCGGATACAGGTGCCCACCCGTCCCGCCTCCCGAAAGGAGGATGCGATGCGCCACGATTCAGGCTTTCCCTCCTTTCGAGACGTTGAGCAGGATCCCCGTCGCGCCGAGCATGAGGATCAGGTTCGTTCCGCCCGCAGAGATGAACGGCAGGTTGATGCCGGTCGTGGGAAGCAGACCGAGAGCGACGCCCATGTGGCCGAAGGCCGCGAAAGCCACGAGAGCCGTGATTCCGACAGCCACCAGCTGCCCATACAGGTCGGGTGCCGATCTCGATATCCGCAGGCCGAGCAGGGCCCACGCCAGGAACAGCACGATTACCGCGGCAGCCCCGATGAACCCCCACTCCTCAGAGATGATCGAGAAGATGAAGTCGTTCTGGGGCTCCGGGAGATACGACATCTTGAGGTTGCTCCGCCCGAATCCGACTCCGAACATCCCGCCCGACCCGACGGCCATGAGCGACTGCTTCAGTTGGTATCCTCCGGCCGCCGCTGTCGAATCCGGGTTCATGAACGCCGTGACCCGAGCCATCCGGTATCCACTGCCCATGATCTGCATCCACAGCAAGGGAAGAGCCGCGGCCCCCAGCGCCACGAAGTGGCCAAACCGCGCGCCGGCGGTGAACAGGATCGTCGCGGCCACCGCCGCGATCATGACCGTCGCCGAGAAGTGCGGTTCCAGCAGGACGAGGACGCAGACGAGACCCACGACGAGCAGGAACGGAAGGAGCCCGTAACGGAAGCTGTGCAGACGATCCTGCTTCTTCACGGCTACGGCGGCCGTCCACAGCACCACGGAGATCTTCGCCAGCTCCGACGGCTGCACGGTGACTCCAAGGTCGAGCCAACGGCGCGCGCCGTTGACGCGGGGCGCGATCGACTCGGTGCCTGGGAAAACCAGCACGATCAGGAGCAGGAATGTGAGGCCGAGCAGGGGCCACGCGACGCGGCGATACAGCCGGTAATCGATCACGCTCGCCAATGCGAGTACAACAAATCCTACGGCGGCCCGGCTGATCTGCTGGAACAGGTAGTAGCTATCCTCGAGCCCCTTGAGCTGGGCCACGTAGGAACTGGCGCTGTAGACCGAGATCAGCCCGAACACCACTAGCGACACGGTAACCAGCAGCAGCGACCGCCCCGTCACCGAAGGGCGGGAGCTCGCCGGACGCACCGGGAAGCCACGGAGCACTCGGGAGGTGCTCACACCGCGCTCCCGTGTCCCGGGGGAAGGTCCCGGTACACTTCCTCGAACGCCCGTCCGCGTTCGCGGTAGTCAGGGAACATGTCGAAGCTGCTGCAGGCCGGGGAGAGAAGGACGACGTCCCCCGGCTGTGCGAGATCGGCCGCCGCTCGCACGACGGCGTCCAGGCCGCTTTCAACCCTGAGCGTCCCGACACTGCCGCCGAGATCAGACAAGATACGTGGAGCGGCTTCTCCGAAAGCCACTACGGCCCGGGCATGTTGCTTGAGATCCGTGACCAGGCCCGAGTACGGCTCGCCCTTGTGTCGTCCCCCGAGGATCAGCACGACGGGGCGATCGAACGAGCGCAGGGCGACTGTGGTCGCGGTCACGTTGGTGGCCTTCGAGTCGTTCACCCACAGCACGCCGGCTCGTTCCCCTATCGGCTGCAGGCGATGGGGCAGGGCTTCGAACGAGGCGAGGCCCTGCCGGATCGCATCCGCTCCTACCCCCGCGAGCGCGCACGCCAGGCCAGCCGCCAGAGCGTTGGCCACGTTGTGAGGCCCGAGGAGTCTCAGGTCAGATGCCGGAAGCCAGATGTCCTCCGCATCGAGCCGGCACCGAAGGGCGCCATCCGCTCCGAGGAACGCCCCGCGGTCCACGCGACCGGCCGTTGAGAACAGGAATCGTTGCCCGTCCACGCCCTCCGCGAGGGCCAGGCTACGCGGATCGTCCGCGTTCAGCACCCAGCGCGACTCGGGTCCGGCGCCATCGAACAGTCGTCCCTTGTCCGCATAGTAGCTCTCGACGTCGCGATACCTGTCGAGGTGATCGGGTGACAGGTTGAGGAGAACGCCGATATCCGGGGACACGGTATCCTGATCGGCAAGCTGAAAGCTCGACAACTCGAGGGCGACCCAGGCGGGCTGCGGCGATCTCATTGCGATGTCGGACAGAGCGTGGCCAATGTTGCCCGCCGCCGTCACCTCGACGCCGGCGGTCGCGAGCACGTGTGCCACCAGACCGGTCGTGGTCGTCTTCCCGTTTGTGCCCGTGATCGCGATCACTCGGCTGCTGAGATCCCGCCACGCGAGCTCCACCTCGCCGATGGTCCGGATGCCGGCCTCGCCGATGCGACCACGGATCTCCGTCGCCGGACCGATCCCGGGACTGACCACGACCAGGTCCGCGGCCAGGATTCGCTCCACGTCGTGCCGACCAGCCTCGGCAGAGATTCCCTCGGCCTGTAGCCGCGCGGCCGCCTCGGCCGGCCCGCGCTCGGCCGACACATCGCTTGCATACACGGTCCCGCCACGCGCGGACGCCAGGCGGGCGGCAGCCTCGCCCGACACTCCAAGCCCCAGCACGGCCACCTTAGTCCCGGGCTCGAACGCCGGGGGACGCCGCGTCTTCATCTTCCCGATCATCGCACCTTCATGGTCGCGAGACCGGTCAACGCGAAGATGATCGCCACGATATAGAACCGGATCACGACCCGTGTCTCGGGCCACCCCAACTGCTCGAAGTGGTGGTGGAGGGGCGCCATGCGGAAGACGCGCCGACCCGTACCGGTCCGCACCCGCGTGAATTTGAACACGGAGGTCTGGATCATCACGGAGAGGACCTCGAGCACGAACATCCCGCCCACGATGAACAGCAGCAGCTCGGATTTGAGCAGCACGGCCACGGTTCCGATCGCCCCACCCAAGGCCAGAGACCCCGTATCGCCCATGAACACCTGGGCGGGCGGTGCGTTGAACCACAGGAAACCGATCGCGGATCCAGCCACCGCCACCGAAAAGACCGTGAGTTCTCCGGCTCCGGGCAGATACGGAAAACCGAGATAGAAAGAGGTGTCGACCCGACCCATCACGTAGGCGAACACGGCGAACGCAAGGGCGGCGATGGCGCTCAGGCCGGCGGCCAGACCGTCGAGCCCGTCCGTCAGGTTGACCGCATTGGCGCTCCCCGCGACCACCAGCGCCACGAACAGGGGAAACAACACAGGAATCAGCACGATGTGGACATTCTTGAGGAACGGCACGAGCCGATGAGTCACGTCGTGAGTTGACAGGGGCTGGCTGATCAGCAGAATCCCGAGCGCGAGTCCGGCGACCATCTGCCACAAGAACTTCTGCCGCGCGATCAGCCCTTTCGACTCGTGCCGGACGACTTTGAGGTAGTCATCCCAGAACCCGATCCCCCCCATCACGAGGGTCATTCCAAGTGCGATGTTCACATACGTGTCACCGATCTTCGCCCACAACAATGCCGAGGTGACGATCGCGATCAGCATGATCACTCCGCCCATTGTCGGCGTTCCAGCCTTCTTTTGATGTGATCTCGGTCCATCGACACGTATTACCTGGCCGACATTGCCCCGCTGCAGACGACGAATGACGACCGGACCGGCCAGGAACGATACGAGGAGCGCCGTGACCATTGCTCCCGCGGCACGGAAGGATATGTACTGAAACACGTTAAAGATGATGTGGCGGTCCGCGAGCGGGAACAGAAGCTCGTACAGCATCAGCCGCTTCCTCCCACCAGATCGTCGATCACGCGCTCGAGTCGCACGCCGCGGGACCCCTTCACAAGCAGCACCTCGCTACCGTCGAGCCGGTCGGCAAGGAGGTCCGAGACGGCTTCGACACGCTCCGCGTACACAACCTCCACGTCCGCAGGGACCTGCATGGATTCGAAGGCGATCTGAAAAGCGCCGACGGCCACGATCAGCGAGAAGCCGGAATCGAGGAGTGCGATCGCGACGTGCGCGTGCGCGGAGGCCTCGGCCGGTCCTAGCTCGAGCATCGTCCCGGCGACGACCCCGAGTCGACGGCCAGGAAACGAGTCCGCACAGTACCGGATCGCAGCTTCGAAGGACTCCGGGTTCGCGTTGTAGCAGTCCGCCACGATCGTCAGCTCCCCGACTTCCACCAGAGCGCCCCGCATGCCGACCGGTCGGTACTCCGCCAGCCCGCGTGCGATCGCAGCCGGGCCGACGCCCACCGCCATCGCCATCGCGGTGGCGATCAAAGCGTCCCGCAGGTGATGCTCGCCTCCCACCGGGACCGAGTAGTCGGTTCCCTCGTGCCGGAAGCGTGCCTCGGTCGGCCCGAGACTCCATTCCGCAGGGCGGAAATCGCACCGCGACCCAAGCCCGGCGGTCACCACATCGTCCCGGATCTCTCGCGCCTGCTCCGGCAGCATCTCAGGCAGTTCCCCCACCACCACAGATCCCGATCGTGATGCCCCGCGCACGAGGTCGAGTTTTTCTTCGAGCACGCCCGTGATGTCGCCCAGACCTTCCAGGTGAGCCGGCCCCACGGTGGTGACCACGGCATCGTCGGGCTCCGCAATCGAAGTGAGGCGGCGGATCTCACCGGGCTCGCTCGCGCCCAGCTCGAGCACCCATACTTCGGTGTCGTCCGAAGCGGCAAGAATTGACAGGGGAAGACCGACCTGGTTGTTCAGGTTTCCCACCGTAGCGTGGACGCGGCGCTCCGGAGAGATGGCTCGCACCAGCATCTCCTTGACCGTCGTCTTGCCGGAAGATCCGGTCACACCCACCACGCGGGCCTCGCACCTCTGGCGGTGGCAACGGGCCAGATCGCCGAGGGCGACGGTCGTGTCGTCCACCGAGAACAGGGTCAGGTCCACCGGGGGCTCGCCTGCCAATGCCGGGATGACGGCGCCGGCCGCTCCGAGGCGCTCGGCCTCCATCACGAAATCAGTACCGTCGAACCGATCGCCCTGCAGCGCCACGAACAGCGCTCCAGGCTGCAGATCTCGTGTATCGGTCGAAACCGACGTGAAGGATCCTGACATCGCGATTTCGGAGAGGCCGAGGACACGGCGCACTTCCGTAGCGGTGAACCGGGCAGCCATCACCGCATCACTCCACTCGTACGCGCCGCCACGATGGCCGCCTCGTCAAAGTGGATGTGCTCGCCGGCAACATCCTGATAGGTCTCGTGACCCTTGCCGGCCAGTAGCACGACATCGCCCTGCCGCGCTTCGCGCAGCGTGAAATCGATCGCCTCCTCCCGGTCGAGGATGACCTCGTACGAGCCCGGATCCATTCCTTCCGTGATGTCGCGGCAGATGTCTATCGGATCCTCGGAGCGGGGATTGTCGGTCGTGACGATCGCCAGGTCGGTCAGGTCGGCCGCGATCCGGCCCATGATCGGACGTTTTCCCCGATCCCGATCGCCGCCGCACCCGAACACGATGAACAGACGGTCCGACGTCAGCTCCCGGAGGGCCTGCAGCACACGCGTGTACGCGTCGGGCGTGTGCATGTAGTCGCGAAGCACGAGAGTCGGCCGACTCGAGAGCATCTCCATCCGGCCGGGGATCTGCGGCGCCGTCTCGAGTCGGGTTGCTGCCGCTGCGACGTCCATGCCGAGCCCGCGCACCGCCGCCACCGCCGCGAGTGCGTTGTATACGTTGAACTCTCCGAGAAGAGGCAATCGAACCGGCCAGTTTCCTTCGGGCGTCTGCAGTTCCCACTCGCTTCCCGATACCGTGTGCCGGACATGGACCGCTCGAACCTCCGAGGAGGAGCCCAGGCCGTACCGGACGACTTTCCGACCGCCGTAGGTCTCCCCGGCCCAGGCCGGATCGTCGCCGTTGATCGCACAGGTTCCATCCCGCCGCACGTGCCCGGACAGTCTCAGCTTGGCTTCGCGATACGTGGCGAGATCGGGGTGGTAGTCCAGGTGCTCCCGCGTCAGGTTCGTGAAGATCCCTATGTCGAATTCGAGACCGGCGATCCTGCGCTGGTCCAGCGCGTGAGACGAGACTTCCATCGCCACGAACCGCGCTCCAGCGTCCACGAGATCACTAAGCGTCGCCATGAGCTCGAGGGGGTCTGGGGTCGTGAGGCGACCGGCGTGCCGACTGCCCTCAGTGTCGAACCAGCCGAGCGTACCGACGGCGGCCGCGGGAGCCTCGCCAGCCAGGATGTGCCTGGCGATCAGGGCCGTCGTGGTCTTGCCGTTGGTGCCCGTCACGCCGACCAGCGAGAGCCGTGAGCCAGGATCACCGTGAAGGAGCGACGCCACGTGGGCAGTCGCGGCACGTGAATCAGAGACGACGAGCTGGGGAAGGTCGGTGTCCGGGACGGCTTCTTCGACCAGGGCCGCGGCCGCTCCAGCGGCCGCGGCCCTGGCGACGTAGTCGTGTCCGTCGAATTCGGTGCCGCGCAGTGCGCAGAACAGAACTCCCGGACCTGCCTCCCGGGAATCCGTGACGACGTCAGCGAAGCCGGGGGGTGGTTCTCCCTCCCATCGAGGGGCCAGCCCGCGTGCCTGCAATCTACGCTCGAGTGTCGTTCTCTGTATCACATCCGGATTCGATTCTACGTTCTCGATTCGTCCTGCCCGGTCTGAGGAAGCCACCGGACGTTCCACCGCTGTCGTCAACGAAGCAGGATCGTCGCGCCTCGAACGGCGCGCGTTCCCGCGGCGGGCTCCTGCCGTGCCACGCGACCTGTTCCCCTCAGCTCGACCCTGAGGCCGAGGGTGTGCAGGCGGGCCACGGCCACCCGCATTTCGAGCCCCCTCAGATTCGGCACCTCCAGGTCGCCCGGCTCCTCCCTCGGCACCGTGACGCCCTCGGAGGCCGCGAAGCGATAGGGAGACTTGATCGCCCGGGCGTCCCAGTCGAGGTGTCCGCGGGCGTGGTGGTCCAGATCGGCCTCGATCAGTCCGCGGCCACGGGTTGCGAGGATCGCCTGCACAACGGCACGGGTGACGGGAGCGGCTGTCGTTCCTCCATACACGGACCTCTTCGGATCCTCCAGTTTGGCCAGGATCACCAGCTGCGGGTCGTCTGCGGGGGTGAATCCCACGAAGGAAGCAGCATACCTGCGATCTCCGTAACTGCCACCCGACGCGATTCGCGCTGTACCCGTCTTCCCAGCGATCTTCAGCGTCGCGAGGGACGCTTCGGCTCCCGTCCCACCTTCACCGACAACGGCCTCCAGCACTCGTGACACCCTTTGAGCCGTCTCCTGGTCAATGACCCGACGGATCGGTCGGACCTCGAATCGCCGGTCGTGACTCTCGTCTCCAGAGCGGATCTCGCGTACAAGCACGGGCTTGAGAAGAGTGCCTCGGTTCGCGAGCGCGCCGTACGCAGTCATGAGCTGCAACGACGTCGTGAGCATTTCGTAGCCGATCGCCAGTGACGCCTGGCTGAGAGCCGACCATTGATCCGGACGTCGGAGAAGGCCGGGCGACTCGCCCGGGAAATCCACACCGGTCGGGGTTCCGAACCCGAAGTCTCTCAGGTAGCGGTACTGCAGGCCCGGCTCGATTCGACTTGAAAGCTTGGCGGCTCCGATGTTGCTCGAGTACTGGATGACTTCGGCCACGGTGATCGTATCGTAGGGATGCACGTCGGTGATCACGCGGTGCGCGGTGCGGTACTCTCCTCCCTCCGCGTACACTCGATCGTCGAGGTCTACGATGTCCTCGCCCAACAGCGTCGCGAGCAGAAACGGCTTCAGAGTTGAACCGGGCTCGTAAGGCGAGGTAAACGCCGGAATCGTACCGGCGCTGCCTTCCCGTCGACTGGCCACGGCCAGGAGTTCTCCCGTCCGGGGGTCGGCCATGAGGATGTCGCCACCCGAGGAGCCGGTCTGCTCCAGGGCTGCCTCGAGGGCTGCCTCAGCGATCGCCTGGAGATCCGCGTCTATCGTCAGGTAGACGTCGCTACCGGGAAGCGCAGGTCGCTCGGGATTCGCTGGCATGGGGTATAGCTCACCGCGCGCGTCACGACGACCCACCAGCTCGCCGGGGATTCCTCTCAGCAGTGTGTCGAGCACCAGCTCGAGACCCGACCTGCCCTCCCCTTCCGCCGTCACCGTTCCGAGCAGCGATCGCGCGAGACCACCCTCCGGGTACACTCGCGTCAGAACGGGTTCGAACTCCACGCAGGGACCGACAGCGTGGGTCAGAACATCCTTCTGGCCCACGCTGACTTGCCCGATCGGGATCCAGCCGGAAGACCGGCTCGTGAGTTTGGAGGCCTGAGAGCGGGACAGGTCGAGGATTGCCGTGATGGTCTGAGCATCCCTCCGCGTGTCGGCCGACTGGGCGGGAGCGAAGAACGCCCGGTATTCCTGACGGGAGAGTGCCAGCGCCTTCCCGTTCCGGTCGTAGATGGCACCCCGCACGGCTGGCAGCGCCACGGTCTCCGTGGTCTGGGTCCAGACACTGGCCTGCCAGCGGTCGCCCTGCACGATCTGCAGCTGTGCGGCACGACTCACGAACGCCGTAGCAAGAACCGCGAGCCCGGCAGCGAGCAGCTGTGTTCGCCGACCGTGGGTCCTCTTCGAGATCTTACGCCGCTTGCTCATTCCCATGGCCTCACGCTTCGGGCCCGTTCACGGCCCGACGTCCGGCAGGTGAAGAACCTCATCGTCCGAGGCGGGTCGCAGTCCGAATCGAGCCCCCGCAACCAGAATCCGCTCCCTGGATGAGAGCGAATCGACCCGTACGAGCTCCTCTGAGAGACGAGTGAGAAGCACCTGTTCCTCCGTCCTGAGCTCGTTGATCGTCTCCGCCAGTTTCCGTCCCCCGGCCGTCCGATCCACCGACACGAACAGTGAGCCAGCCACCGCAGAGAGGCAGGCCACGACCAGCAACTGCCGGCGTCTCGTACCGGGACGCCTGCGACGACGACTCGAGCGGCTCCTGGAGGTCGAGCCCGAAGAACTGCCACGCCCGGTCCCCGACATCCTGCCACCCCGTTTCTTGCTCATGCCTTCGCCCACCCGCGGAGCCGTGCGCTGCGCGCGCGCGGGTTTCGGGCCACCTCCGTCTCGGAGGGACGCAATGGCTTCCTCGTCAGGGTACGGCCCAGCGCCCGGCCGCGGCACTGACAGATCGGGGCGTGCGGCGGGCAAATGCAGCTTCGGCTCCACTCACGGAATCTGTCTTTCACGATTCGGTCTTCCAGTGAGTGGTATGAGATCACGACCAGTCGCCCGTCCCCGCTCAGCAGCTCCAGGATGGCGTCCAGGCCTTCCCTCAGAGAGTCCAACTCCTCGTTCACGGCGATCCGCACCGCCTGGAACAGGCGCGCCTTGTCCCTGGGAGCCAGGGGCCTCTTGAGCGCCGCCGAAGCGGCGGCTACCAGGTCGTCAGCCGTGCGCAGCGGCTCTCGCTGGCGTCGTCGGACGATCTCCCGCGACATTCCACGCCACCTCCGCTCCTCTCCATAGTCCCGGAATATCCACCCCAGCTCTTCCTCGGACGCCGTGTTCAGTAAGTCGGCTGCGGTCCTCCAACCACCGGTTGTCCCGCCCATCCGCATGTTTAACGGTGTGCCCCGGCGGAAGGAGAAACCGCGCGCCGTCGTGTCGATCTGGTGTGACGAAACGCCCAGATCCAGCAGCGCTCCGTCCAGACCCTCGTTTATGTATTCCTCGAGCAGGGCCGCCACTTCACGGAAGTTCCCCGCCAGTACTCTCACCCGTTCGCCATAGTCCGCCAGGCGCGCCTGCGCCTCCTCAACGGCTTCCGGATCCTGATCCAGCCCGATCAGTCTCGTGTCCGAACTCGACTCGAGGATCCGTACTGCGTGTCCCGCGCCACCCAACGTGGCGTCGAGGAACCAACCCCCGCGTCCCGGCCCGAGCAGCTCGAGCACCTCATCAACCATCACCGGCTGGTGCTCGAAAGACCGCTCGTTCATGGTCACCTGACCGGCCTGGGCGGACTTGCTGAATCAAGCAAATATTCCCGCCAGCCGATCACCGAAGTCGTCTCCCATCTCTTCCACGACCTCGGAGAACCGCTTCGGATCCCAGATCTCGATCTTGTCGATGGCCCCCACGACCTTCGCTTCGTCTCGTATGCCCACACGCTGTCGCAGGCGGTCGGGGATCAGGATACGGCCCTGTTTATCGGGTACTATCTCGACTGCATTGGCGGTGAGGCTGAGCAACTGGTGCCGTGAGCGAGGTGCGCTTCGTGCCAGGGAGCGCAGGCGCTCCTGGACCTCGGCCCAGGTGTCGGTTGGATAGAGCGTGAGGGCGTCGGACTGAGCCTGAATCAGGACGAACGACTGGGCCTCACTATCCCGGCGAAACGCAGCCGGAAGCGTGACCCTGCCTTTCTCGTCCACCTGATACAGGTAGCTCCCGAGGTAGCCGCCCAATTCGCACCACCACTTTCAGGTAGGTAGGAAGAATCCCCACAGTTCTCCACTTTTCCCCACTGGACCCCATTTTATCCTACAACTTTGCCCCGCGCAACCCGGGAAGGTTGTGGAAAAAGTACGGCCTTCCCGGGACCCACCCGACAGGATGCAAAAAAGGCCCGGCGGGACGTGGTGTCCCGCCGGGCCCAACACACAGTGAGCAGGCTGCTGGAGCCCGGATCCTGTTACAGGAAGTCGAGGGGTTATCAGCCTCCGCAGTTCTTCCGGATGATCTGCTCCTGCCTGTAAATGTACACGTCCGAGCTCTCGCGGATTTGCGCCTGGCTCTGAGGCTGCTCGCTGCCGGCCCGGTCCAGATTCGGCAGAACCCTCTGAAACTTTGACAGGGCTCGCCGCGCAGGCTGGCAGGACTCGTTGACCTCATTGCCCTTATCGATTGCAACGCCCTGCTGATAGTAGCCGTATGCCGTGAAGAAGTAGAGCTGGTCTCTCACCTTGCCCGCACTCGCCAGGCCCGTCCCGACCTCGAACATCGCGATCGCATCATCATACTGCCCGACCTTGAAGAAGTCGTTGTACCCCCGCGCCAGAAGCTGGCCAGCCACGACATCCACATCGGCGCCCTGATCGAGCGCGGTCCTCAGGTCAGCCGTACCCCCCTGTGTGTCGCCGGCTCGCAGCTTCAGGAAGCCGCGCCGCAGATGCGCGTTGGGATACGCCGGATCCAGTCCGAGCGCTCGATCGAGCGCCGCCACGGCATCATCGTACCGCTCCATTCGGCCGTAGATGTCGGCGCGGATCGACCACAAACCCGCATCCTCCGGCATCAGTGCTTGAGCGCGATCCGCGAACGAGAGCGCGGCATCGTAGTCCCCTAGCCCCAGGTTCGCTGCAATAACGTTCCGGAGGATCTCGGGGTTCATGTCCTCTCCCTTGATCTCCAGAACGTGGTCGTACGCTTCCACCGCAAGGCGCACCGCCTCTTCGTCCGCGATTGCCCCTTCGGCCTCGGGCGCTCCCTCCTCAACCGTCGTGCCCTTTTTGAGCGCCACATTGCCGAGGAACTCCCACAGCTCGGCGTTCGTCGAATCGATGGCTATGCCATCCTGCAGAAGGTTGATCGCCTCGTCCTCGCCGCCCGCCTGAGCCAGCTCGAACGCTACGGTCATGCGCACGCTCGCATCACCGGGATTGAAGTTCAGGTACTCACGATAGAGCTCGACGGCCCGATCCATGTCGCCCATCTGCGCGTTGACGTATGCCAGTGCGTTAAGAGCGTCGACCTCCGCCGGGTTAACCTCGACCACGAATTCGAGATCCTCGGCGGCGGGTGCCCAGTTCTCCTGGCCCATGTACACCCGCCCGCGCAGGTAATGCCCGGACGTGCTCTCCGGATTGGTTTCAAGAGCCGTGTTGCAATTCCTGAGCGCGTCCTCGTATTGCTCGGCCGCGAGGTAGTCCTGACAAAACAGGAGAGCGCGCCGGTAATCCACCTGCTCGCCGAATGCGGACACGATCACGTCCGCCGCATACCTCACTTCTTGCTTGCCGTCTCCGGAAACGCTGAACGGCGGCACGGCGACCTCGTCCCCGCTCTTGGAGTCGATGAAGCTGACGCTCAACTCGTTGCCGGCCGCAGCGGGGACCACGGAACCGGTCATCACGACATCCGCGTCGAGACGCCCGGCCAGCTGCCGCCACTGAATCAGGCCAAGATCTTCCTCCTTCAGCTTCAGCCGGCGGAGCTCGTCCTTGACCTGTTTCCAATCGATCGACACCAGCGTGGGGATCTCCTCGAGGCCGTCGCGAACTTCCTCGGACACCTTCTTTCCGAAGTCCTTCTTGACTCCGTCCTGGATCTGCAGCGGGGCGACGAGCACCCTGGCCCGACCGCCGGAACCGCCGTTGCCCTCCTGCGCCACGGCACTTCCCGCCGCAAAGACGAGCGAAGCAGCAGCCACGATCAGGCTGCGCCCGGTCCAGTTCCGAATCGTACGCTTCATATTCCGGTCCTCACATGTTCTCTCGGGAACACGGGGAATCTTCTCCCCACGCACTCGTTACGACACTCGATTGCTGCGAATTGTTCCTCACTCGGAACACCCGCGCCGCATCCTGAACAATGGGCGAAGCTGGATTCGAACCAGCGACCTCCTGCTTGTAAGGCAGGCGCTCTGGACCAACTGAGCTATTCGCCCTGGCCCGCCCGATCGCCCGTCTCGCCTCGGAATCCGAGCAAAAGCCCAGCGGGAATCAACACCACGTAACCTGCTACCAGCAGCAGGGGGGCAAGCACGACGGATCCACCGTCCAGGAGGATATACCCAAACAAAATGACCACGGCGGCGATCAACAGGAGAGCGACGTTTTTTCTCTCCAGCAGACTGACCGGCCGTGGACGATGCGCGCCGTTGCCGGCCTCGCCTCCGCGGTTCCCGTCCATCGCGAAAGGATATCCCATGACGGATATCACGTCAATCGACTAACGGGCTGTTGACCCAGGAGAGTCTGCAACGTCCCCCGACCGGTCGGAAGCCGCCGAGGACACGGATGACATCTCTGTCGCCTCCCATTCGGGGACACCCGTCTCCGAGGCCCGCGTCATCCACAGCTCATCAGCCCGCAGCTCCGCGAGCCGGACCCGGTCGCGTCGGGCCCGCCTCAAGGCCACGAACAGCACCAGACCGGTAACGGCGAGCCAGAAAGCGCCGGTCCTGGAGAGCAGGTACAACCACCCGTACCGGTCGACGAGAGACCTCTTCCAACGGGTCTCGAGTGCTTCAGCCGTGATTCCATACGTTCGCCACACGGCCTCTTCGAACGTCGCCCCCTCGCTCAGGCGGCGAAACACTCCGGCCAGGCCCGCCTCCCCTCCGAGAGCCGCCAGCTCGTGCACCGCGGTGTAGGAGAGAAGGTACCCCAGGCGCGCTTCTGCGCTGTGCCGGCGGAATCGGAGATCGATCTCCTCCAGCGTAGCGGCGCCTCTGCTAAGGAACACCGACTGGAGGTGCCAGGCGTCCTCCCAACTCCACTCCCCCGAGGCGTACTGCGCGTAACCCTCGGTAAGCCACCGCGAGTAGTTCCCATCCGTTGCCGCCGCCAGCGCCACGTGCGCGAGCTCGTGCCTGAGCACGCTCTTCAGACCGCCCGGACCGGTGAGTCCGGGACCGGTCCGCAATGCGATGCGCGCACCCGACGGATTGGCCGTTCCGGCTGCCCACGACTCCGGGTGCCGAAGTCCTTCGGGCACGTCCCTGCTCAGATCCGCTGCCAGCCAGATCTCCAGCGAGTCTACGCCGATCTCCGGCAATGTTCCGATCCCGGGGAAGCTCCTCCACACAGAGGGATCCGCAGCCAGGGACACTCCGAGATCCCGCAGCCCGGGATCGCCCAGTATCTCCACGTGCCGGGGCGCGCCTGGAGCGATCTGCCCCGAGCACGGAGCCGCAGCGAGCACGCCCAGCACGACCAGGACCAGACTCACGGCCCCCGCCCGGACGCGCATCACTCGGGTTCTCCCGGCCTGTCGCGGCCCCGAGCCCACTCGACTGCCGCCTGCAGACCATCCGGCAGCTGAGAAATGAAGCTCAGTTCGTCGCCGGTGGAAGGATGACGGAAGGACAGGCGCGCAGCGTGCAGGAACAGTCTCCCTGCTCTCCTGTTGAGCTCTGCCGCCCAGCGCCCCCCGGCCCCGAGCAGGCCACGCTCCCACCGGTCCCCATACAGCGGGTCTCCCACGACCGGATGGCCGAGCGCCCTCAGGTGGACGCGGATCTGGTGAGTTCGACCGGTCTGCAGCCGGACGGCGAGGAGGTCGGCGGATCGCCAGTGCTCGAGTCGACGTACGTGAGTCACCGAGGGCCGCCCGCCCTCGACGACCGCCATACGCTGGCGATTCTTCGGGTCCCGCGCGATTGGTCGATCGACCGTGAACTCGTCGGACCCGACGTGTCCCCAGACGGCAGCCAGGTAACCGCGCTGAACCTCCCGGTTGGAGATCGCGCGAGCGAGCATGCGATGCGCCTCGTCCCGTCTGGCCACCACCATCAAACCGCTGGTGTCCTTGTCGAGCCGGTGCACGATGCCGGGGCGATCGGGCTCACCGATCGTCGACAGGGAACCCAGCCGGTGCAGCAGGCCGTTCACCAGCGTGCCACTTCGGTGGCCGACCGCCGGGTGAACGACCATTCCGGCGGACTTGTTCACGACAACCAGATCATCGTCCTCGTAGACGATCTCGATGGATAAGCGCTCCGGAGTGACTTCGGTGGGAGGGGATGGCGGGACTCGTACCTCTACGCAGTCCCCCAGCCGTATGCGCCGGCTCTTCCTGACCGGCGAGTCGTTCACTCGCACGTGGTCAGTGTCGATCAGCTCGGCTACTCGCCTGCGGCTCAGACGCAAACGATCGGCCAGATAGGCATCCAGCCGATCGTCGAGATCTTCCTCGATACGGAAGCGATGAAGCTCAGCCGGTTCCTGGCTCCGGTTCTTCACCGCCCTTTTCCTCGAAGTAGAATGAAATCAACAGCAGGGTGGCTCCGATGCTCACGGCCATGTCGGCCACGTTGAATATCGGCCAGCGATGTGCCCCGATGCCCACATCGAGAAAATCCACGACGCCCGCCTCGAAGCGTATTCGATCGATAATGTTGCCGATCGCACCTCCACTTACCAGGGCTACTGCGAGCAGTCGCAGACCGTCGCGCGACGGGGTCGACCGATAGATCATGCCGAGAACGACCAGTGCCACCAACGACAGGACGAGGAAAAATGTCCGCGAGTGGGCACCGATGCTGATGCCGAAGGCCGCACCTGGATTGTGGGTATAGGTAAGCCGGAAGAACTCGCCGAGCACAGGGACCGGGTAACCGAATGTGAGACTGTTCATCGCCCACATCTTCGTGAGGACGTCCAGCACGACCACGGACCCCACGACGGCGATCAGGAGCGTTCTCTTGTTCAGCGCGGCCACGGCTCCAGGTTCGACCACAGTACCGGTCTCAGCGGGCGGCACCCGTTTCTTCCTTCTCCTTGCACCGTATGCACAGCCGCGTGTGCGGCAGGGCGTCCAGACGTTCGAGCGAGATGCCGTCTCCGCACTCCTCGCAAATGCCGAACTGCTTCGGCGTCCGGTACAGGCGACGCAGGGCCTCGTCGAGGTGATACAGATACCGGCCTTCCTTGCTGGCGAACAGGAAGGCCTTCTCCCTCTCCATCGCGTCCGTTCCCTGGTCAGCCATGTGGAAGCTGTAGGCCGAGAGGTCTCCGTCCGACTCCTGCACGCTGCTCGAGAACGACTCGTCGAAGTGGCCCAGGTCCTTCAGCGCCCGCTCTCTCAGTTGAAGCAGTCGCTTCTCAATCTGATTCAGGTCCTTCTTCTTCATCCCGGTTCCCCGATCTAACCTCAAGAGTGTCTTGCTTTCAGTTGCAGCGCGGCACGCGGCTCTCAGGCCCGGCTCAATCCGAGCGTGATGCTCTCACCTTCGATCTCGACGCGCGCGGTATGCTCGAGCTCCTCAGTGTCGCCGAGGTCCCGTGTCACGGCAACGGCCAGCGTCTCGCCCGCAATGTAGTCGCCGTGCGCCTCAACTGCGGCAGCCAAGCGACCCGGCGACGCAGCCAGCCCGAGCCGTATGCGGTCGCTGACCTCCAGCCCTGAATCCCGCCGCAGGCGCTGCACCCGGCTGACGACCTCCCGTGTCAGACCTTCCGCCTCCAACTCGGGCGTGATCGATGCGTCCAACCCGACCAGATAACCCTCGTGCGCCTGCACTTTCAGGCTTCCTGACGCCTCCTCGACCACGGTGACGTCCTCCGCACGGACCTCAAACACCTCTCCGTCCACCGTCACCGACGCGGCTTCCCCCGATTCCAGTCGACGGACGGAGTCCGCGTCCAGATCGGCGATCGCGCGCGCCACCCGAGGTGTCAGCGAACCGAACCGGGGCCCCAACTTCCCGAACTCAGGTTTCGCAGATAGCCGTATAATATGGTCACTGCCGGACGGGAATACAACTTCCTTGACGTTCAGTTCCTGGCGCAGGATCGCTTCGAGCTCTGGTCCCGGTCGCCGACCACCCGGTACTACTGCCTGCAGGGACCCGAGAGGCTGTCGAACTCTGATGCCCGCCTCCTCGCGAGCCGCGCGCCCGAGCGTGGACAAACGCCGCACGTCCTCCATGCGCCTTTCGAGATCCTCGTCGCGCCGGCTAGCTGGCTCCGGGTAGTCCGTGAGATGGGCCGATGTTCCGGTCAGCTCACGGTGCAACCAATCCGAGATGAATGGCGCGATAGGGGCCAGGACCAGCGCTGTCGTGGCCAGAGCCTCGTGCAGCGTGGCGAACGCATTCGATGTCCCCCTCTTCATCTCCGCGGAGTCGTCCTGACCGGTCGCCCAGAAACGATCCCGGGTCTGCCGTACGTACCAATTCGAAAGGTCGTCCAACACGAATGTCGCGATGCGACGGGCCGCCCGCGTGAGATCGTACGTATCGAAGTCGCTCCTCACGGAGGTCACGAGGTCGTCGAGGCGGCTGAGGAGCCACCGATCGATCGGATCTCTAGCCGACACAGTATCCGCTCCAGAGTCTTCGTGCCTCCAATCTTCCAGGTCTGCGTACATCGCGAAGAAGCGATAAGTGCTCCGAAGGGTGTCGAACAGCTTGCGGTTCGTCTCCTTCAGGGCCTCGCCGTCCCAGCGCTTCGGAAGCCATGGGTTGCTCGAGGAAAGGAGATAGAACCGGATCGCGTCCGCTCCGTGCTCGGCAACGGCCTCCCAGGGATCCACCACGTTCCCTCGGGACTTGGACATCTTCTGGCCGTGGTCGTCCAGGATCAGATCGTTGACGACGACGCCTAGATACGCCGAACTGTCGAACACCAGGGTCGAGATCGCGAGGAGCGAATAGAACCAACCTCGCGTCTGATCGACTCCCTCCGCTATGAAATGCGCCGGGAAGTGGGTCGCAAACACGTCCTCGTTCTCGAACGGATAGTGCCACTGGGCAAACGGCATGGAGCCCGAATCGAACCACGCGTCCATCACTTCCGGCACCCTCCGTACGGTGCCGGAGCAGCCTTCCTCGGAGCAGGGCCAGGTCATGGAGTCGATCTCGGGACGATGCGGATCGAAGTCGGTCGGAATCCCGCCCGCACACTCACCGAGCTCGGCAAACGACCCGATCACGTGGACGTGCGACTCGTCGGCGTCGCAGACCCAGACCGGGAGGGGCGTCCCCCAGTATCGATCGCGCGATACGGCCCAATCCACGTTGCCCGATAGCCACTCGCCCATCCTGCCGGTTCCGATCTCGGGCGGGTGCCAGTCGACCGCCGCGTTATTCTCCAGCAGCCTCTCCCTAACCGCGGTCGTGCGGATGTACCACGAGTCTCGTGCCATGTAGAGCAACGCGCTGTCGCAGCGCCAGCAATGTGGATAGCTGTGCTCGTACATCTGCCTGCGATACAGGAGGTCGGAGTCCGCGAGCCCATTGATGATCATCCGGTCCGTCTCGGCATCCTTGACGAAACGGCCACCGAGGCCGCCGGGCACCCGGTCGACGAATCGGCCGTCCGGGTCCACCGTGTGCTGCATCGGGAGTCTCTCCCTGGTTCCCAGGTTGAAGTCGTCCTCTCCGTACATGACTGCTGTGTGGACGACTCCCGTGCCCTCCTCGGTCGTGACGAAATCAGCCGCGAGCACGGTCCACGCCCTGTCGTTTCCGCCAGCATCCACAGCTCCCGGAAACAGGGGTCGGTACCTCTTCCCCACCAGGTCGGCCCCGGTCACGACCTCGACGACGTCGTAAGGATGCCTGAGAACGTCGGGCACCAGCTCGGACGCCACGATCAGCTCTTCGCCCGGACTCGCGCCCTTCGGGAATCCAGCGGAGGACGTATCGTCCTCGCGCGGTTCGCGGATCCGTACCCGCAGGTAATCGATGTCCTCGCCCACGGCGAGAGCCACGTTCCCCGGAAGCGTCCACGGCGTCGTCGTCCAGGAGAGGATCGAGGCTCCACCTGGATCGCCCTCAAGCCGGAACTTGACGTACACCGACGGCTCGGACACTACACGGTATCCCTGCGCGACCTCGTGACTCGAGAGACCGGTGCCGCACCGCGGACAGTATGGCAGCACCTTGTATCCCTTGTAGAGGAGGCCCTTGCGATGAATCTCAGCGAGGGCCCACCACACGGATTCGACGTACTCCGGGGTGCACGTCATGTACGCGTTCTCGTAATCCAGCCAGTAGCCGATACGCCGAGATAACAGCTCCCAGTCCTCCTTGTAGGTGAACAGGTTCTCGCAGCATACCTGGTTGAAACGCGCGATTCCGATTCGCTCGATCTCCGGTTTTCCAGAAATGCCGAGCTGCTTCTCCGCCTCGATCTCCACGGGAAGCCCGTGAGTATCCCAGCCGGCGATTCGAGTCACGTGCCAGCCCGTCATTGCACGATACCGGGCTACCGTGTCCTTGATGGTGCGCGAGATGATGTGATGGACGCCCGGTCTGCCGTTCGCCGTGGGCGGCCCTTCGTAGAACACGAATTCGGGCGCGCCCCGCCGGAGCTCGAGGCTCCGGTGGAATGTGTCCTCGTCCTCCCAGGTTCTCTGGACCTCGTCTTCCAGCGCGACGACGCTGGCAGGAAGTGGTCGGTACGTCATGGGCGTTCGAATTCCGCGTTTCGGGTTGTCACGTACGGAATACCACAGCGCGTACGAGGCCGGTCAAGCGGGGCCCGTATCCTCGTGGTCGGATTCCGACGCCTCGGGCTCAGTGGAGTCCTCGCCGTCCCCCGCAGCGGGTGCGACACCAGCCCCTGCAGGGACCCGCGCGAGTCGACCTTCCTCGTAGGCGACCTCCTCGATGAAGCGCTCGAGCAGCGATCTCAGGCCGCGCAGGTAGCTGGCCCGGCGGGCATGGAGGTCGGCGAGCAGGCGCTCGGAGTCGTCCACGGCGCCCCGCGCGTCGCTGACCAGCCGCTTCGCCTCATGATCGGCCTCCTGCAATCGAATGTCCGCCGACTTCTCGGCTTGGAAGCGCGCTTCCTCACGGAGCTCCTGCGCCGCGATAAGGGCCTCGTTCAGAGCTCTCTCCCGCTCCTCGAACGAGGCCAGTCTCTCGTGCAGCATCGAGGCCTGCTCGGTGAGGCGAACCTCCGTCTGGACCAGGTGATCGAGACGATCCGCTACGAGGTCGAGAAACGCGTCGACCTGTGCCGGATCATATCCACGAACGGTTCGCCGCAGGTCCTCTTTCTTCTTTCGCACATCCAGCGGAGTCAGATCCATCATCGTCCCTCCGGTCTTTCGCCCAACAGTACGGTCCCGAGACGGACCTCCGTGCTGCCCTCCTCGACCGCAATCTCGAAGTCGTTGCTCATTCCCATCGACAGGACACGCCCGTGGAAACCCGCCAACTCACGCTGACAGCGCTCCAGGCACTGTCTGGCCAGTTCGAACGTGTGCCGCAGCACATGCTCGTCGCTCGTGAACGGAGCCATCGTCATCAGTCCCAGCACATTGACGCGATTCAGCTCACTAAGCTCGCCGACTGCGTCGACCAGCTCGGTCGACGCGAACCCGCTCTTCTGCCCCTCGCCTCCCGCATTCACCTGCACGAGCACGGCCACACTCTCGGAGGCGGATCGCTCGGCCTCGAGCTGGAGTCGTTTCCCGAGCCGGATCGAATCGACCGACTCGATCACGTCAAACGTGGCGATGGCCCCAGCCGCCTTGTTACGCTGGAGGTGTCCGACCATGTGCCACCGGAGCCCGAGCCGTCCCAGCGCGGCCAGCTTGGCCTCTGCCTCAGCGACCCGGTTCTCCCCGATTGCCGTGAACCCCTGGCGGGCCACCGCCAAAACGACTTCAGGCGCGTGTCCCTTCGTGATCGGCAGGACTTCCACGTCGTCAATCGAGCGCCCCGACCTTTCCGCCGCGAGAGCGATTCGCTCGCGGGTGGATTCGACGTTGTGCCTGAGCAGTTGTTCGTTCACGGCGGGAGTGTACCTCGGGCAACCGGGAGCGGCAACGGACGAACGGACTCCCGCCTCGGCAAGACCCATGCGAACAACCGCCCAGGGTCGTTCAGAGACCTGCCTCAGATAGAAGGAGCCGCCCGCCGGAAGGCGAGCGGCTCACACGGTTCAATGTGCGCGAAAACGCGCGGCCACCCGGGTTTCTTCAGCGACCTGCTAACGCGTGACGCTGAAGTCGATCGGCTGGGCGATCCAGACACCGACCGGTTTGTCACGATTCATCGCCGGCGAGAACTCCATTTGCTCCACGATCTGAGCCGCCGTGTTGTCCAGGGCTGGATATCCGCTCGATGTGTTGATCTGCGAGCGAACCGCTTTTCCGTGCTCGTCCACGAACACCCAGAGCAGCACACGGCCACCGATCCCGGCTTCCTTGAGCATCGGCGGATACAGGCGCTCGAGGAGCCGTCTGATGTCACGTCCGTTCGTGAGGCGTGGCTCCACGTCGCGCGCGATGTACGACGGCGTGGCCTCCGGGTCGGCGCCCGCAGGCGGCGGCGGAAGGTTTTCGACCGGGTTGTCCTCGAACGTGGTCGGAGCGATCGTAATGTCCTCGCTCACGTCGGCTGCGGCGACCCTGGGCGTAGCCGGGCGGGCAATCTGCTCTGGCGGTGGTGGAATCCTCACCTCGGGCGGAAGCTCGATCGCCGACAGCTCATCCGAAACCACCCCGAGGTCGGCTGCCTCGAGCTGCGGGAACCATTCGAATACAGCGAAATGAAGGGCTGTGGCCACGATCACGCCCAGGTACATCACGGCGGAGTAGCTCTGTTTGAAGCGGTCGTTGGCCGGGAGGAATGCGGCGGCGCTCGCTCGCTTTGCTGCCCGGGCCTTACGGGCCTCGTCCCTGGGCGTGATGAGTTGTTCGTCGTGTGGGCTCATTCCGACTACCTCCTGGCCCTCTGGACCCGCTGCTCCACCCGCGTCGCGAACGTTACTCGGACGGCGCCCGCCGCCTGGAGTTGTTCCGTGATCGTGTTGATCTGATTGTAGGGCACGTCCCGGTCTCCCCGGATCGCGACCACCAGCTCACGGTTCTCCGCGTAAATGGGCCGAATAATGTCTGAGATGTTGTCGTAGGGCACGATCTGGTCGTTGATGTAGACCGTCCCGTCTTGCTCGACCCAGATGTGGAGGATGTTCTTCCGCTTCTCGTCGATCTTCTCCGTCGACTCCGCGGTCACCCACTCGATTTGCCGCTTCTTCTCCTTGCGGAACACCGTCGAGACCATGAAGAAGATCAACAGCAGGAACGCGATGTCCGCCATCGACGACGACGGGATTTCGCTGCTCGCGCCTGACTTCCGCTTGAACCCCTTTTTCTTCGCCGCCATGCCCTATTCCTCCAGAACCTGGAGCGAGATGCGTTCGGCTCCCGCCTTCTTGACCTCGTCCAGCACGTTGACCATGTGCCGGTACGCCGCGTTCGGATGCGTCTTCAAGGCAGCGATCAGGTTACTGTTCTGCGCCAGCTCCTGGCGCAGGATGATCTCGACCTGGCGATACTGAACCACCTGTTCCTGCTCGCTTTCACCCCGCTTCACGACGACCGTGCCGTCAGGCTGCACGATGAAGAAGATGAGGTTCTTCGCCGAGACCTCCTGCTCCTCCGACTGCTCGGGAAGCACGATCGGCAGGCCTTTTTCCTCGTTGAACACCGTGGTGGTGAGGAAGAAGACCAGCAGGAGGAAGGCGATGTCCGCCATCGAGGCCGTCGGGATCTCGTCAGACACCCGCTGCTTGCGATTCAGAATCGGCATGTTCCATCCACCTCGCTTTGCGGCATGCGCACAATCAGTCCTGGTCGGTCGAGCCGACGCTCGCCCTATTCCGCGCCTCGGCGTTCCAGATCAGATCCAGAACGGCCTGGGCCCCCTTCTCCATGTCCATGATCAGGGTATCGATACGGCTGACGAACCAGTTGTAGAAGATGTTGACCGGAATGGCGATCGACAGACCAGCGGCCGTCGTGATCAGCGCCACCTTGATGCCCGACGCGACCAGAGACGGCTCTACCTGGCCCGCCTCCTCGATGGCCGCAAACGCCGCGATCATCCCGATGACCGTGCCCAGAAAGCCGAGCATTGGCGCGACGTTGGCAATCGTCGCCAGGACGTTCATGCCCCGCTCCAGAAAATCGAGCTCGATCGTGCCCGTCGTGGAGATCGCTTTCTCGATGTCCTTGCCTCTCTGCTCGTCCTTCACGCGCGTCAGGCCCGATACCAGGATCGCGGCCACCGGTCCCCGCGTCTCACGCGCCGTCTGCATGGCCTCGTCGAGTCGACCCGTGGTGCCGAGCTCCTCGATCTGCTTCAGGAGCTTCTGCGAATCGATGTGCGCCACGAGCAGAGTCCACCCCTTGGCGAGGATCACACCCAACGCCACCAGGGAGCACAGGACCAGGGGCACCATCATGAAACCCCCGTCGCGGAAGATCGTCAGCAGTTCATAGCTGGTGTCTTGCACCCGACCATCTCCGGTTGTCCGTTGACACAGCGGATGAATCCGCTCCAAGAGGACATAGTTTACCGGGGCGCGAAGGCGTCGTCAACGCGATTCAGCCGCGTGTATCGCTTCCAGCCGCTACTACACCCGATCGGTCTGTCGGGTTCGCGCCCGACAGTTGGCCCGACACCGGCGCCAGCGGCTCCTCCTCACCACCGGCCGCCAGACGTGCCTCCAGCTCGTCCGGCCGGAGGCCGCGGTGCAGTAACCCGCGGTGCGCCAGCGAGATCTGTCCGGTTTCCTCGGAGATAACGACGACGAGGGCGTCCGTTTCCTCGGACAGTCCGAGCGCCGCCCGGTGGCGTGTGCCCAGCGTGCGGTCGAGCGTCGGCGACTCGGACAGGCGGAGGATGACGGAACCGGCATAGGCGACCTGGTCCCGCCTCACAATGACGGCGCCATCATGCAGAGGAGAATATGGAGTGAAAATCGTCGTGAGAAGCTCGGCCGTTACCTGGGCGTTGATGGGAGTCCCGTGATCCACGTGATTAGCCAGATCGACCTGCCTCTCGATCGCAATGATCCCGCCGATCTTGGCCTTGGCCAGCCGATCCGTGGCCCGGACGATCTCCTCTACCACCTCCCGCTGCTCCCGCCGCGCGAACAACTGGAACAACCGTGAGCGACCGAGACGGGCGAGCGCGGTCCGGATCTCCTGCTGAAAGATCACGATCAACGCGAATGCGCCGTACGTGAATACCTGCGAGAGGATATACGGGATCAGGCGCAGCCCGGCGGCCTGGGCGAGAACGTACACGGAGACGAGGAAGACGAAGCCGAGGAGAACGTGAAAGGCCCGTGTCCCCGTGTACATGAGGAGAATCCGGTATACGAGCCAGGCCACGACCAGGATCTCCACGAGGTCTTTCCACGCGAACTGATCGAGCAGGAAGCCCAGGTAATCGAGAATCGCTCCCATGAAGACCTGCTCAGACCCCGACTGTCCGGACAGCCCATGCGAGATCGAGCGCCCGGCGAACCTCGATCACGTCGTGCACGCGGAACACTCGCGCGCCTCGTTCCAACGCCGCCACACACGCTCCGATCGTGCCTTCCAAGCGCTCGTCGATCGGAACGTCCAATATCTTGCCAATGAATGACTTACGAGATGGTCCCACCATCACCGGCCGGCCCAGTTCCAGTAGCCGGCCGACCCCGGCGAGAAGCTGCAAATTGCCTTCGGTCGACTTGCCGAAGCCGATGCCCGGGTCGATCACGAGCTGCGCACGGTGACATCCCGCATATTCCGCGGTCTCGATTGATCGCCCGAGAATAGCCATCACTTCGCCGAGGAGATCCTCGTATGCGACATTCCGCTGCATCGTGCGCGGCGTGCCGCGCAAATGCATGAGTATGAGGCCCGCTCCGCTCTCCGCCGCGACGCCGGCCAGCGCCGGATCGAATCGTAGCCCCGACACATCGTTCAACACTGCCGCGCCGGCGTCCACCGCACGTCGCGCCACGCTCGACTTGGTCGTGTCGATCGACACCGGAACCCCCCGACGCGCCAACTCCTCGACGACCACACCAATGCGACGCCATTCTTCATCGGCGTCGACCGATGCGGCTCCCGGCCGCGTAGACTCGCCCCCGACGTCAATCAGGTCGGCTCCCTCCTCGATCATTCGCTCCGCCCGGGCGAGGGCCACCGCGGGATCCGTGTGGTTCCCTCCGTCGGAGAATGAATCAGGGGTCAGGTTAAGCACGCCCAGGATCAGCGGACGCTGGGTCTGGAACTCGCCACCCTGCACCAACCAACAACTCGGATCGGTACCGACTGGCGCTCTCTCGACCGGCATCGCGAAGCTCAGGCGAGTGCGGGCGAAGGCTCGCCCCCGACATCCTCGAGCGGCGACTCGTCCGAGCGCCCGGCCTCGGGGGCCACGGGCGGCGTCGCGAGCTGCGCCGGCTCCAGGTCGTTGAGGGGTGGCAGCTTACCACCTTCCTCCAGGATGCGGACGTCTTCCGCGTCCAGCGTCTCCCGCTCCAGAAGAGCTTCTGCGAACCTGTTCAACAGGTCGCGATTCGCCGTGATGACCTCCTCCGCCCTGGAGTAGGATTCCCTGACAATGCGCCTGATCTCAGCGTCCACGAGCTCTGCGGTCTTCTGGGAGATCTCGCGGCGCTGGCTGAACTCGCGACCGAGAAAGATCTCGTGTTCCTGCTCGCCGACCGCGACCGGTCCCAGCGCCTCGGACATTCCGAACTGGGTCACCATCCGGCGAGCGATGCTCGTGGCCCTCTCGATGTCGTTCCCGGCGCCGGTCGTAATCTGCGCCGGCCCGAATACGAGCAACTCGGCCACCCGACCGCCGAACAGCATGACGAGCTGCCCCTCCAGCCACCCCTTCGTGTAATTGTGCCGGTCTTCCTCTGGAAGCGACGCGGTGAGGCCGAGGGCTTGCCCCCGCGGCACTATCGTGACCTTGTGCAGAGGGTCGAGCCCGGGAACCCGCCGGGCGATCACGGCATGTCCAGCCTCGTGGTAGGCCGTCACCCGCCGCTCCTCGTCCGAGATCACCATGCTCCGGCGCTCGGCCCCGAGCATGACCTTATCCTTGGCGGTCTCGAAGTCCGCCATCTCCACCCGGTCCTTGTTGGTCCGGGCAGCGAGGAGCGCGGCCTCGTTGACGATATTCGCCAGGTCCGCGCCGGAGAGACCCGGTGTCCCCTTGGCGAGCACCTTCAGGTTGACGTCGTCCGAAAGCGGAATCTCTTTCGTGTGCACCCTCAGAATGCCTTCGCGGCCAATGACGTCGGGGATGTCGACGACGATCTGGCGATCGAAACGCCCGGGTCTCAGCAATGCCGGGTCCAGCACGTCGGGCCTGTTGGTCGCGGCCAGAAGGATAACCCCTTCGTTGGACTCGAAGCCGTCCATCTCCACCAGGAGCTGATTCAACGTCTGCTCCCGCTCGTCGTGCCCGCCTCCCAGGCCGGCGCCCCTGTGCCTGCCCACCGCATCGATCTCGTCGATGAAGATGATGCACGGAGCGTGTGACTTACCTTGCTCGAACAGGTCCCGGACCCTGCTGGCTCCGACGCCGACGAACATCTCAACAAAATCTGATCCGCTCATCGAGAAGAACGGACGATCCGCTTCACCAGCCACAGCGCGGGCGAGCAGTGTCTTACCGGTTCCGGGCGCGCCCACGAGGAGTGCGCCCTTCGGCAGCCGGCCGCCGAGGCGCTGGAACCTGGCCGGGTCCTTCAGGAATTCGATGATCTCCTGGAGCTCTTCCTTCGCCTCATCCGCTCCAGCCACGTCGGCAAACGTCACCTGAGGCGTGTCCCCTGTGATGAGCTTCGCGCGCGATTTTCCGAAGCTGAACGCCTTGGATCCACCGGCCTGCATCTGCCGGAAGAAGAAGAACCACAATCCGATGATCAGAATCCACGGCAGGACTGAAATCAGGTAGCCTACCCAGTTGGTGCCTGCTTCCTCTGCCTTCACCTCGACCCCAGCCGCCTCCAGGACGTCCAGGAGCTCCTGGCTGGCCTCGGTCGGAAGCAGCGTGTGGAACTGGTAGATGGGCTGGCCGTCCACCTGCAGGGGCGTCACGAGCTCGCCCTCTACCTTGCGGAGCTCCGAAAAGGTCACGGAGTTGATGTTCTCGGCCTCCAGCTGCTCGCGAAACTCGGTGTACGTGAGCTCGCGCTGCACCTGGCGGCTGGTATCCATGACCTGGAAAATGGCCAGTGGGATCAATATGACGAGCGCCCAGAAGGACGCCGTGCGCAGGAAGCGCCCGGTCTTCTGTTCCTTGCTGCCGTCGTCAGGTTTCGTTATCGCCACGTCTTCATTCCTCTACGGTTCCCTTCCCCACGTACTAAATGCTGGCCACAAACGGGAGATGACGGAAGTCTTCAGCATGATCAAGCCCGTAACCGACCAGGAACTCCGTCGGCGCATCGAATCCGAGCCAACGCGGTTGCAGGACGAGGTCTTGCGCAATGTGCTTGTGAAGCAGCGCACAGAGCTCGATCGACGCCGGCGACCGGCTCTCCAGCGCACTTGTAAGGCGGTTTATCGTGTTCCCACTGTCCACGATGTCCTCGACGAGGACGATGTGGCGCCCCTCGATCGGCGCGGTCGGATCGTACAGGAGCTTCACGTCTCCCGAGGACGTCGTCCCCGCTCCGTAGCTGGATGCTACTATGAAGTCGACGTGCAGCGGCCGGTCGATGTGGCGGACCAGATCGCTGAGGAAGATGAACGATCCCTTGAGCAGACCCAGGATCAGCACGTCGTCATCGGGCGAGTAGTGCCGGGTGATCTCGCCAGCCATTTCGCGGACGCGACGCTCGATGTCCTGTGCGCTGAACACGACCCGCTTGAGCTCACGGCCGCCCGTTCGTGCCATCAGGCCTTCTTCTGTCAAATACGGCGCACCGGCCTGAGCGTAATCACTCATGTCTCAGTTCGAACTCCAGCAGAGATTCTTCGTAATCGACGCGCTCGTCCGTCACGGCCGTGGCCAGCCCCTGCACCCACAGGACGTTTCCCATCATATCGGCCAGGACCGGAACATGGGAGCGCTCCCGGACGGGAACCTTCCGATCGCCGAACAACCGGCTGACCTTTCGCGTGCCCGCCGGCAGGCGAATTCGATCTCCGTGTCGCCACTCCCGGAACATCAACGGATAATGACCAAGCGGCACGGCCACGGCAATCCGGTCCATCTGTCTGGCCGCGGCGGAAACCGCCCTCCAGCGCACGTCGAAAGCCCGACTGCCCAACCGAAGAGAGCCGCCCCCCGGTCCAGGGTGCACCAGAAGCGGTTTCGCGTCGGCGGGTTCGGGCTTCCCGGAGACGATGACGCGGTCGTACTCCCGTGCTACTTCCACGCCTCCCCCGAGCATCACGCGCCCACCGCTGCGGCCCTCGCTGATAAACTCCACGGCAGCGCGGGTTCCTCCATGTGTAGGAATGACGCCCCTGGCGCGCGCGATTCGACGCAGCGCCCGGGCGAGAAGTTCCGGATCCGCCCGAATCAGAACCTCCCGTCGAAGCTCGACAGCGTCGGCCCGAGTTGCTTCGAGCACCGCAGCGTGCAGGAGGGCCATGGCGGCCCGGTCGTAGAGTCTGTCAGTTGAGGCCGCTGCCTTCCCGAGTGACACGAGGCGTGGAACCACGTCGGGCAGTCGCCGCTCCAGCTCCGGCATGATGTCGGCACGAATCCTGGCCCTCGTCCACCGCCGGTCCATGTTCGATGGGTCGGAGATCCAGGACGCTCCGACGCACTTCAGATACTGTACGATCTCGTACCGACGCAACGGGAGCAGTGGGCGGACGATCGGCCCGCGCCGGATCGGGATCCCCGCCAGGCCCCTCACGTCCGTTCCCCGCATGAGCCGGAACAGCACGGTCTCGGCCTGGTCGTCCGCGTGATGCCCGACGGCGATCCTGGCCGCACCCAGGTCCCTCCGCACTTCCTCGAGCCACCGGTAGCGGGTGATCCGGAAGCTCGCCTGTGTTGTCCCCGGCCGGCTCGGCGGTCCGCCCACGTGGCAACGAATGCCGAGGCCAGCGGCCATGTCTACGACCCGCCGGGACTCCTCTCGCGAGTCAGATCGGCTCCCGTGATCGAAGTGGGCCGCCTCCAGCCGCAGATCCGCCTCGGACGCCAGATCGCGGAGCAGGTGCAGCAGTGCCATCGAGTCGGGACCGCCCGAGAACGCCACCATCACCATGGCGCCCTCCGGGATGAGATCCGGATGAGCGTGCAGGCAGGTCCTGAAGCGGGCCGCAAGATCCGGGCGGGAGATGCTGGGACTCGGGCTCAGGCCGGCGGTCCTCCACTCTCCTGAACTCCGGGTCGGCCATGCCAGATTCCCGCGTTCCGGTCAAATCGGAGCTGGTGCGGCACGGAAATGGACGCCGTGTCGCCCGTCAGCTCCCCCCGCTGCGGGCCCGTCACCGGAGAGGCGAAGGGAGTTTCTGCCGTGCCCCGGACCTGGCTCACCTTTTCCTCGGGGCTCAAGGTCCGATTCCTGCCCGCCACGTAGATGTCGAGCGCGCGTCGCATGTCCAGTCGACCCGGTAGTCCCACGTTAGGCGTAATCGCCTTCGAGTCGCTCATTCCGGCATCGCCCGCCACGTCGGTCATCGCCGTCATACCTCCATCACCTCGGCTTCCTTCCGCTCCAGCATGGCATCCAGCTTGGTGATGTGGCCAGCCGTCAGCTCCTGCAACTTTTCCAGCTCGCGGCGCATTTCGTCCTCGCCGATCTCGCCATCCTTCTTCTGACGCTCGATGTCGGACTTGGCCTTGTGGCGGGCGTGGCGCACGGCAACCCGGCCCTCCTCAGTAATCCGGTGGAGCACCTTCACCATCTCCTTGCGCCTCTCCTCGGTAAGGAGCGGAATGCTGACCCGGATCACGTTTCCGTCCACCGACGGATTGAGGCCCAGATCCGCAGACTGGATGGCCTTCGCGACAGTCCCGACCAGGTTGGTGTCCCACGGCTGCACGACCAGCATCTGCGGCTCCGGCGCGGTCACCGTGGCCGTCTGCTTGAGCGGCATCCTGGAGCCGTAGGCGTCCACCTGCACCGTATCCAGGAGAGCCGGCGTCGCCTTCCCTGTCCGGACCCCCTGGAATTCACGTGAAATGGCCTCCAGGTTCCGGTCCATCTGATGGGAGGCTTCCTTCAGCATCGAGCTCAGCATCTCATCTCCCTCCCCATTCAGGTTACGAGTGTACCGATCCTCTCACCACGGAGGGCGGCGAGGATCGCGCCCGGCCTGCGGATGTTGAGCACGATGACGGGCAGGTCGTTGTCCCTGCACAGGGACACGGCCGCGGCATCCATCACCCCGAGCTCCTTGTTGATCACATCACGGTAGGTGAGATCGGGAAGGAATTCAGCCTCCGGCTCCTTGACCGGGTCGGCAGAGTAGACGCCATCGACCTTTGTGGCCTTCAGGATGACATCGGCCTCCATCTCGATCGCCCGCAGAACGGCTGCGGTGTCGGTCGAAAAGTACGGATTGCCCGTCCCACCGGCGAAGATCACGACCCGGTTCTTCTCCAAGTGCCGGAGGGCTCTCCGGCGGATGTAGGGCTCGGCCAATTGCTCCATTCGGATCGCCGTCATCACGCGCGACTCGACGCCGTGGCGCTCCAGGGCGTCCTGCAGCGCGAGTGCGTTGATCACCGTGGCCAGCATGCCCATGTAGTCGGCGGAAACCCGGTCCATGCCCTGTTGGCTGGCTACCGCGCCCCGGACAATGTTGCCACCCCCGACCACGATCCCCAGCCGCACACCCGCCTTGTGGACCGCCTCGACCTCGAGCACGAGACGGTCAACGACCTCCGGCTCGATCCCGAATCCCCGGTCGCCCGCGAGCGATTCGCCCGAGACCTTGACCACGGCCCGGGGGTATTTCAATTCGGCCACGCGCTCCTCTCCTATCCTCCGATCGCGAAGCGTACGAACCGGCGAACGCTCACATCGGGACCATGACTCGCGACGAGACTCTCAATGGTCGTGTCAGGGTCCTTGACGAATCCCTGCTTGAGCAGCGAGTTCTCTTCAAAGTACTTGCGCATTCGACCCTCGACGATCTTCTCGGCAATATGATCCGGTTTTCCTTCGGACTTGGCCTGCTCTATGAGAAAGGCCCGCTCGCGGTCTCTGTCCTCTTCCGGAATGTCGTCCGGCGACACGCCAGTCGGGTTCGTCGCCGCCACATGCATGGCCAGATCTCGGCCCAGGCCTGAAACCGCGTCAGCCGGACCGTCCACCTGCACCACCACTCCGATCCTACCTCCGAAGTGCAGGTACGAACCTATCGCCCCCGCCTCGTCGGCTGCCATCCGGACCGCCTTCTGTACCTCGAGGTTCTCGCCGATCGTCGTGCGCAGCGAGGACAGCTCGTCGGCCAGCGTCACGAAGTCGCCACGTTCCAGCAGCTCGGAACCGGTCAGGATCTCTCCATCGGCGAGGTCCGCGGCCTGGACGGCGGCGGCCAGCCGCGATGCGTAGTCTTGAAAATCCTTGTTAAGCGCCACGAAGTCCGTCTCGCTCGACACCGCCACCATGCCGACACCGGAGTCGCCCTGCGAGATGGCCACGATGCCCTCGGACATCTGGCGCTCGGCCCGCTTGGCGGCTTTCGCGGCGCCCCATTGGCGGAGAATGTCGATCGCCTGCTCCTCGTCGCCGCCGGACTCCTGAAGAGCCCGCTTGCAGTCCATCATTCCCGCGCCCGTTCGGTCGCGCAAGGACTTCACCGCTTTGGCCGTGATTCCTGACATTTCTCTATTTCCTTCCCAAGCACGTTTCTCTATCTGTAGCGCCTCGTCGCGCCCCCGTCATTATGTCCCCACAAAAAAAATGGGCCACCGAAGTGGCCCACCGTTTCGCGCCGCTCAGGGTGAGCCGGGGTCTTTCTTCTCCCCGTCTTCGCCCGTATCCGTTTCCGCGGTAGTGACCACCACCTCAGCGATCTCGACGACCTCTTCAACTGCGGGCTCGGAATCGCTGTCGCTGGATATCGTCTCCTCGACGAGCTCTACCGCCTCGACGAGCTCTACCGCCTCGACAAGCTCTGCCGTCTCGACAAGCTCTGCCGCCTCGGCAAGCTCGGCCTCGGGTGACCCGGCCTCAGGATCTGACGCATGCAGCCGTCGCTTGATGAGCTCGGGCCGCGGCCGGCGCTTCGGACGCTTCCGCTTACTGGAGACCGCCGCCTCGGCGCCACCCACATCCGAGGAATAGGTAAAGGCCGTGCCTTCGTCCTGCGCCGCGCTAGCCTCCGGTGCCTCCCGACGAGCCATGAGAATCTCGTCCACGATCACGCCAGTGATCAGAGAGACGGACCGAATCGCATCGTCGTTGCCCGCGATCGCGATCGTCAACATGTCCGGATTGGCGTTCGTGTCAGCTATCGCCACCACCGGAATACCCAGGCGGCTCGCCTCGCGAACGGCGATGTCTTCCTTGTTCGCGTCGACCACGAAGACGAGACCGGGAAGCCGGGTCATGTCCTTGATGCCGGACAGGTAACGTTCGAGCTTCCCGCGCTCCCGATCGAGGAGCAGGCGCTCCTTCTTCGTGTAGAACTCGAACGCGCCCTCTTCCGCTCCACGCTCGAGATCCTTGAGCCGCCGGATGTTCTTCTTCATCGTCTGGAAGTTCGTAAGCATGCCGCCGAGCCAGCGCTCGGTCACGTAGAACGCGCCCGCGCGCTCGGCCTCGGCTCTCACCGGGCCCTTGAGCTGCGGCTTGGTGCAGACGAAGAGAACTTTGTTTCCGCCTCGCACGACTTCGTTCACGAGATCACATGCCCGATTCAGCTCCCGGAGGGTCTTCTTCAGGTCGATCAGGTAGATACCGCCGCGCTCGGCGAAGATGTACTTACGCATCTTCGGATTCCAGCGGTGCGTCTGGTGGCCGAAGTGTACTCCTGCCTGTAGCAGATCCTTCAGACCGACTTCTGACATGCTATCGATAACTCGCTGCTCGGGTTCGGCTTCGCCGCGGCTTGTCTACCGCTTGGAGAACTGGAAACGCTTGCGGGCCTTCGGCTGGCCAGGCTTCTTACGCTCGACAACCCTCGGATCTCTCGTCAGGAGGTCGTGCAACCTGAGTGTGGGCCGCATGTCTTCATCGGACGACAGAATGGCACGGGCCACGGCCAGCTGAAGCGCATCGGCCTGGCCGGACGGTCCTCCGCCCGAGATGCGGGCGTGGACGCCGAATTGGCCCTCAGTGCCCGTCACTTCGAACGGCTTCGCTACCACTCCTCTATGCCGCTCGAGCGGAAAATAGTCGTCGATCTCCCGACCGTTGATGCTCCACGAGGCTTCACCGGGCCGAAGCCACACGCGCGCTACTGCCGCCTTGCGCCGGCCTACCGCCTGGTATGTCGTGCTGTCCGTCAAGCTTCCTCCGTGTCGTTGATCGCCGGGTCCTTCACACATCCAGCGGCTTCGGCCGCTGTGCGGCGTGCGGATGCTCTTCTCCCGCATACACCTTCAGCTTCTGCGCCATCTGTCGTCCGAGCGTGTTCTTCGGGAGCATTCCCTTGACCGCGCGCTCGATCACACGCTCGGGGTGCTTCGAGATCATCGTCTGGAACGGAATCAGACGCTCGCCGCCCATGTAACCGCTATGACGGAAGTACTTCTTCTGCTCCGCTTTGCGTCCGGTGAGGCGTACGTCTCGCGCGTTCACCACGACCACGTAGTCGCCGACATCGAGATGCGTGCTGAACGTGGGCTTGTGCTTGCCCCTGAGAACGGAAGCTATGCGCGTGGCGAGACGCCCCAAGACCTGATCCCTGGCGTCCACGACGAACCACTCGCGCTGTATTTCGCCCGCCTTTACCGAATACGTCTTCATTCCCGGATCGCCCCACTCGCTCAGCACCGGAGGCGCCTTCGCTCGTTCGTCTCGAAACTGGGGAGAAAAAGCGGGCCGCCCCGCACGCGGCGGCAGCGGCCGAATCATCCCACTTGCAGCCGGGCAAGCTAAAGATGGTGTATGCGGGTGTCAAGGCGCGCGGTGGAGGAATTGTCAGCGGTCTCGGAAGGACTCCAGGACCCTTCCGGTGGCCCCCAGCCTCAGGCGGACCAGGGCTCGGTCCTTGATCTGCCGGATTCGCTCACGACTGACCGAAAACTTGCGCCCGATCGCCTCCAGCGTATGCGCCTCCTGGCCGTCAAGGCCGAAGTACAGCTTGAGGATGCTCGCCTCACGTTCCGGCAGATGCGTCAGGCTGGTTTCGAGGACGTCCCGCAGTTCCTCCCGCTGCGTCCTCTCATCAGGCTCCTCGCCTTCCCTGTCCGGAATCAGTTCGAGCAACGACGTATCTTCCGTATCGGGAACCGGCGCATCCAGGGATACGTATCCGCTCTTCATCTCCAGGGCCCGCTGAACAGCTTCCACCGACAGCCCGAGTTCCATCCCCACCTCGTCCGCGGTCGCACGGCGTCCCAGCTCCTGGCTCAACCGCCTGGAGGTACGGACCACCTTGTTCGCCTGGTCCATCCGCCCGACCGGGACTCGGACGATCCTGGACTGCTCGGCGATCGCCTGCATCATGGCTTGCCGGATCCACCACACGGCGTACGAGATGAAGCGGACTCCCTTGGTCTCGTCGAACCGCCGGGCCGCACGCATGAGCCCGAGGTTGCCTTCGTTCACGAGATCGCCGAATGCGACGCCATGATTCCGGTAGCGCTTGGCGACCGTGACCACGAAGCGCAGATTCGTGGCGACCAGGCGGTTGAGAGCCTCTTCGTCGCCATCGCGGATGGCCTGCGCGAGACGGATCTCGTCCTCACGCTCCAGGATCGGGTGCCCGGCGATCTCCTTGAGATAGAGATCCAGGGAACTGCCGCTGCTGTCCGCGTTACGGGCCATGCTCCTCGCGTCTTCGACGATATCGGGAAGTGGCCGCGTCGACGCGATCGCCACGCGACGCAGTCCGGATCGTCAATCAATGGGGTTGAACAGCCGGCTCCATCGAATCTCCGTCAGCCACGGAAACGGCGCTATCTTGTTCCGATCGTACGAGAAGTAGATGATCAAGGGTCGCCCCTTGATGGACTCGTCCGGAACGAATCCCCAGTACCTCGAGTCTTCGGAGTTGTCCCGATTGTCCCCCATGACGAAAAAGCTCTCCGGCGGCACCGTGATCGGTCCCCAGTTGTCTCTGGTCGGACGATATTCCTGGAGTCGTCTTCCGCCTTCGACCAGATACGTGCGCTGCCAGTCGAACTGGGGACTCCGCGGATCCTCGTAAGGCCTCGTGTGTCTCGCGTAGGGCTCGACCACCTGTCCTCCGTTGCGATACAAGACGCCTTCGACCATCAGCAGCGTGTCACCCGGCAGCCCGACAATCCGCTTGACGTAATTCGTGTTTGGCGCCTGCCGCGCCGCTGGGGGCGGTGAGAACACCACGATGTCTCCCCGGGCAGGGGGGTCGATAGCGGGAAGCCGAACACCCGTTCCCGGCAGCTCCGCCCCGTAAACCATCTTGTTGACGAGGAGGAAGTCACCCACGAGCAACGTCTGCTCCATCGACCCCGTCGGGATCTGGAACGCCTCGACCACGAAAGTCCTGACGAGAATGAACAGCAGGAAGGCGACCGCGATGGACTTGGTCCACTCCCACAGCCAGCGTCCGACCGAACCGTTTTCGGCTTCCTGGTCGCGTTTCGCCTTCTTCACGGATTTGCTCATGCCTCTGTACGCCTCTCTCGATGATTCCGACCATTCGGGTCGGCGTTACAATGATCGATCCGGCCTGTTTGCGAAGCCGGGGCTCAAGCGGCTACCCCGCTGTCAGGCAACCTACCCCTTCGCTCGATCATGCGTTCCCGAGCCGGACCCGTGCCCGCGGGACCGCACGATACCAATGGAAGCTGGTAAGCGCGCTCAACGTCCATTCAACTCGCTCCTGCGAGGGCATGCGTCAGTCTCCATCGCCCCGGTCGATCCCGACGATCAGCTCGCCGCCCTCGACCTCGAACCGCTCTACTCGGGCCGGGAGTGGAACCAGCAGCAGCTTCCCCGTAGTCTCGACCCCGGGCAGGTCGAGGCTCCCGAGAATCCAGGGTATCATCATCGACGGAACCACTACGGATCCGGCCTGGAGAGTCACTACCTCGATGGTCGCGACTCCCGGCTGGAGCACGCCCGGCGCCAACTCCACCACGACTCTCGCGGAATCGGACAGAAGTCGCTCCACCAACTCGGGGGATGCCAGGCCATCCAGCTCCCTCGGGTCCACGCGGGCAGACACGAGGAGTGTGCTGTCCCGTAGTTCCACGAGGAGGTCGCTGACCCCAGCCGGCAGGAGGAGCTCGGCACGATACGTCAGCAGGCTCTGGATCTCGGCCTGACTCAGCTCCAGGCCGGCCGCACCACCGGCTTCCGCCAGGCGACCCAACTCTTCTTCAGCCCGGCGGGCCAGATCCTCGCTCGGCTGCGAGGACGCCGTGATCTCCAGCCGGTTCCACCAGCCCGCGATATCATCTCGAAACCACCAGCCTGCCGCAACGACCGCCAGGATCAGCGTCAGGCAGCCGATTCGAGAAAGACAGTTCTTGACCAAATCCACTCCCCGAGCGCGGCTTGCGCTCAACCCCTTTTCCCCAGACGGGCAGCCACCAGGCGCGTATGAACGGCACCTGCCGGCCCGAGTTTGCTCTGCATCAGATCGAGATGCGTCACCCTGTACTCGTCAGTGATCTTGAGCGACCGTGCTATTTCCTCGAGCCGGCGAAATTCGCCGGCTTCGGCCTCATGTGGGACCCGCCCCAGAGTCACGTGTGGTTGGTACGGACGTTCCTCCCTCGGAATATCCAGCTCCCCGAACCGCCTCTCGATGTCGTCCTTGATGAACCTCAGCGCGGGCGACGGTTCCACACCGAGCCAGACCACCCTCGGCCTGCGGGGCGACGGAAACGCCCCGATCGGACCGAACGTCATGTCGAACGGACGGAACCGGCCCGCCACCTCAACGAGGACGCTGGAGATCGCATCCACCTCAGAGTTGGGCACCTCTCCGATGAACTTGAGGGTGAGATGTACCTCGTCCCGTTCGGTCCACCGTCCGGGGATCCCGGCTTCCTCGAGCGGACGACAGAGCCGGGCGATCTTCTGGCGCAGTCGGGCCGGGTAATTCACGGCCACGAAGAGGCGCATGCTACCTCGCTTCCCTGTACCTCGGTCTCAGACTCCCTGGCAGCCTGCTGAAGAACCCTGGTTCGCGCTTCAGCGGCATTCACAAGCTGGCCCGTGGCGCGCGGCGGCGGCAAGAGCACGGCGACTCGACCCGGGATGCGCCGAGGTCCGACGTGGTGTACGATGAACGGGTTCCAGGTGTACCGTCTCAATAGTCTGGTAGTCATCCAAGCAGGAGAGCCGGGTGCAATGACCGAGTACAGAGTCACCGTGGGCAAAGAAATGCTGGTTTTCGCCGCCGGCCACTTCATCACGCATGGCAACGGCGCGTGCGAATCACTGCACGGCCACAACTACAGAGTCGGCGTAACGCTCTCCGGTGACCTCGATCACCATTCACTGGTGTACGACTTCATCGCTCTCAAGCGCGACATGGAATCGCTCCTCTCCGAGCTGGACCATCGGATGCTCCTCCCGACGCTGAATCCCGAACTGGACGTGACGACGGTCACGGGCGGTGAGGTAGAGGCAAGGCACGCGACCAGCCGGTATGTGTTTCCGGAGTCCGATGTGGCGCTTCTCCCGATCCCGAATACCACGGCGGAACGACTCGCCGA